>JBBDRV010000249.1:0-2313 GCA_040905285.1 Balneolaceae bacterium | reverse complement strand
TGGGACAGCAAAGCCAATGTGCATAATCCCATGCTCGACGGGCAGGGGCGGGTCTGGATCACCGCCACGGTCCGCCCACCCGAAAACCCGGAATTCTGCAGGGAAGGATCGGACCACCCGTCCGCACAGGCATTCCCGGTCGACAGGGCCGGGCGCCATCTGGGTGTATACGACCCGGAATCGGATGAATACACCCCCATAGGTACCTGCTTCAGTACACATCATCTGATGTTTGCCGAGGATGAAAACAATACTCTCTGGACAAGCGGCGGCGGACAGGTTATCGGATGGCTGGATACGCAGATGTTTCTGGAAACCGGGGATGAAGAGGCCTCCCAGGGATGGACTCCCTTCATTCTCGATACCAACGGCAATGGACAGCGGGACGGGTATGTGGAACCGGATGATCCTGTAGACCCCTCCATGGACAAGCGGATTGCAGCCGGTTTCTATGCCGTGGCCCCCGCTCCAGACGGGTCCGTCTGGGGATCGTCGCTGGGCTATCCCGGTGCGGTTGTCCGGCTGGAGCCCGGGTCCGACCCGGCGGAAACGGCCCTGACGGAATACTATGAACTGCCGCTGGACGAAGAGGGAGAGCCGGTAGAGGGTTTCTCGCCGCGCGGCATGGACATCGACAGGGAAGGGGTGGTCTGGGCGGCACTGGCCAGCGGCCACATGGGAAGCTTTGACCGGAGGAAATGCACCGGTCCGCTCAACGGACCCGATACAACCGGCCAGCACTGTCCCGAAGGCTGGACCTTTTACACCGAACCGGCACCCCAGATCCAGGGGGTGAGCGATTCCGGCAGTGCCGAAGCCAGCTATTATACGTGGGTCGACCAGTTTGACAGTTTCGGGCTTGGTGAAAACACACCGATCAATACAGGCAACGGATCCGAAGGACTGCTGGTCCTGAACGACGGGGAGTGGGTGGTGCTCCGTGTTCCCTACCCCCTCGGCTTCTATACAAAATGGCTCGACGGCCGGATTGACGATCCCGATGCAGGTTGGAAAGGGAGAGGCCTGTGGTCCACCGTCAGCACCCGGGCTCCTTTCCATATGGAAGGCGGCAAAGGGACAACGAGCAAGGTGGTCCGTTTCCAGCTCCGGCCCGATCCGCTGGCTGATTAGGGATGAGGGTGACGGGTTGAGAAGTTATTGGAAAGCATGCGAGCCCAAATTGATCCGGAGATAGAGCAAGCCTGGATTGAAGAAGTGAACAAGAGAAAAGAATCGCAAGTGTTCGTCAATAAATTGTTTCTGTTCTCGTTGACTGGTAACTACATTGTAATTATTTTATAGTTCATTCACGTAATATCTTTACCATGAAAACAAAGATTATTCGAATCGGTAATTCACAGGGAGTTCGTATTCCAAAACCCTTGATTGAAGAAAGTGGGCTTTCAGAAGAAATCGAGATGATTCTCAGAAACAACGAAATCATCCTTCGTTCGGCGAAAGAAACCCGAAAGAACTGGGAACAATCTTTCGAGGAAATGGCTGAGCAAGGTGATGATCAATTGCTCGACCAGGATGATCTTGAACGTCCGAGAGAGTGGGATCAAACTGAGTGGACATGGTAGCCAACCCGGTCCAACGATTTGAAATATATCTCATTTCACTCGACCCTGCCAAAGGATCGGAAATTAAGAAAACCCGTCCCTGCATGATCATTTCCCCTAACGAAATGAATAAACACATCCGAACCGTTATTGTTGCCCCCTTAACCTCTGCAATTAAAAAATATCCTACGCGGGTTACAACAACTTTTCAGGGTAAGCGTGGACAGGTTGTATTGGATCAAATCAGGACCGTTGATAAAAGACGTTTGATCAAGAAACTCGGTATAATCAGTTCAATATCTGAAGAAAAGGTACTGAACGTTTTACAAGAAATGTTTGCACCGTAGCTTTGCCACTTCCTTTGAATCATAGTTGGCCGCATGATCGGCATCATCCGGAACGAAATAAAACTGGATGGAAAATAGCAATGCTATTCACATTGGGAGGCATCGCCGCAGGATAATTTGCACCGCCCTGGTGGTCCGCTTCCAGCTCCGGCCCGCTGGCTAATTAGCGATGAGGGTGACGGGTTGTATTTTACTTGTCGGTTTTTTTCTATTGAAAACGATCCGCTGACAATGCTGATAACAGGAGTGTTTATCGGTAATAATTGATATCTTGAATAAAAAAATGGCTGCTAAAATCACCGGATATTTATTTGCGAGTATTCTTTTTCTATGTGCCTGTTTTGCATCTGTGGAGCCTCTGCAAGCTCAGGATTATGATTTGTTGCTGAAGGGAGGGCATGTCA
>JBBDRV010000248.1:0-2334 GCA_040905285.1 Balneolaceae bacterium | reverse complement strand
ACTGCTGCATGCGTCAGAAGAAGGTCAGACTTATGAACAGGCGATAAACAATGTTGTCGATACCGTGGTGCGCCAGATCCGCAAGTATAAAACCAAACATTTTGAGCACTGATTAATTTCAAATTTGAGTCATATGCCATTTAAAGATCATACTCCCATTCCGAGAAAAGAGCAGATTCCTGTCTCTTACATGATTGAGAAGTTAAAGGAAAGAGTGAAAATTAAAGTTGAAGCATCCGCTTCCGAGGAAGTGTGTGACCGGAGATTTGTCACGGAAACGGATCTGCATCGTCCTGGTCTGGCGCTGGCCGGCTATATTGAACTGTTTACCTATCAAAGGATACAGATCATTGGGAACACTGAAAGTAAATATCTTCAGCATTTATCCAATGAAGAAGCGAAACAGTCCTTTGGCAATCTCCTGAAATTCGATATCCCGGTCATTTTCCTCACCGATAACAACGTCTTGCCCGAGCCGTTACTGCAAATGGCTGATGACGCAGCCGTACCGGTATTTACAACGGACATTGAAACGACCCGCTTTATGTATCTCCTCCGGGACTTTTTGGAGGATCAGTTCGCAATACAGACAATGGTCCACGGAACAATGGTTGATGTGTATGGAATAGGTATCCTTATTTCAGGCAAATCCGGAATCGGCAAAAGTGAAGTTGCACTGGACCTGATTGAGCGTGGACACCGGCTCGTAGCCGACGATGTCGTTATGCTTTCAAAAAAAAGCAGTGTCCTGATCTCTTCCGCCACAGAAATGAATAAACACTTCATGGAAATCCGCGGGCTCGGCATCATTGATGTCATGTCCATGTTTGGAATCAGATCGATCCGTTATCAGAAACGGCTCGAAGTCGTTCTGAATTTGTCCCTCTGGGAAGAGAGCGAGAAGGTGGAACGAACCGGACTGAATCATGATTCAGTTACAATACTGGACACAGTTATTCCGCTGATCCATCTGCCGATCACGCCTGGAAAGAATATTACTGTAATTGCAGAAGTTATTGCGATGAATTATCTGCTTGAACATTACGGATACGATGCCTCCAAGGCCTTCCAGAACAAGGTACAACATCATATCAGGCATAAAAAAGGACAGGCTGACATGCCAAAACGTGCGATTGAATATTTTGAAGGTGATTTCGAGTGAAACAAATAGCACCAGGAATACTCTTTTTTGAAGAGGATTTTGTTCATACTTTATTTTTCGTGTTATTTGCTGTGAAAATAGTTAGCTAACTATGTCTTCCAAGAATCATTACTATTATGATGCAGACAACTGCGAGTTCGTCCGGGTGGAACAGAACAGCTTCGATCTGGTCATCTATACGGCTTGTACCTGGATTCTGAACGGAGTCATATTAGCCGGCATTGGTCTGTCCCTCCTCTCAAACTATATCGGCACCCCTGCCGAAATTGCGCTCAAGGCTGAAAATGAGACCCTGATTCAGCAGATGGAAGAAACGCGCTCGTCTATATCCACTCTTGAATCCAGGATGGAATCCATTGTGGAGATGGATAATGAAATGTACCGGTCCGTTTTAGGTCTTGATCCGCTCTCATCCGAGGAGCGCATGGCTGGAGTCGGCGGATCCGACCCTTATTCCGGTTTTGACGTTTACAGTGAAAAAACTTCGGAAATACTGCGCTGGACTGCGAGCAAGATCGATAACCTTGAACGCCGAATCGGAATTCAAAAAATTTCCTTTGATGAAATAAAGAGTTATTACAATGATAATCAGGATATGCTGAGGCACCTTCCCGCTATCAAGCCGGTAAACGGCGTTCTTCTGAGCGGATTTGGAATGCGTGTTCATCCGGTGCTGAAGTACCGTCGCATGCATGAAGGGCTTGATTTCAGGGCGGAGGTGGGAACGCCTGTATATGCAACAGGTGACGGGACAGTAAAAATGAGTGGGAGACGTGGTTCCTACGGGCTCATGCTCGTTCTCGAACACGGTAACGGGTATGAAAGCCGATACGCACATCTGTCCGGATTTGCTGATGAAATCCGCAGCGGAGCTGCAGTCGGCAGAGGTGATCTTATCGGGTATACAGGCAATACCGGAATGACCCAGGGACCTCATCTGCATTATGAAATACGGATGAATAGCGAAGCCGTTGACCCGATTCATTATTTAATCTCGGATACCACACCTGAAGAATATAAAACATATCAGGATATCGCCCTGAACAACCCCATGTCAATGGATTAGTCAATCCGTTGATACGGATCCTGCTCCGAATATTTTTTCTGCCCCTCGCCTGTAACCTGCCCTCTGTAACCTACCCTCTGTAACCTGCCCCTGCCACCTGCCACCT
>JBBDRV010000247.1:0-2348 GCA_040905285.1 Balneolaceae bacterium | reverse complement strand
CTGGTGTCACACTGACATATTGTTGTCTAGGGTAAGGTTGTTAATATCCCTTCCTTTGAGCTGAAACCGGGAGATGTCTTTACCGTCGGTGCACGGTCATCGTATCTGGATGTAATCAGTGATTCTCTGGGAACCAGTCCAAAGAGTAAGTACAAGTGGCTGGAAATCGACAAAAAGTCGAAAACAGGGAAATTTTTGTACTATCCGGAGAGGGATGAGATTCCGGAAAACATCAATGTGCAGCTGATCATTGAGCTTTATTCTAAATAACAATTTCTGATTCAAACTAAAAACACTATGAGCAGTTACAGTTTGCAAATGCCTGATAGCCTTGAAGTGGCTGAATCCAACGAGAGCATCGGCTCTTTTGTCCTTCAGCCGCTTGAGCGGGGCTTCGGAGTCACAATCGGCAATTCATTTCGTCGTGTATTACTATCTTCTTTACCTGGAATTGCTATCACTGCTGTTAAGATCAATGGTGTGGATCATGAATATTCCAGCATACAGGGTGTAAAAGAAGATGTCTATGAAATCATACTTAATTTGAAACAGGTACGCTTCAAACAGGTTGAGCAGAGCAGTGGGGTGATCCACATCACCAAGAAAGGCTCCGGTATTTTGACAGCGGGAGACATTAACGAAGCGACAGCGGAGTATGATGTCCTCAACCCTGATCTGCTGATTGCAACACTGGCAGACGATGCAAACCTTGAAATGGAACTGCATATAGGCAGAGGCCGTGGCTATGTCCCCTCTGAAGAATTGGCTGGTGACTATGAGGAGGATGTCAATCTGATGCCCATTGATGCTATTTTCACTCCTGTGAAAAAAGCACAGTTTGAAGTAGACAACGTCCGGGTTGGCCAGAGAACAGATTATGAGAAACTGACGATGAACGTTGAAACAGACGGGTCTCTGAATGCAAAGGAAGCTCTTACGATTGCCGGTAAGATTCTCAAAGAGCATATTGAAAAGTTTATTACCGAAAAAATAGAAGAACCTTTCAGTCAGGAGGAAGAAGAAGTTGATGCTGAAAAACAGCGGGTGGCAAACCTGTTGAGAACCAGCATTGAAGATCTGAATCTTAGTGTTCGGGCTTACAACTGCCTGAAGTCGGCTAATATCAATACGATTTCTGAACTGGTTTCCAGAGATGAACAGGATCTGTTAAAGTTCCGTAATTTCGGCAAGAAATCACTCGCGGAACTTGTGGATGTTATTGAAGAAAAGAATCTCCAGTTTGGCATGGATGTGTCAAAGTATCTGGATAAATAAAAGGTATTTGAACAATGCGTCATTTAGTTAAAGGAAAGAAATTCGGCAGGACGTCAACTCATCGCAAAGCTACATTTACAGCCCTTGCGGTGGCACTGATCCATGAACGGCGGATCAAAACCACAGTTGCAAAAGCAAAAGAGCTCCGGCGTTTTGTTGAACCACTGATCACCCGGGCAAAGGTGGACTCCACCCACAACCGGAGGATGGTTTTTTCAAAACTGCAGGATAAGTATGCCGTAACGGAATTATTTGAAGAAATTGGGCCTCTTGCAAAAGACCGGCCCGGTGGATACACCCGCGTGTTGAAACTCGGATTCCGAACAGGTGATGCTGCAGAACTTGCAATGATTGAACTGGTCGATTATAACGATGTGCCGCCTGAAGAGGCTGAAGGGAAAACGAAGCGAACCAGGCGGGCCGGCAAATCGAAGAAAACAGCCCCTGCTGTTACTGAACAGGATGTGAAAAAAGCAGAAGAACCGAAGGGAGACGAAAGCAAGCCGGAACTGAAAAAATCAGCTGAAGGAGATGAACAGTCTGCTGTATCCTCCGGACAGGGGAAAGCGCACGGAAAAAAGGAATCTGCCGATGTGGAACCGGTTGAAAAATCAACGGACTTCACTGTAGCCGAAGTGAAAAAGAAATTTGAAGATATGAGTGTTGAAGAGGCGATGGCTTTTATCGCAGATGATGAACGGGTGACTGTTCAGAAAGCTCTGAACAAAAAAACGGAGACGTCATCAGGGGAAAATAAATAGATAGCTTTTCGCGTTTCTATCTGGTATTGAAATACTGAAGGAATTTTTTCTTTAAGGATTTTTTTTCCGGAGAGGATCAGGATTCCTCAGGGCTTTTATTAAACATCGTGCCTGTGACGGAAAAAAAAGAGAACCTTGTCCTTTCTTTAATGGACGGACAGTATGAGGTAGGCAAGGGAATTTCGATGTTTTTTGTTGTAAATGATGTGAATTACCTCTATATTAAAAATCTGCTTCGGATTTGAAATGAAGCAGACGTTCTTTAACAGATTGAAGTAATAAGCAGATCGTTGTGTGAGCCTATAAGAAGAT
>JBBDRV010000246.1:0-14532 GCA_040905285.1 Balneolaceae bacterium | reverse complement strand
TGATTGCGGGCGAACTCAGCCATACTCAATGTTACTGCTGTAGAAGAAGCCAGACCTCCGGTAATGGAGGTGACAAGGGTTCCCTTGCGGTTGCCGATATGCTTGATGGAAAAATACCCGATAAATGAAATACCACATATCAGGACAACCATCCACCAGATCCATCTGGGGTTGATCGATTCCCACGGTCCGTATCCCTGGTCGGGAAGCAGGGGTAAAAGTACAAGGCTGATAACCAGCAGTTTTATTCCGGCATAAATCTCCTTTGTTTCAATACCCCGCAGCCAGCGGTGGAGAACAGGTTTCATTCCCAGTAAGGCCACAACCAGAACAGCCGTCCCCAAGGCATACAAATGATACCCTAATGCCGCCCATGCCCCGAGCACAAATGTCACCATCTGGGTATAAGCCGTAGTGGTTCCGATATTATCACTTTTACGGGTATTCATAAGATAGGATACTATGGCCATTGCGGCCACCGCGGCAAAGGCGATAGCAAGGATCCACTCACCGGCCGTCTGGGATATCATCGCCCATACCCCACCCAAAAGTCCTATAAGACTGAACGTGCGGATTCCTGCGACCGGATCACTTTCCGATTCCTTCTGACCGCTCCATCCTCTTTCTATACCGACGAGAAAGCCGATCGCAAGAGCAGCCAAAAGCTGAAAAACGATCTGCAGTTCCGATTCCATACCTGTTCCCTGTTAAGTTCAAAAGGGTCGATTTATCCTCCGGCTGCCAGCTTTCTGAGCCGGCTGATTTCCTCCGGCCAGATAGCCGGGTCGGGAGTTTCCAGTATCATCGGAATTCCCTCAAACCGTTCATCTTTCATAATCAGCTCAAACGGGCTCCAGCCTATAAAACCTTCCCCAAGGCTTGCATGACGGTCCACCCTGCTGTTCAGCTCCTTTCTGGAGTCATTCAGGTGCATGCCTTTCAGGTATTCAAGCCCGATGATTTTTTCAAACTGGTCGAATGTAGCCGTAAAACCCTCTTCGGAAGAAATATCGTATCCGGCTACGAAGGCATGCGCCGTATCAATACAGACACCGATTCTTCCTTTATCATTTACTCCGTCGATGATGCCTGCAAGATGTTCAAATCTGTACCCCATATTGGTCCCCTGTCCCGCTGTATTTTCGATCACGGCAGTCACCCCTTCTGTCTGGTCGAGCGCCAGGTTCACAGACTCTGAAATGGTCTTCAGGCAGGACTCCTCACTGCATTTTTTTAAATGGCTTCCCGGATGGAAATTGAGCATGCGTATACCAAGCTGTTCGCATCGCCGCATTTCGTCCAGAAATGCACTACGGGATTTTTGAAGTTTCTCCTTTTCCGGATGTCCCAGATTGATCAGATAGCTGTCATGGGGCAGCACCGCATCCATGGTAAAGCCCAATTCTTCACAGTGTTCCCTGAACCGGCTGATATTTTCCTGAGACAACGGTTTGGCATTCCACTGCCGCTGGTTTTTGGTAAAAAGGGCAAAACCGGTTGCCCCTATCTCATGTGCATTTTTCGGTGCATTCTCTACCCCGCCTGCCGCACTTACATGCGCTCCGATATATTTCATAAATCCCGTTCATTTAGAAGTTCATAATTGTTGTCTGAATATTCCCCGGATATCTGCAACTGTACGAGCCGGCTGCAGGCATTTGCCGGCCAAGATAAGGAGAGAAAAAACAAGCTGCTTCAGCCTGATCTTCTGATATGTTTACGGGATGTGCCGGCGTAATAGAATAGCCATGTTGCAATGCCAAAAAGCTTAAAACTGTCTTCAACCAGATAAGCCAGTCCATATTGCGGGAGGAAAGAATCTGCAGCAACCGACAAACCCAGAAAAATAAAAGCAACGGCCAGAAAGACATAGTCGCTGTCCAGAAGTTGCTGACGGAAATAGCTGAGATAAATTAAAACAACGATCCCGTACAGGATATAGGTCGTCTCTTCCTGAAGGCCCAAATACCATGGAAAAATGGCTTCATGCAACATAAAAAAATCGTCAAACAACAAAAGGGTTGTTAGCAGGGCAGAACAGAAAAAAAATAATGACTCCTTACCGGAATAGCGGTTTTCTGAAGAGGCATACGTAAAAAAACATATTGCAGCTGCCGCGCACCACATCAGTACGCCGATATTGGATGCCAGGCCCAGAAACGGATGTGCATTATATATTACCGCAGGCTCAGCCGTAAAATGTTCGTACGGTATATCCAGTATGCCGCTTATCATAAAAATGAACAGGATCAGCAGAGCGCACAGCAAATAGATTGACAAAAGTATGATGCCTCCATGCATGGAAGCGCCTTTAAAAAGACTTGTCTTCTTCCCGACTGAAATTTCCATATCAGAATTTATGATTCAAATTTTCAATTGTCCGCCCTCTTCTTTTATGACAGGCGCCGTTTTTAATTGGTGTTTGTAAGAAAACTCATAGTGTCCTATAAAAACGTCAAGGTCAAGGCGCGCGAAACCCAAAAAGCACAGTGTACCAAGCGTACATGAGCATTTTTGGGGTAAGTGGAACGCAGAGATTGATGTTTTCTTAGAGACACTATTTACAAGTGGAACTCTACTGAAATAGTTCAGGATCTGAACACCGGTTAAACTGGTGGGCATTGGAGGCTTTAATTCACGTACAAACAGCGAAGGAATGAAATGAATTTTCCGGGTGTAATAATCAATAGATAAAAACGGGTGAACCAATGAAAAAATCAGATAATCCTGACCGCCGAAGCTTTATCAGAATGATCGGTGGCGGCATCGGTGGCAGTATGGTGGTGGCAACTCCTCTTGCAGGAATGCTTTCTACTCTGGTCGGATGTTCAGGGGCGGAAGCGGATGTCAGTCCGGAAGAACTTTATGTCAGCAGCCACTTGACTGAACCCGGCACATTTGTATCGGGTGTTGAGGGTCCGGTAGTTAACGGGCCTGCAGTGGACAGCAAGGGAAATTTGTATGCAGTGAATTTTAACAATGCCCATACCATCGGGAAGGTTACACCCGACGGAAAGGCCGGTTTATTTGCAGACCTGCCGGACAGGGGCCTGGGCGGAGGGATCAGGTTTAACAGCCTCGGAGAGATGCTGGTGGCAGATTATGCAAATCAAAAAATATTGAAAGTAGATATGCCGTCACGTAAAGTCAGCACGTATGCCCATCAGCCGGCAATGACCATGCCGAAGGAACTGGCCATCGATTCGAATGATTTGATCTATGCAAGTGACCCCGACTGGAACTCCAAGTCCGGCAGGTTATGGAGAATAGATCCCGATGGCGGCACCACACTTCTTGAAGATAACATGGGCACGGCCAACGGGATTGAAGTGAGCCCTGATGAAAAGACCCTCTACGTAAACGAAACGGTACAGCGCAATGTATGGGCTTATAATTTATCTCCTGAAGGAGAAATCAGCGGTAAACGTCTTCTGGTCAGGTTTCCTGATTACGGAATTGACGGAATGCGCTGTGACATTGACGGCAATCTCTATATCACACGCAAGGGAAGGGGAAGATCGGTTGTTATCATTTCCCCCGAGAGGGACGTGGTACAGGAAATAACCCTGGGCGGCTGGATAGCCAATAATATTGCCTTTGGAGGACCTGATGGATGCACCGTCTATGTGACCGTCGCGGACCGGGGAAATATCCAGACCTTCAGAACAGCGAGCCCCGGAAGAAGCTGGACCCTGCTTAACAGGCAAAGATAGAATCAGTGATATTCATTATGTATTTTACCCACGGTTCTTAACTGCGTCCGGTACATAATTCTATCCGTACTATAGCAGACGATAAATGAGTCAATATGAAACACCCGAAAATCGGTATCGCCAAAAACAGTTCAGAGTATAACAGGCTTACGCCGGAGGAGGAACGGATTATTAAACATAAAGGCACAGAGCCCCCCGGTACAGGTGAATATGAGCATCAAAAAGACCGGGGAGTCTATTTGTGCAAACGCTGTAATGCACCTCTGTATACCTCGGAGCATAAGTTTGAATCACATTGCGGCTGGCCGAGTTTCGACAGCGAAATCGACGGGGCAGTAAAGCGGGAACCGGATGCGGACGGAATCCGGACTGAGATTCTCTGTGCGAACTGCAATGCCCATCTGGGGCATGTATTCGAAGGAGAAAAACTGACACCGAAAGATACACGCCACTGCGTAAACTCCCTGTCCATGGTTTTTGTGCCCGCCGAAGAGCTTCAGAAATAGCAGAAACCGTCCGGATGCTGAAAGAGCCGGTGAACGCACGAATATCCGGTGCAGGCCGGAAGACTGACCGATGACACTGATTCGGCTGAAGTTACGATCAGTGTCTCAGCCGTTCAGGTCAGGAGCTCAGGAATTCAATGTTCATCAGTCCTGATGGCCGGATTCACCGACATGGAATTCAATGGCATTGTCATCAGTCACAGATGGGGTTGAAAAATCTGCGTGTGCTGATCCGGAACTTCCATGCATAAGTTGTATTTGCAACGTCGATTCCCCCTCATCAAGGGCAATCAGGTGAAAACTCCACGCGTCGTCGTCGTCGTATTGTTCCATAGTCAGTACATCTTCATTTCCTACTATCCAGTCGAGGTAGTAACTCTCATCGAAGTCGTCAATACGATCTCCGTCCGCATCAAGAAAATGAATGCTGAACTGGTATTCTTCGCCTGCCTCTAAATGCATATGGCTGTACTCGGTTACTTCCCCGTCTAAAAAGTCGAGAATGACATCTCCGTCATGGACAAGCTCCAGTCCGACCGGATCGGTATGATCATCATGGTTGTCGCCGTTTCCGACAGAATTATCAGCACACGCAGTAAAAAACACGGAGAAGAAAAAAACAGCTGCTGCAAGGGTATTCAACGGGTTTAATTGTAAAAAATTCATGGCTCTGAAATTAGATAATTTGGATGATTAACAGAATTCCTGTGAACTGATTTGCAAAAACTATACACGAATGGTTTACTGGCTATATCCTGATCCATCGATAATCACAGGTGAATTCCGGAACACTGACTGCTTACTTTATATCAGAGCTGGAGGAGAGCGGCCCCGGTTTAACGGGATATCGGGATTTGAGATACTGAAACCGATCCCGGTCCCGGCATCGTCAACAGGGCTGAGAATACCGGTATGAGCATCGGGGGGAGAAAACGTTTGAAATGCAAAAAAACAAACCGGGCAGAGTGTAAAATCCTGCTTGACTGTTTCTGTCTCCTGGTAATCAGGACTAATGCTGTCATGAAAATGGGCTGTATTCAGACCAATGCTCAGACTGACCAGCAGTGCTGCTGCCCATTGTATATAAAAGTGGCGGACATTCATTAAATGAAATTAAACCATTTAAAAAATAGAAGCAAACTATGGCTTCCCCGATGGGATTCCGCTGACCGACTTCACATGCAGATCCCGTTGTCGAAAAAGTATCTCGATATCCAGCTCCTTAATTTGCGGACGATCGCCTGTCCGCAGAGTTTTTAATCACTGTGAAGTGTCACATACAATATGCACCCTTCCTGTGAGTTTTGTTCCTGTGAGTTTTGAACAGGGAACTTATAACTCATGTCCTGATCCTTTTCCCTTATATTACGTCATCAAAATCATTCTTTACCATAACTTGCTTGTTTAGCACCTGAATCTTCATGACCTATCTCTCTGTAGAACAACTATCCAAAAATTACGGTTTAAAACCATTATTCGACGGGCTCACGTTCGGAATATCAAAAGGGGACAAAACTGCTCTGGTAGCGCCCAACGGCACCGGCAAGTCCACCCTCCTCAAGGTATTGGCCGGGAAAGAAACCCCGGACAACGGTGAAGTAATGGTCCGGAACGGGATCAGAATGGGTTTTCTTGAACAGGAACCCGAACTGGATAACCGGATGACCATAAGTGAATTTATAGCCCGGGGGAATTCAGAAACAGTGACCATTATCAGGCGGTATGAAAAAGCGGCACAGGCACAGGCCGAGAATTTTAATGAAGATACCCAAAAGGCATTTGAAAAAGCGCTCTCCGCTATGGATTCAGCCAATGCATGGGATTATGAACAGCGCATGCAACAGATTCTGGGAAAACTGAATATCCATGACCTGGACCAGTCCGTTGCCTCGCTGTCAGGCGGAGAGCGGAAACGTGTGGCACTGGCATTTGTTCTTCTTGAAAATCCGGATCTGCTTCTGCTTGACGAGCCTACCAACCACCTTGATGTGGATATGATCGAGTGGCTGGAACATTATCTTGCAAGAAGCACCACCACACTGCTTATGGTCACTCACGACCGTTATTTTCTGGATCGCGTCTGCAATCATATTATCGAAATTGACTGCGGCAACCTGTACCACCACAAAGGCAATTATGCCTACTACCTGGAAAAGAAAGCTGAACGCCAGGAGATTGAGGAAATTGAAACCGGAAAAGCCGGCCAGCTTCTGAAAAAGGAACTGGAATGGATGCGCCGGTCTCCCAAAGCGCGTACCACCAAATCCAAATCGCGGATTAACGCATTTTACGAAACGGAAGACAAGGCCCGGCAGAAAAACACCGGTGCAGAATTGCGCCTGGAAGTGAATATGCAGCGGATGGGAAATAAAATCCTGGAACTTGATAAAATCAGCAAACGGTTCGGCGATACAGTTATCCTTGATGATTTTTCCTATTCTTTCAAACGAGGTGAACGCATCGGGATCATCGGACGAAACGGAGCGGGTAAAAGCACCTTTTTAAACATCATTACAGGAGAGGAACAGGCAGACTCGGGTACAATCGATAAGGGAACCACAATCGTATTCGGGCATTATCGTCAGAAGGGAATACAGCTTGATGAAAACATGCGGGTAATAGATGTCATGAAGGAGATAGCGGAGGTGATAGAACTTGCCGATGGGAAAAAAATATCCGCGTCCCAGTTTCTGGAGCATTTCATGTTCAGCCCCGAGATGCAGTATACAAAAATATCCAGCCTGAGTGGAGGTGAGCGGCGAAGACTGGGATTGATGATGGTCCTTATCCGGCATCCCAATTTCCTTATACTGGATGAACCTACAAATGATCTGGATCTGATGACGCTGAATCGCCTGGAAGATTTTTTGCAGGATTTCGGAGGCTGCCTGATCGTGGTTTCCCACGACCGCTTTTTTATGGACAAGCTGGTTCAACACTATTTTATTTTTGAAGGAAATGGCATGGTGCGTGACCATAACGGAACCTACCAGGAGTACCGGGCAGAAATTGCTGAACAGGAAGTCGCCGAAAAGGCTGAACTTCAAAAGCAGAAAACAGCCGGAAATTCCAAATCAAAGACTCCTCCTGAAACAGGAAAAGGAAAGCTGAGTTTCAAAGAGCGTAAAAGATTTCAGCAGCTGGAGAAAGAAATCGAGCAACTGGAAGCTGAAAAAACGCAACTGGAAACCGCCATCAGTTCAGGTAATTTAAGCTATGGTCAGCTGGAAGAGACATCAGCACGATATGCTGAAATAAAGAAGGTTATCGATAAAAAAAGCGTGCACTGGCTGGAACTTGCCGAGTTGGAGTAAAGGTTTTTGTCACAAAACCACCCTTCCCGAGCTGTTGAGGATCCCGACTTTGACAGGGCCGGGAATGTCACAAAAGCCATGCTTCAGATGAAAAAAATAGATATTGAGAGATTGAAACAGGCGCGTGGTCAGACTTAAAAACGTCTGCTCCATCCTCCCGACCGCGCGGTAAATTGTCTCTGGAATAGAAATCATGCCGGGCCCAACATTCCGGCTAAAAACTTTGAAAAAACCAGGCAACCTTTTTCAGTAAAATCTGGTATGGGCAAGAAAGCAGTATAGGTTCCGGCAATCCCCTGATTCCATAAACAAAGGATCTGAATGGAATCTAAATGAATTGCCGGACGTCAAATATCCGTCAAATTAACCATAGGTCAAACATCATGTATTGTAAATCAACCACTCATAACAATACTGTCAGCAGCTCGATTAAACTATTCTTTTCTCTCCTGTTCCTTATCATGATCAGCATGGCTATGGCCGGGTGTGGTGACAGCTCAACAGATTCGGGAACCAATGGAGGCAACGGAAACGGAAGCGGCAATGGCAACGGAAACGGAAACGGCAATGGCAATGGCGATCAGGGAGCCAATGAGGTCTGGATGCAGGGAACATCATTTATGCCGGGTAATCTGGAAGTTGAAGTGGGCACAACCGTTATATGGACGAATACAACGTCTGAAATACATACCGTGACAAGCGGCTCATCGGGTGAATTTAACGGCCTGTTTGACAGCGGTGATTTGAACCCCAACGATACCTTTGAGTATACCTTTAATGAGACGGGGACCTTTGACTATTTTTGCCGGCCTCATTTTAATATGGGTATGATTGCCACAATTACAGTTACAGAGGAAAGCAGTGAAAGCAGCACCGGGAATGAAAGTGACAGCAGTGGCTATTGACAGCTGGGTGGTGCAATCTGTATCACGCGCAATAGCAAGACATGAACCTGAATCCACCTCAATCCGGGAGAATAGTGAATATGTTTTTTATTCTATTCCTGTTTCTTTTTTACCACCTTCCACTCGTGCAGGAAGATGTAATGTTTATTACAGAATCAGGCCACGCAGAATTCACTTCAAGTGTCCCGTTGCATGAGTTCACCGGAGAATCGGGACACCTGACCGGCATGATCGACTTTGAGAAAAATATCGTCGATTTCTATCTGGATCTCAGTACTCTTGAAACCGGCAACAGCAGGCGGGACAGGGATATGTATCGCACTCTCAACACAGAGGAGTATCCTTTTGCCGAATTCACAGGGGAGCTCGAAACCTCTTTTGATCAGAATTCAACAGGGGAACAGACTGTAAGGGCGTCCGGGGAATTCACGATCCACGGTATCACCCGGGAAACAGTTGTGGAGGGAACCTTGCAGAAAGAAGGTGATGAACTCCTGCTTGAAGCCGAATGGATCCTGGATATCACTGATTTCGACATCGAACCTCCCGGCATTCTTTTTTACCGGGTACGGGATGAAATGGATGTTCGCATTGAAGCCAGACTTCATTCTGCAAAGAGATAGGCGCCCGTCTGCTTTTACATCCCCTCCCCTGTTTGCTGTCATCTTATTGCAATTTAATATTAATGACATTTAACATTCAATGATAAAACGACAAGTGATAGGCAACCGATCTCCATTGGTCAGAGGTCTTGTGGTTACAGGTCTTGTTATCTGCTTTACTTTTTGCTCTGTTTTTTTTCCGGGAACGGCAGAGGCACAATTACCAAGGGAACGGGTTGAAACAGACGCTCTGGTGAACGATCTGTTCTGGGCACCCACCAACATCGGCATCAGTACCGTGCAAAATATAGCCGAAAGAAATTTAACAACCTCCATAGCTCATGCATTTGGACCTGTCGACGGAGGAATAAACCGTTTTTTCGGTTTGGATGACGGAGCCAATACCCGCCTTGGACTGGAATATGGTCTGAATGACCGGTTATCCCTGGGCCTCGGTCGGATGACGTTTAATAAAGTGGTGGATATCAGGGGAAAAGCTAACTTTCTCCGGCAGACCGAGAGGGGGCATCCACCCATTGACCTGGCAACAAAAGTCTCTATGGGTATAAGTACGCTCTCCGGGGCCGGGCTGGAATTTTCGGATCGGCTCAGCTATCTGGTTTCGATTATGGTTGCCAGAAAGTTCGACAGGCTCAGTATGCAGTTGGCTCCGATGGCTTCATATTTTAATTCAGCGCCCGGCAACAGCCAAAGTTACCTGTACGGCGTGGGAGTATTGGCCCAGTACGAAATAACGAGCCGTTTTGCCCTGAGTGCCGAGTACCTTCCGGTGCTGGGAGACCGGAATCAGGGAACAGCTGATGCGATGGGCATTGCTCTGAATATTGATACCGGAGGACATGTTTTCCAGATATTTTTCACCAGTTCACAGTGGCATAACGAGCAATATATTATGGCCGGCAACAGGGATCGTTTTTGGGAAGGCGATATGCGTTTCGGATTCAATATTCACCGCGTATTCGGTCTGTAACTGCTTATCCTGAACTGAAAAGCAACCCTTATACTGAAAATTGTGTATACATTTGTAGATAGAAGGTATATCCCTCTTGATCACACCATCAATGGTTCCCTGAAAACACAAAACGTTGCTTAACCAAACAATAAAAGGGTGTCGGAAGCGCCGCCGTGAAAGCCAGAAGGAACTTTACAAAATGTTTTATGCCTACGGCATGAGCATTACGCTGCGATATGCCGATTCCAGAGAACAAGCGGCAGAAATATTAAATGATGCTTTCCTGAAAGTATTTGAAAACATCCGGAAGTACGATACCGACCGGCCTTTCAAACCGTGGTTACGCCAGATTATTGTCAATACAGCCATTAACCAGTTTCATAAAAATAATAAAGAGCCGGTATGGGAAGAGTTACATCTGAACGGGACCGGGTTGAGCAAAGACGAAACAGTCCTGAGCGGAATTTCCTACCAGGAGATTATTGATATGGTTCAGCGGTTGTCGCCGGCCTACAGAACAGTCTTTAACCTGTATGTGATAGAGGGTTTTCGGCACAGGGAGATTGCTGACATGCTCGGAATCTCTGCAGGTACTTCAAAATCCAATCTGGCCAGGGCCAAGAAAGCTCTGCGTTCGATGTTGACTAAAAATCTATATACATAGAGTAGGCACAGGGTATGGATAACAAAAACAACAATAATGATTCACTTGAACAGCTGCTGAAAAAGAAAGCCGGGGAATATGACATTCCCTATCGTGAAGAAGACTGGCTGGAAATTGAAAAAAAGCTGGATGCCCGGGATATCGAACGAACCTACCGGAAAAGAACGGCTCTGCTGGCCGCCGCATCAATACTGATTATTTCTCTGTTAAGCTACTTTACTTTCGACAGTTATACCAGGATCAATCAGATCGACCGGCAGTTAAGTGACCGTCTTCCTCCTGCGGCAGAACAAATTCCGGATGGAGAAGAGTTGCTGGCCGACCGGAACCAACCGGATGCGGATGAGGCGATTGGCCCACCCGGAACAGACGAGCCTTCCGGCTTGTCCGATGGAACAGATTCAACTGTCCCTGGCACATCTTCCGCCAACAGGGCATCTTCCCCGGTTACGGCCGGACCGGATGAAACCGGGGAAGATCCGGATAAGGGAAATACAGTCGACTTTTACAGCAGTGATGACAACCTGACTGACACCGGGGAGACTCATCGTGGGGAAGTATCCATACCTGCTGTTTCACAAGTCAGGGGAGACTTTCCTGATATGAAGATGCTGACGGTTTCTGCTTCCGCAATCCGGGAGGAACAAACACCTGCGGACAGAGCCGGCCCCGACCTTGGAAAAGAGGCATACCCGCGTATATCGGCGGGACTTATTATGTCACCGGACCTGAGTACCGTCGGATCTATTTCAAATTTTTATGATCCCGGTTTTAAAATAGGACTGACAGCTGAATATAATCTGACTCCCGCCCTTTCCGTCGCCGCCGGCGTGATTCATTCAAAAGTGCGCTACGTTGCCCATCGTGGAGACCATCAGCCATCCTCCTATTGGGCCGGCGGAACGATGCCTGACAGGACAGTCGGTGAGTGTCTCCTGCTGGACATCCCGGTAACGCTGAAATTCAATTTCTTGAACCTTTCCCGGTCAAGGTTCTTTACCACTGCGGGATTATCCTCTTATATCATGCTGAACGAAGATTACCAATTCAGTTACGACAGCTACAGCGCGGGAATGGAACAGGGCTGGAGTGGCAAAACAAGAACCGCTCACTGGATGAGTAATGCAGGCTTTTCCATTGGTTATGAGCTGGATGTCCATTCAAACTGGAGCCTGCGTGCTGAGCCGTTTGTGAAAATCCCGCTGAAAGGGGTGGGCTGGGGGAATGTCAAACTATACTCCATGGGCAGCTTTGTCTCCTTTAACTATAGATTTTAACCCTGTAGATATGGCCGTTGCTCCGGCCGGTGTGGACTCCTTCAAATGGCCACATGCAGGAATTGTCCGGCATTTTTTCACTTCAAATTGTTAAGAAAATCGGAAAGAAACGGAAAATATATGAGAGGGCTCATTTCTCAGAAACGATGAACGGTTCCGCCTCGTTAACCAACTAACCGGGGCAGGCAGTGATTGCGGGAATTTACTTTTTCCCGGGATTCATTTGCCTGACAATTTGTAAACGGTTCCGGGCTGCTTGTAAGTCGAATGTGATAGAAATTCACTTGTGACAATAGGCAATCAGGAATTAATCAAAAGAGATCGGTGGAATTTATGCCTGAACAAATAAAAGATGAAGAACAGTACGAAGCCCTGAGGGACCAGGGAATGAGCAAGGAAAAAGCGGCCCGGATTGCCAACTCCGGGAAGAAAGCATCGGAAAAAGGAGGGAAAAACCGGAAGTACGAAACCTGGAGTAAAAAAGAGCTCTACAACAAAGCGCGGGAAGTAGGCATTGAAAACCATTCGAAAATGAACAAGGATGAATTGATTGATGCACTGAGAAATCATTGACTCACCGTTGACCGGAAATCCGATCCATGCAGTCACTGGATGCCGGCCGGCAGATTCCCTGACCGTCCACCGTATGTGTTGTATGGTAGCACCTCAAATCCACTTGGATTAGATAGCCCCACCCCTTTTCATTCATTGAATGGGACACTTGATCTTCTGGATGGATAATTTGGGGCGAGCACTCGGACTGCTCCGGGGCTCCGGGGCAGAGAAACTAATTGAAGAGAACGGTTGTTGAAAAAAACAACCAACAGTCAGCTTTAACAGAAATCATAAAGAATTATGCCTGACCGAAACGCAACAGTCAGAAATACGCCCTACAGCAATGAGGAACTGGATTATTTTAAAGATCTGCTCCTCAAAGAACAGAAAGAGACCGACGATGAAATCAGAGAGCTTAGGGAGGCGATCGGCGATATGGATAAAAATGAAGATGATGTCTCCTCGTCCCAGGATCACCATCCCGGGGATCTGGGTACGAATGAAGAAAGTAAAGAGACGGATTATGTACTGATTGAGCGTAATCTGGCTAAAATTGAGAAAATTAATGCAGCGCTGGATCGTATCGCCAACGGAACCTATGGAGTCTGTGAAGATACCGGGAAAAAAATTCAGAAAGAGAGACTCGAAGCTATTCCATATACACGTTACAGTGTAGGTGCCAAGGAAAAATATGATGACCCGAATCCGGGGCCTTTAAAATAATCAGAGGAGCCTCAAATCCGTCATTTCCATTGGTGTTCCACAGGAACAGACTAAAAAAGGGCCTGCCATGTTTACAAAATCAATCTGGACTGCTTGCTCCGGAACAACAAGTTTTCCTGTGTTAGACACGGATATCACGGTTGATACCGCTGTCATCGGCGGTGGAATAACCGGAATGTCTCTTGCCCGGGAATTATCGGAAAAGGATATGACAGTTGCTGTAATAGAAGCTGGAAAAGTTGGCGGGGGCACAACCAGCCACAGCACAGGCAACCTTTACAGCACCGTTGAAAGCCATCTTGGCTCGCTTCGGTCGGCCTATGATACAGCTGCAGTCCGGATGGTTGTGGAAGCACGACGGGCGGCCATGGAAAGAATAGAACAAAATGTGCTGCATTACAATATTGACGCCTCATTCAAACGGCAATCCTGGTTTCTCTATTCTGCATTCGGTAAAAAGGACAGCAAAATTGAAGAGGAACTGACTGCCGGCCAGGAACTGAATATGCCTGTTGCAAGAGCCGGTGAAGCTGAAATTCCATTTCCCGTAACCAGCGCTGTCAAGCTGACCGGCCAGGCGCAAATAAATCCAATGCAGTATGTTCAGGGTTTAGCTCAAAAATTATCCTCCGGACGTTGCCGGATCTATGAAAATTCCCCTGTCACCGGTGTGCATAAAGAAAACGGCCGCTTCAGGGTTGCAACTGCGCGCGCGGATGTCAAGGCACACCATGTTCTGCATGCCACCCATACCCCGAAGGGCATTAAATTTATTCAAACACTGCTCGGTCCCTACCGGGAATATGGCATAGCATGCAAACTGGAAAAGAACACTCATCCGGAAGGTATTTTCTGGGGATATTTCGACAGCGACAGTAAAATTTCAACTCGCACGTACAGACAAAACGGGGAGGAATTTCTTATCGTTGTGGGGAAACCCCACAAAGTAGGCCAGGCGGAAAGCAATATCAGCCATATCAAACAGCTGGTGGAATTCGCCTATCGTTATTTTGACGTCCCTGAAGTTATTCATCGGTGGGGTGGCCAGCATTATCGCCCGGCGGACCATCTGCCCTATATTGGCAGAGATAAAAAAGGGTCCGAGGAATACATAGCCACTGGCTATTCAACAGACGGCCTGGTATACGGAACCATGGCCGGCATGCTGATTTCTGATCTGATTGCGGGAAAGAAACATCCTTGGTCGGATCTTTTTGATTCCACACGCAGTCAGCCTGTAAAAGCGGCGGGGAAGTTTGTTAAGGAGAACCTTAATGTGGCAAAGCAGTATCTGGAGCAC
>JBBDRV010000245.1:0-14542 GCA_040905285.1 Balneolaceae bacterium | reverse complement strand
CTGTCGCAGCTTCTCGGATCAAAAATTGCGAATATCTTTGCCTGGGAAATCGATTTCTTTTTGCTGCGGCCGGGGGATTCGTTCAAGGTGATTTATGACGAGCTTTATATCGGGGACGAGTTTTACACGGTCGGGAGGGTTCATACAGCGGAATTTCAACACAGGGGCCGGAACCGAAGAGCTTACTACTTCGAAAAGGGGGAGCAGGACGGTTATTTTGATGAAGAGGGCAACAGCCTCCAGAGAGCTCTTCTGAAAGCCCCGTTCAAATATAATCAGCGTGTCAGCTCAGGGTTTTCACATAATCGCTTTCACCCGATCCTGAAAGAAAGAAGGCCCCATCACGGCGTGGACTATGCGGCACCTCGTGGTACTCCGATTATTGCTATCGGTGACGGAGTAGTGACAGAAGCCAGAAAGAGGGGAGGCAATGGAAACATCGTACAGATCCGTCACAACAACAGGTATAAATCCGCTTACCTCCACCTGAACGGCTTTGCTTCTGGTATCCGCTCGGGAGCCCGAGTAGAACAGGGCCAGGTTATCGGGTTTGTAGGGCGAACCGGCCTGGCAACCGGATACCATCTGTGCTACAGGCTTTATGTCAATGACCAGCCGGTAAATTCGCTGACTATAGAACTGCCTGCATCAGAGAGCCTGGAGGAAGGATTTATGGATGAGTTCACACACAAGAGAATCGAATACGACAGGGATCTTGCCGGAATAGCGGATTCAGAAAGAGGAGATACCTTCAGTAGCGTTGTAAGCGTCGGTGGAAGAAATTAATCAGGGGCCTGATGTAGGAGCGGTTTGTCTGAATGTCAATGGCATCAATTTTTGACCGCATAAACCGATCCTTCAACTGCGATTTTTTTTCCAGGCGCCTGGCCCTGTAAGCGTTTCTCACTTTTTTACTTGAGGTATCGATCAATGCCTCTTCCCCGGTTTCCGGATCCAGAAATGGGACCAGCCCGATGTCCGGCAGGTCGTCTTCCTTCTCATCTTGTATGTGAATGCTGACGAGATCATTCTTTTTATTGGTGATCCTGAGTTGCTTGTCAAAGCCCGAATCTTCAAAATCAGATATCAGAACGACAATCGCCCGGCGGTTAAGCAGCCGATTCACATATCCGAGCGCGTCGGCAATATCTGTCCGCCTGCCTGCCGGCCTGGTGGTAATTAATTCCCGGATAAGTCTCAATACATGAGTTCTGCCTTTTTTTGGCGGAATCACTTTTTCGATCCGGTCACTGAATAATACCAGGCCTACTTTATCACCATTCTTTATGGCACTAAAAGCCAGAACAGCAGATATTTCTATTGCCAGTTCCATTTTTGTCTGGGACCGGGTCCCAAAAAAGCCGCTGGGTGAAATATCCAGACAGAGCATCAGGATTTGTTCGCGTTCTTCCTCGAAGATCTTGATATAGGGTTCCCGGTTTCGAGCGGTTACATTCCAGTCAATCTGCCTGACATCATCGCCGTATGTGTAGGCCCGGACCTCGGAGAATTCCATACCGCGTCCTTTAAAGGCAGAATGGTACTCTCCGCCAAAGATATTGTTAACCAGCCCTTTCGTCTGTATTTCAAGCTTGCGGACTTTTTTTATTATCTCCTTGGATATCATGCACTTATCAGCTGACTCTCCGGACTTCTATGGCACTCAGCCCTTTTGGAGTTTCTTCAACATCAAATTCAACTTCTTCCCCATCTTTGAGGCCTTCCTGGAATCCGAGATTTTCAATGTTATTGCGATGGACAAAGATATCTTTACCTCCTTCATCCGGTTCAATGAATCCGAACCCCTTTTCTGTATCAAACCACTTGATTTTACCGTATTGCATAACTGAACTGTATTATTGATTCACCACATAGAAAACCATTCAACAGGATTTTGCTGAACTCACTGTTTACAGTGACTGCTTACATTGAGGTGAAAATTAGGTTGAAAAAGAAATATATACAGAAAATTTGAATAATCCTTTCCACGCCGGCAGTCGAACAGGAGGTTTGTCAGGAAGAGTTTCAGGTAAAGGAAAGTACGGTTACCGGATCTGTCTTTGCCGCAAATCTTGCGGGAAGCCATGAAGCCAGCCCGCACAGGATGAGCGTTATACCTGTGACAATAACAAAATCAAGTGCATGGGGTTCAACCGGGGCATAATTCATATAATAATTTTCCTCTGCCAGAGGGATGATCTGATAAGTACCCTGGAGCCAGTTAAACAGCCCGGCTACCGAGATGCCGATGCCGAGGCCGACACCTGCAACAAAGAGCCCTTCCAGTAAAAAAACACGCCGTATTACCTTGTTCCCGGCCCCCATGGTCTTGAGTATGCCTATATCCCGGGTGCGCTCGAGAACCATCATCAATACAGTACCAATTAAATTAAAGGCTGCAATAATAACCATGACGCTGATAACAAACGGAATAGTCTGCTCCTGCAGATCCACCCACGCAAAAATATTGCGGTACCTTTGATAAATGGTTTCAGAGACGTAGGGGAACTGAAGAGCCCGTTCAAGTTCAGATTGCAGGGACTCAATCCGGTCAATGCCGGATGCATTTATATCCAGACCCGTCGCCTGGAGCTGTCCCAGCCGGAAAAGTGTCCGGACGTGCTGGATGTCTGCCAGTGCGAAGGCATCGTCGAATCTCTCTATGCCGGTCTGGTAAATGCCACTCAGGTGAAACTGAACAATTTCAGGGGTGTTGAAAGGGGTCGGAATACCTTCTACGGTATAAGAAGTTACCGTACTTCCAATTTCAGCGCCAATATTGCGGGCAAGATCAGAGCCTAAAACGATTCCCGGAAGACCCTTGTCGTTTTCTCCCAGAAAATAACGGCCTTCAGAGATATAGGTATGCAGGTCGGTAACATCGCCGCCGGGATCAACCCCCTTGATCGCACTACCGCTGATGTCTGCCCGGGACTGGAGCATGACTTCATTCGTGACAACCTGCTGAATCTCTTCTATACCGTCATACTGCAGGATATAGGTTTCGAGGGTATCCGCCCGGAACAGCGGGTCCGGCACGGTGGAACTGACAGTGATATGAGGTGCAAAGCCGAGAACCTTGTCGTTAATGACGGATTTGAATCCGTGAACAATGGAAAGGGCGATGAGGAGTCCGGCGGAACCCACGGCCACTCCGGTAATGGCCATTATTTTAACAAATGAAAGAAACCGGGAGTCTTTGCGATTTCCCCGGAAATAGCGGCCGGCCAGATAGAACTCGAGTCTCATCCGGTTACTCCGGTCTCATCTGTGGAAAAAACAAGACATCCCGTATGGATTCCGAGCCGGTCATAATCATGGCCAGCCGATCAATCCCGATACCCAGACCTGCAGTCGGGGGCATACCATATTCCAGAGCCCTGAGGAAATCTTCGTCGACGGCCATCGCCTCTTCATCACCTTCAGCACGAAGCCGGGCCTGTTCCTCAAAACGTTCCCGCTGGTCCAGCGGATCGTTTAACTCAGAAAAAGCATTGGCAATTTCTTTTCCGTTGCATATTACCTCAAACCGCTCAACAAGACCGTCCTTGCTGCGATGCTTTTTTGCGAGCGGGCTCATTTCCACAGGATAATCCGTAATAAAAGTGGGCTGGATTAATTTAGGCTCGACAAAGGTTCCGAATATTTCGTCGATCAGCTTGCCTTTCCCGAAACTCTCATCCGCACTGATATTCAGTCTGCCTGCAATTTCACGGATTTCATCCTCTGATTTTTTATAGAGGTCATAGCCGGTCTCTTTTTCTATGGCCTCGAACAGAGGCAGCCGTGGCCAGGGGGTTTTGAAATCGATCATCTGATCGCCGGCCCGGATCCTGAGAGAACCGTGAAGGTCTGCTGCCGCTTTTTCAACCATCTGTTCCGTAAACGTCATCATCCAGTTATAATCCTTGTAGGCTACATAAAGCTCCACCTGTGTGAATTCCGGGTTATGAAACCGGGAAAGGCCTTCATTCCGGAAATCCTTGGAGAATTCATAAACGCCGTCGAACCCACCGACAATCAGCCGCTTGAGATAGAGCTCATTGGCGATTCGGAGATAGAGCTGCATGTCCAGCGCATTGTGATGAGTTACAAAGGGCTTTGCAGCGGCACCTCCGTAAACAGGCTGCAGGACTGGTGTTTCCACTTCAAGATAGCCATGGCCGTTCAGGAAATTTCGCATGGACTGCACCATGGAACTTCTCTGGCGGAAGACATTGCGTACGTCCGGGTTTACGATAAGGTCTACATACCGCTGCCTGAAACGTTGCTCTTTATCTGCAAAGGTATCGTAAAGTATTTTTTCACCTTCATCATTCTCCACTTCTTTAGGAATCGGGATGGGCCGGAGAGCCTTGCCCAAAAGCTGGAAATTTTCAGCATGGATGGTCGTCTCACCGGTCCGGGTTATAAAGACAAACCCGCTGATGCCTACAATATCACCGATATCCACCATTTTCTTGAACAGTGTGTTATACTCATCCGTACCGACATCGTCCCGTCGGATATAGACCTGGATGATCCCCGCTGAATCCTGCAGATTGAAAAAGGATGCCTTGCCCATAATACGCCGTGTCATTATGCGGCCGGCCAGCGAAATCCGCGTCACGTTCTCTGAATCACCATCTGAGGAAATAAACGCTGTTTCATTGTCAAGTATCTCTTTTGAACGGTGGGTGACATTGAATTCGTAAGGGTACGGATTAATACCCGCTTCACGGAGAGCAGTCAGTTTATCCTGCCGGATCGCGTGTTGTTCACTTGGTGTGGGTTCCTGATTACTCATTGATCTGTCTGGTGATTAGAGTTTATTACAAGCAGTCTGTCGGACTTAGGAACAGAAAGCGAGCAGGATGAGATTTTGGCACAGTGGAACACGACTTTTGAGGTTCGTAGCGGTGTTACGGAACGAGAAAGCGGGATTCCAATGTGTAAAAAGATCGCATGCGCAGCTCTGTAGAGTAAGTCCGACAAACTGCAAGCACCAAAAATAGTGAAAATAGCCGTCAAATGGCAGCACTTGATGAATGTGCTTTCAACTGGTCACGCTTTTTTAAATCTTTCTGTATGAATGAGCAAAAAACACTGGAATATATTGACCACCCCGGGCTGCCTCCGGATATCTGGACAGCTGCCTGTGTACTGGATGTGCAGGTGAACAGTGCCGGATATGGAAAAGAGCAGAGGAAGATGGAAAAAACAGCAGGCCGTAAGCTGATATCCGGTATCGCTGCCGGTAAACTGGGAATTGAAACTCTTGTAATAGATGCTGCAGACCATCAGAAACCGGTGGCTGTCTGTGACGGCATGCCAGTGCACATATCCATTTCGCACAGCGGAGAGGTACTTTGCGGAGTGGTGTCCGAAGACCGGGTGGTAGGTATTGACCTGGAAAAAATGTCCCGGGAGATCAACCCGGATTTAAAGGGTAGAATTATTCACCCTGATGAAAGCAGGATTGCCGAAAACCTATCTCCGCTGCAGCTGTGGACTTTGAAAGAGGCCTCTCTCAAATGGTCCGGAAGCGGCCTCAGAACAGCGATGAACAGGGTATGTCTGCTGAAAAAAGAGGGACCGCGGTTTTGGATGAAATTGCCTGACGGCCGGCATTTGGAGCTATGCAGTTTTAACTGGCGGGGCTACTGGATGTCTGTTGCATATGATATATGCTAATAACTATCTGCGAAAACCTACACAGAACATCAGATGAACCAAGATAAAACGGACAGAACGGGGGGGAAGCAGGACGTATCCGTCATCGGTCCCGGTGCCGTCGGCAGTTCCCTGGCTGAGGCATTGTCGGAAGCCGGCTACAAAATAAAATCTGTTTTTACCCGCAATCCGAACAAATCCCGGGGCTACAGCCATCGGGCGGACGTGACTTACCTTCTGTCGGATATGGAATGGACGAATCTGGGTGATCTGATTTTTATTACGACCCCTGATGATTTTATATCAGATGTGGCAGAGACACTTTCGGGGATACCCGGAAACTGGAAGGACCGGATGGTTGTCCATTGCTCAGGTCTCCTGACCTCTGATGAGCTTGCCGATGTGAGTAAAAAGGGTGCTCTGACGGCCTCCTTCCATCCGCTGCAGACATTTACCGGTCAATCAGGCGAAAACGCTTTTCAGGATATAAGCATATCGGTCGAAGGGGATGAGAAAGCAGTTTCCGCTTTGCAGGATATCGTTTCTGACCTGCAGTCCAGACCGGTGCTTTTAAATAAAGAGCAAAAAAGCATGCTGCATGTTTCAGCTGTTTTTTTATCCAATTACATGGTGGCTCTCGGCAGCATTTCAGATAAGCTGATCAGGACTGCTATTCCCGATGCTGATTTGACCCTGCTAAAGCCCCTGTTGCTCCAGACGGCATCAAATCTTTCAGGAAATCCGCCTGCAGAGGCGCTCACCGGGCCGCTGGCAAGGGGAGACAGCCGGACTGTCCGTAAACATCTCCGGCTGCTGAGCGACTATCCGGAGTTTTTGAAGGTTTACAAGATCCTTGGACAGGTTTCCCTGCATCTTGCAGAGAAGTCCGAAAGCCTGACCGACCTCAAAATGCAGGAGTTGAAATCGCTGCTTGAAGAGAGGTGAGGTCTAGCTGAGGACGGCATGGCCTTCATCCGGAATGTTTGTCGCTCTTCAACCTGTTATCCAGACAGACTGTTTTTGGACAGACTGTCTGTTTTTCCGGAAAACCGTCGAAACTGCCGGGACATTTGCCCGTCCCGGCTGATCCGTAATTGTAAAACCACTTGATTATGAATATAAAATATATAAGATCATTCGTATATATTATTGTAACTACAGCGGTTATAGTTCTTGGTTCCGCCGGACTGCTTCATCACGGATGGGCTAATTATGATCAGGAGACAGAGCTGGAGTTTACGGGAACGATACAGGAGGGAAGCATTGAGAATCCCCACAGCTATATTGAACTTGAGGTGGATGGCGGGCAGGAGGAGGCGGATGTCGAGGAGTCCGTCTGGCTGGTTATCCTTGCGCCGGCCAGCCGCATGACAAACAGGGGAATCACCGTGGAAATGATTGCAACAGGTTCCGAGGTTACTGTTCATGGACATCCCCACCGTACTACTGACTATGAAATGAGAGCTGAAAGTATCACTATCGGTGATATGACCGTGGGACTGAGACGGTGATACAGGTTCAGGCAATAAATGAATCCTGGCTGGTGTGGCTGGAAAGCACGGCGATGGCTTCAGCTGTAAGACAGTCCCAATGGCTCTATCCGGCAGTAGAAATAGGACATATTCTGGGGTTTGTGGTGGTGGTGGGTGCAGCGGCAATGTTCGACTTGCGGCTGCTCGGTTTATCCAGATCCCTGCCTGTAAAAGAAGCATCCAGGCATCTCACCAGGTGGGCCCGCCTGGGTCTGATTGCTGTCTTGCCTACGGGGTTCATCCTGTTTATGGTCAGTGCTTCCAGCCTGGCCGCCAATACCGCTTTTCTGATTAAAATCTCCCTGATTGCTGCTGCAGGCGTTAATGCGCTTGTCTTTCATACAATTATTTATAGAACTGCAGGCAGCTGGGATATGAATTCGGCTCCACCGGTGGCGGCAAGGATTTCGGGCCTGATTTCTCTTTTGCTGTGGATGTCTGTGATCACCTGCGGAAGGTTAATTGCATATGTTTAAGCGGTTGCACGGCGGCCCTCCGGCTTTTTGGGAAATGTGCATGTAAAATACCGGGCAGCATGGTTTGACATTCTGGTCAGCCTCCGGTATCGTATCCCACCGAGAATGAATAGTCGGAAAACCTGTTAATTATATGATGATCACTTTAGTCCTGATAGTCCTCGCCGGTATGTTGCCCGCAACGGATCAGCCGGCGTCGGGTGACGACTGGTTGCGTTTGTATGACACTGAATGGAACAGCAGAACTCCTGTAACGGTAACCAATCCCCATGACGTGAAACTGGAAAATATTCCTGTAATCATACAGATCGGGAGCCTGGACCTGGGCAACGAAAACGCAGGATCCCGCAATTTGCACATCTATGATCATCAGTCGGAACAAACCCCTCTTTTCCAGGTGGATCATTCCCCGGAGGACGACTTGAGAGAACTTGTTTTTCTCGCGACACTGGAACCGGGACAGGAGAAAACATACCACGTCTATTATACCGAAAGCGGCCAGGCCTGGCCTCAGCAGAAACGATACACATTTGCAACGGATATGCCTGGATGGGAATCCGAACGATTTGGTTATCGTTCCTACGGGGCGTTGGCACTTGACATATTTGCCAGAAAAGACGGGAAATATGAGTTAATGCTTCCTCATTTTTACAATTCCGTGAATGACCAGATTTTCAATTATCACGTCGAACACGATCTTGGACAGGATATACTGCATATAGGACCGACCGCCGGACTGGCAGGAGTTGGATTGTACCGGGGGGACGAGACAGTTCTTTTGCAGGTGCCGTTTGAATCGGAGGTTATTGCATCCGGTACGGTGCGGTCGATCGTCCATATGCAGACGGAACCGTTTGAAAGCCGGACCGGAACAGTAACGGTCACCCGGAAAGCCACAATCTATGCTCACCATTTTGAAACACAGATTGAAGACCGGATAAGCGGCACCGCCGGGGATGTACAATATGCAGTGGGTATCATGAAAGAAGAAAATTCCTCAACTGATTTTGACAGCCGGGCAGGTCTTTTCCTCCAGTGGCACAATCAGGGAGATGACATCGGAGATGCAGGTATTGGCGTCTACGTCAATCCGGAGGATGTTGAACGGCTGGCTGAAGATGAATCCAATCGATTTATTCTCGTTCAGCCCCCCGTTGAGAGGCCGTTGCGATTCTGGGCTTTCGGAGCATGGGAGCGTGGAGAAAATATCAACGGCCCGGACGCTTTCCGGCGCCGTGCAGAAAGGATAAAGCAGCTGCAGCTGCCGGCCGGTGTCACTGTCGGGGAAAAGCAGATGCCTGATACCCGGTAGGTCCTAAACAGTCTCGCATCCGAAGTCGGGTTTTCAGGCAGTCCGACAGACTGCCTGGTTACCGGTGTATGCGGGCAGGTTCGCCTGTCCGGATACGGCATCACTGAAACGGCCGTTTGGGAGAAGATAACTCGTTAATTGGTGTTATAATCCTTATTTTCTCTTTCGACTGCGAGGCAGAGCCGGTACACCGACTAATCGGTTCATCATGTCCGGATATGGATTTCACCGTGGCGGATGGTCCGATCCTCCCGGTTAAAGAATTTCCCGGTCAATTTTTCCCGGTCAGGGAATACAGAAGAAAACAATATCATGCCAACCTGGACACTTCATACAGAATTTACGTTTGATGCCGCCCACTCGATTGAAGGCTATGACGGCAAATGCTCCCGAATGCACGGGCACACCTACAAGGTTCGTATTTCCGCTAAATCCAGCTCGCTGAATCCGTCCCGGTATCTTAAAACCCCGGATATGGTATGTGATTTCAGGGAATTGAAATGGGCTGCGGGGGATTCGGAGAACGGGGGATTTGATCACGGCATACTTGACAACCTGATCCCGGTGAATCCGACCGCTGAAAGAATAGCCGAGTATATTCACAGGGAAACGAAAAAAAGAGTGCCTGAAAATATCGGGCTGACTGTAACCGTTTGGGAAACGGAGAACAGCTGGGTTGAATATACGGATGACAATGATGATGATGAAGGATGACAATGTATAATGCAGACACTACAGAGAAGAAAAGCTGTCAGGGGATCAGTGAATTTTCCAGTGTCACTTACCCGCTGATGGAAGATTTCTATACGATCCAGGGCGAAGGGGCTCATGCCGGAAAAGCAGCCTATTTTATTCGCCTTGCCGGATGTGATGTCCAATGCTGGTGGTGTGACGTGAAAGACAGCTGGGATGCCGGAAGTCACCCGTTGATCAGCACGGGAGATATTGTCGGAAGAGCGCGAAAAAGCGGTGCCCGGTTTGCTGTGATTACAGGAGGGGAGCCGTTATTGCATGATCTGAATCCGTTGACGCAAACGTTAAAAAAAGCCGGACTGGAAATTCACATCGAAACCAGCGGTTCTTCCCCGCTGTCGGGAATTCTGGACTGGGTCACGCTGTCACCAAAAAGATTCAAGGAACCTGTGGACGAGATTTTCCCCTGTGTTGATGAGCTGAAGGTGGTGGTATTGAAGAAAAAAGATCTTGAATGGGCAGAATACAATGCCTGCAGATGTCCGAAAAGCACCCGACTGCTGCTTCAGCCGGAGTGGGAAACTCCCTCGTCCGTCAAACTGATTGTCGATTATGTCAAGGAGAATCCGGAGTGGGGGATCAGTCTGCAGACTCATAAATTTATGGACGTGCCCTGATGGCCTTTAACCGATCGACCGTGATCATTACAGGGGGAAACAGGGGAATCGGGAGGCAAGTCGCACTGGAATTTGCCCGGGCCACAGATCATCCCCTGTTTCTGATTGCCCGGGACAGAGAGGCACTGACAGCTGTGAAAAACGAGTGCAGAGAGGCAGGAAGCGCGGCCGTGGAAACGGCTGTCTGTGATCTCGCCGATGCGGACAGCATACGTTCCCTCGACCTGCCGGATAGTTTGCCAAAGCCTGGAGTCTTGGTTAACAATGCAGGTTCATTCCTGTTAAAGAAACTTGAGCAAACTGAACTTGGTGAATTTGAATTGCAATTGGCCGTTGATGTTCTGGGGCCTTTCCAGTTGATCAAAAAATTTTTACCCCGTCTGAAACAGCAGGAGAGGGGGCTGATTGTCCAGATCAGTTCTGTCGGCGCCCTGACGGGCCAGCCGCGGAGCGGGGCCTACTCTTCAGCAAAGCATGCAGCACTTGGCCTGTCAAGATCATTACGCCTGGAACTGAAAGATACAAAGATAGCTGTGACGGCAATAAACCTGGGACAAACCATGTCCACATCCTGGGAGGGAATTGATGTGGATCCCGACGAGCTTATCGATCCCGCTGATATCGGTAAACTGATTGTGCTGCTCACCCGTCTCAGTCCGAGGACAGTGGCCGAAGAAATAACTGTTCGTCCTCAGAGGGGCGACAGGAGCCCCGACTGAGATCGGCTGAAGTAGTTTTACCTGAACTTCCCCTGAACATAGGATGAAAATACATCCTTAAGCTCCCGGTCAAAATTTGTTACCGGATGTGGCGTGAATTTTTTTTCCGTCAGGGTTTCGTACAGTTCCGAGTAGCGCTGGAATATGCTCCACCTGAACTGATCCGGCAGGTCCGGCAGCTCCTGGTTTTCGAGCCCCTGAAAACCCTGTTCCATTAACCACTCCCGCAGGAATTCCTTTGACAGCTGTTTTTGAGGTTCATTATTCCCCAGCCGTTCTTCATATCCCTCCGCATAAAAATAACGCGAAGAATCGGATGTATGTACTTCATCAATAAGGATAAGCTCACCGTCAAACAGTCCGAATTCGTACTTCGTATCCACAAGCAGCAACCCCTGTGCTGCCGCTATTGCAGAACCGCGTTCGAACAGTTGGAAAGCCTTTGTCCGTATCTCCTTCCAGAGCTGTGGTGAAACCATTTTACGGCGAAGGATATCTACTTCGGAAATATCCTCATCATGACCTTCGGCGGCTTTGGTTGCAGGTGTCAGGACCGGCTTCGTGAATTTTTGATGCTCAGTCATCCCGTCCGGTAAACGCACGCCGCACAGCTGTCGCTTTCCGGCTTTGTAGGTTCGCCATGCATGCCCGGTAAGGTATGCACGAATCACCACTTCAACGGGTATGGTCTTGCATTTTTTTGCGATCGTTACGTTGGGATGAGGTACATCCACGACATGTGTCGGCAGGATATCCTCCACATTTTCAAAACCAAAAGCGGAAAGCCTGTTCAGTATCTGGCCCTTGTACGGTATGGCCTGCTTCATTATGTGGTCAAATGCAGAAATGCGATCGGTGACAACAATCCCGATCAGTTCTTCAGTGAGGTTATAGACATCGCGCACCTTCCCCCTGTATGGGTCCGGGAATCCATCCGGACCGGTTTTGGTAATGCAGGACTGCAGGGCTCTTCTTTTATTTTCTTCAGTAATTGTAGTCATGAATTATAATCATTTCGCCCGAGTGGAATTTCTTTTTACGAGGACCGGCTGAATTCTAATCTGTTCAAGTCCGGAATCGGGACTCCTGATAATGTCAGCCAGGCGGCGGGTTGCCATGACACCCACTTTATGCATTTGCTGGTCTATCGTGGTCAGGTCCAGGTAACGGGTGAACTTGATATTGTCATACCCCATGATTGCAATGTCACCCGGGACGTTCATGCCCAATTCGTTAAGGGCATGGATGGCACCGATCGCCTGTGTGTCATTCAGGCAAAAAATTGCCTCGGGGAAATCACCCATCTTCCTGAACTGAAAAATGGCTTCATACCCAGCCTCTTCGGTGAATCCGGAATGTTTTGTGCTTTCGCCCCTGACAAAATACTTCTTATGGACAGGTATGCCATATTGTTTGAGGGCAGCAAGAAATCCGCGTTCCCGCTCCAGGGAGGCCCGCGTATCCGTGGCCGGCAGGATCGCTCCCAGCATCCTGAATTCCTGTTCAATCAGATGTTCGCCCGCTATAAAACCACCTCTGTAGTCATTCAATTCATAGTAATCATAAGCAGGATGGCTTGTCCCGACCAGGACTGTGGGAATACCGGAAACCTGAATCTGATGGTGTATCTTTTCTCTGATATCAATTGAAATGGCGATGATGGCATCAGCTGTTCCACGGTCAAAGAAATTTTCAACGGCCTCTTCCGGATTCTTGGATCCGGTGTTATAAATGATGATATCCAGATCCATTCCCTTTATCTGGTCTTTGACACCCTTCAGAACTTCATTGAAAAAGGGAGTGGTAAATGAAGGCACGGCAATGGCCAGCATCTGAGGTTTGCGGCTGGCCAGATTACGGGCACTTACCTGGGGGCGGAAGTTAAGGCTGGTGATGGCATCTTTTACTTTTTGCTTTGTCTGATCGGAAACATTGGGAGAGTTATTCAGAACTCTGGATACCGTTGATATAGCCACGCCGGCCTGTTCGGCAACCTGGTAGATCGTGATTTTTTTTGATTTTGAACTCATTCTGGATTTATTAAAACCGGTAATGCGTACCTGTTACAACAGGCAATCCCGTATCGGGTCCGTGGCAGTTAGCTATTGCGGATAAAATAAAAAGAAAGATACAAACATAATTACAAGTAGTCACTTTCAGTCAACTTTCGCTATACTGTTGCCAAAGATTCGGTTAACTGTTCAACACTGTTCGCCTGTTCACAGGATTTCATGAGATTGATCCGGCATGACCAATATTTCAAGCCTGTTCCGTTTTCCCTATGCAGTTATACGACCTCTGTATGAGAGAACCTCGTTGCACCGGGGTGTGATTGATGAAGTGCCTGATGCATGTCTGAGACGGTCTTATGATATCTGCCGGCAGATTACACGCCGTTATGCCAAAACGTTCTATATGGCGACCCGGTTTCTGCCCCGGGAAAAGCAGAGGAGTATATTTGCCGTCTACGGTTTATGCCGCTATCTGGATAACCTGGTTGATGACATGGAAGATCTCGGATACGGGGAAAAAATCACAGCGGAAGATGTCGGCGGAAAACTGAATGCGTTCCGTGAAAAGCTGATCGCTACCCATGCCGGCAGGAATACAGCCGATCCTATTCTCTCAGCCTTTTCTGACGTTTTAAAAAAATACAGGATATCTGTTGATTTGCCCCTCGAACTTCTGGAAGGAGTCCGTATGGATCTGGAAAAAACCAGATATCGCAATTTTAACGAACTTTATTCTTATTCATACAAGGTGGCTTCTGTTGTAGGGTTGATCACCAGCGAGGTCTTCGGTTATGAGGATGTCAAGGCATTGAAATATGCTGCCGACCTCGGGATAGCCATGCAGCTGACCAATATTTTGCGGGATATCCGGGAAGACTTGGGACGGGGCAGAATTTATCTCCCGCAGGATGAACTGGCTTTTTTCGGTTTGGATGAAACGCATCTATTTAAAATCCGGAGAGGGCAGAGTTTTAAAGATCGGAATTTCATAGAATTTATGCAGTTTCAGGTGGCAAGGGCAAGAGCCTATTACAGGAGTGCAGATGCCGGTATTCCGATGTTGTGCAAAGACAGCCGCCTTCCGGTGGGTGTTGCAAAAGAAAATTACAGCAGGATACTGGACAAAATTGAAAAAAACGGCTATCAGGTTTTCAGGCAGCGGATGTTTCTTAACACTGCCGAGAAGTTATCTGTTGTTCCGAAGCTTTTGTACAGGCACAGAGCTTCAGTTTTAAAAACCCCGATGAGCCAATCGGTTCATCCGGTGATACTGTAAACATTATGACTGTAATAAATAAAATATTGGTTGCCAACAGAGGTGAAATTGCTCTCCGCATTATTCGCACCTGTCGCGATATGGGGATAAGAACCGTTGCTGTTTATTCAGAGGCAGACATGGAATCCCCTCATCTGCACGCAGCTGAGGAGTCCGTATTTATCGGATTGGCTCCGTCACCGGAAAGTTATCT
>JBBDRV010000244.1:0-14600 GCA_040905285.1 Balneolaceae bacterium | reverse complement strand
GTCACCACCAGCCCGTCTTCACTGATAATAAACCCCGATCCCATATTGGTAAATTCCCGCGGGATGCCTTCGCCGAAAAAATATCTGAAAAATTCGTCCTGAGCTGTTCCGCGGCCTTCAACTACCTCGGTTACCGTAATACTAACCACGGTAGGGCTAACCTCCTCGACAGCGTTTGTAATAGCATTCCTGCGGCTGTGGGCAACAGCATCGATCAGCTGGCGCTGTTCTTCGGTCATCTCTTCAGATCCGTTGCCCGAATTCATCACCTCTTCGACAAGAGTTGCCGAAAAACGGCTCAGCGTATCCGCCGATCCATTTTGAGAACCGGACATACCGTCATGACCACAGCCCGCACAAACAAGTGCCGACAGTAATCCCAAGAGAACAAGCCGGCTGTCAGGATAAAATGTTTGAGTGTTCAATTTTTTTTAATTGTTTAACTCCGATTTTAACGACATCACTGATGGCCGAAGACAGCGGCCCCGGATGCCGTGCCCCCGCGGCTTTCCTGTGACCTCCACCCTCCAGCTCTTTCGCCCATTCATTCACATCAAGGTCACCCCTGGAGCGGAGGCTCATCCTGATCACACCGTCATCAATATCTTTTAAGAACACCGCCGCTTTAACGCCCGCTATGCTGAGCGGATAATTTACAAGCCCCTCGCAGTCATCACTGGTCGTATTGGTCTTGTCCAGCATCTCTTTCGTAACGTACATGATGGCAATCTGATTGTTTTCATAGAGCTCTATGGAGTTCAGTGACAGACTGAGAAGTTTTAACTGCTGGGGGCTCCTGTTGGAAAATACCTTTTCAAGGACAGCCCCGGGCCTGAAGTTGCCACGGCGCAAAAGGTCGGCGACGGTCTCCACCGTCTCCGGAGTCACACTGTCGTACTGCATTGATCCCGTATCTGTGATAATGCCGGTATACAGAGCTTTCGCCACATTCACGTCAATCTGGGACTCATCATGCTCCATAAACAGCTTGTAGATCAGCTCACAGGTAGAAGAAGCCTCTTCAACTGAAACAGACAGATTAAATACATCTGCGGGTTCCGGATGATGATCAATCATAAACGCGGGTCTCGGGTGATCATTCTGATACTGTTCGTAACTGCCAAAGCGGGCAGGCGCGTTACCGTCGACCACCACGAATGCATCACACTGGGCAGTCAGTTCACTGTCCGGCCGTTCGACAGGGTGAAACCGGGAAAGCCATTTAAGATTCTGGGACAGCTCGTAATCGTTGAAAGCCATTGCCCGTATTCCATTTTTTTCCAGCCAAATGCACAGGGCGACCTGTGCGCCTATGCAATCCCCGTCCGGCCGTATGTGAGAGAATACCCCCACTGATTCAAACCGGGTAATTTGTTGTCGAAATTCATTAAACATCGGTCTTTCTCCAGAGATGAAACTATTTTATGTTATTCGGATAATTTTCGTTAAAAAAAGGTTTCGAACAGTAGGAAACAATTAATTTATCTTTTTCCATTTCACGAAAAAACGTTACCCGCAATGAAAGCAGTCATATTATGCGACGGCCGGGCACCCTTCAAAAAAAGAATTATTCCCGAGACTGAGAGTGCAGACCTTTTTATCGCGGCGGACGGCGGGGCGAACACGGCCAGAACCCTGAACCTGCAGCAGCCTGACTATATCATCGGTGATCTCGATAGCTATATAGCCGTTCCCGACTATAAAGGCAGGGTTATCGAAGATCCCGGTCAGGAAACGAACGATCTCGAAAAGGCATTGTTGCTGGCCCTTGAAAAAGGCGTCAGGGATGTCCTGGTTTTCGGAGCCACCGGACGGCGGCTTGATCATACGCTGAAGAACCTGTCTGTGCTGAAACAGTTCCACCGGCATTTTTCCACTATCATGTTTATAGACAACTACGGAGAGCTGATCCTGCTCCCGCCGCGCTATTCGGCGACCCTGCCGCCCGGAACCGTTATTTCACTTTTTCCCCTTTCCGGCGCGGTCCGGGGGATTACCACACGCGGTTTAAAATATCCGCTGGAAGGCGAGTCCCTTGAAAACGGCATACGAGACGGGACATCCAACGAAACCGTCGATGAAAAGATTGAGATCATTCATGAAAAGGGGGATCTTCTCCTGTTTACTGCCGCTTCTGAGGAATACTGACAGCTTTCTATCAACCTTCCACTAAAAGACATTCATGCACGCCACTTTTTTACCGGCAGACTGGTTGCTGATCGGATCCTACTTCATCCTGCTGATATGGCTGGCCTGGAAAAATGGCTGGTTGAAGGAGAGTGAAGAACAATTTCTGCTGAGCGGACGAAAGGTCACACTGCCGGCGTTTGTCGCCACGCTGGTGTCGACCTGGTACGGCGGTATCCTGGGGGCCGGGGAATTCAGCTATCAGTTCGGGATTTCCCAGTGGCTTGTTATGGGCGTCCCCTATTATTTTTTTGCCGGTCTTTTTGCCGTGCTCCTCGCCGGTAAAATACGGCTGAACAAAGCCATGAGTATACCGGAAGCTATTGCCGACCGGTATGGGGAGCATGCCGGACGCCTGAGTGCATTGCCGATATTTATTCTGGTCAGTCCTGCACCGTATATCCTCATGCTGGGACTGCTCTTTCAGTTCATGGCAGGGGGTGAGGGGCCTTTCCTGTTGTATGCAGTCCTGGTGGCCCTGTTTTCGGTATTGTACGTGGTTGTCGGAGGTTTCAGTGCTGTCCTGCGGACAGATTACCTACAGGTAATCCTGATGTTTACCGGATTTATCATGCTCCTGTGGTTCGCTATTGCTGAATTTGGGGGTCTGCAGGAGTTATGGCAGGGGGTACCTGACGGCCACCGGGACATTACAGGCGGACAGAGCTGGCAATACATCATTGTCTGGTTTTTCATAGCACTGTGGACATTTGTAGACCCAAGCTTTCATCAGCGGGCAGCGGCAGCGGAATCACCCGAAACCGCCAGGAAAGGCATCTTTACGTCCATTCTCTTCTGGATCGGATTCGACTTTTTAACGGTTTTCTGCGGCATGTACGGCTGGGTCATACTGGGGCCGGATATCAGCGAGCCGATCCTGGTTTACCCGCTGATGGCGGAGATCCTGCTGCCGGCCGGTCTGAAGGGCCTCTTTTTTGTTTCGCTGCTGGCAACCATCATGTCGACTCTCGACAGCTACCTCTTCCTTTCGGGACAGACACTGGGCCGCGACTTCCTGATCCGCTTCCTCCCCGGAACCGACAGAAATATCCTTACGCGCATCAGTATTCTTCTGGCAGCCATCCTGGCCATACTGCTGATCCTCATCTATCCCAGCGTTATTGATCTCTGGTATGTCCTGGGTTCGGTCTTTATACCCGGACTTCTGTTTCCAGTCCTGGGCATCTACCTCCCTCTTTTCAGGCTCAAGCGTTTTTATGTTTTCAGTTCACTCATCGCCTGTACAGCCGTTTCTTTTATCTGGCTCATCCTCGGCACTTTCTTTCAGGCGGAGGATTACGCCTATGCCTTTCTCGGCATTGAACCTTTCTATCCCGGTCTCATCCTGGCTCTCCTGTTCTGGCTGGCGGGAAGGGACGGGGCTCCCCGGGCGGGGATGGATCCGTGATGTATCCCTTGGACAGGTTTTCCCTCAGATAGTTTTAAGGATGTGTCCCAGGTTTAACTTGTGGATGGGTATGATATACTTGTTTGAGAAAATATCTTTCTGGATACCCAGCAAACCCGTTCCCCGGAAATCTACCACACAGTGTCCATCCTCTGCCTGTATAACTTCCCCGATGCCATAATACTCGGGGCACGGGCCGTAATACACCAGATCGCCAAGCTGGATATGGTTCAGTGCCCTTCTGTGGAACGGCATGATTACAGGGAGAAGATCCAGCCTGTAGGACAGTCTTTTCTTCTGGGTTGCCATTGGGGGTTTACTCTTCAGTTGGGTATATAATGGTTATGATTCGGCTGTTTTTGCCTGAAACAGCCAGGGTAATCCGGATTACATCCTCCGGCAGTATTTCCTCTATTTTTTCCGGCCATTCGATGATTGAAACGCCATCTCCATAAAAATATTCTTCTGAACCAATTTCAAGTGCTTCCTCTATTCTTTCGAGCCTGAAGCAGTCAAAATGATAGAGCATCAGACCGTTCTTTCCCTGGTATTCCTGTATCAGGCTGAACGTCGGCGAGTTAACCTCCTCCGCAGGTATGCCGAATGCACGGGCAAATCCTTTGACAAAATGAGTTTTCCCGGTTCCAAGTTCTCCGCTCAGTGAAAAAATATCTCCCGGTTCCGCATGCTCCCCAAGCCTGCGGGCGACAGACATCGTCTGCTCTTCACTGTGACTTTCCACACTGTGGCTTTCCACTCTTTTCTCCATATCTGTTTTCAGATGCCTCATTAAAGTCAGAATATCTTTCGTTGCCTGGGTTTAAGTGTGGCTACAGGTAAAATCATTTCCTCCATGGTGGCGCCACCATGCTGAAACGTATCGCGGTACAGGTTTTGATATTTGTTATAGTTCGTCGGATAAACAAAATAATAGTCCTCTTTTGCGATGATAAAACTGTTGGCCGGCGACTCAACAGGCAGCTTGTAATCCTGCGGCCTGTCTATATAGATGGCAGCACTGTCTGAAGCCCTCAGATTCCTGCCGTATTTGTAGCGCAGGTTGGTCGCGGCATCCCTGTCGCCAAACACTTTGGTATCTCTCAGTGCCCGCACAGAACCATGGTCAGTTGTAACGATTATAGTCACATCTTCGTTGGCCAGTTCCCGGAACATATGCAACAGCGACGAATGCTGGAACCACGCTTCAGAGAGTGAGCGGAAGGCTGATACATCCGGTGACAATTCGCGAAGCACATCAGAATCAGACCTGGAATGTACCAGTGTGTCCACAAAGTTATATACGATCGCTGTAAACGGGGTTTGCGTATAATTGACAATCCTGCCCGCCAGTTTTCTGCCTTCTTCCGCGTTCAGCACTTTTTCATATTTAAATGAATCATCGCGCCGTTTCCTTTTCAGGAGATGCCGGAGCAATTCCTCTTCATGACGGTTCAGAGAGTGCTCATCCTGCCCCTTTCCCCATAAGTCCGGATGACGCTCCTTGATGCTGAGCGGCATCAGTCCTGAAAATATGGAATTCCGGGAGTACGGTGTGGCTGTCGGCAGAATAGAATAATGGTAATCTGTCTCTATTGTAAAATCCTTGTTCAGGATACGTGCAAACAGCAGCCACTGGTCGTAACGCATACAGTCGATGAGAAAAAAGAAGACAGGCCTGCCGTCCGACATGTGCGGCAATACATAGTGGCCCATCACATCCGGACTGAGCCGGGGCCGGTCACTCCCGGGATTGAGCAGCCAGCCTTTATACTCTCTTTCAATAAATTTTCCAAAAGCCTGGTTAGCCTGCTGTATCTGATCCCCCAATACCTGCTGCAGCCCTTCATCCCCATTCTCAAGGTCGATATCCCAGCGTATCAACTGGCGATAGATATCTATCCATCCCTTCCAGTCAGTTCTGTCGCCAAAACGGTCGGACAACTCACTGAACTGTCTCAGGTATCTCTGGCCCATTTTCTCATGCTGCAGTCGTCTCCGGTCCAGAAGGCGCTTGACCGTAAGCAGAATCTGATTGGGGTTGACCGGCTTGATCAGATAATCGGATATCTGGCCGCCTATAGCGTCCTCCATGATGGACTCTTCCTCACTTTTGGTGATCATAACGACCGGAAGCGAGGGTTGCATTCCCTTGATCACCTGAAGTGTGGTCATACCATCCATCCCCGGCATCTGTTCATCCAGGAAAACAATATCAAAAGGCCGGTCCGAAATCATGGAAACCGCATCATCCCCGTTGGTGACCGGTGTGATGTCGAACCCTTTTCCCTCCAGAAAAATGATATGCGCCTTCAGCTGATCAATTTCATCATCCGCCCATAAAATGCGATTACCCATAGATCCATCTTTTTGCAGAAAATAACCTATTGTTACAGAACTTTCCCATTCCCGGCGATATTTTCTGTAAACAGCAACTGCTGTACAGGCAGGAGGCTTATGGACGGCTGCATGGACAGTTGCTGCAGCGCAACAGTTGCGGCGGCGGGACCGGCGGCGCGGCAACCGCGTCATCGGCGGATTTTGGCAGCAGCACAACATAAGACCGCGAGCACGACTACGTACTGCAGCAAATCACAGTGAATCAGTCGGGGCTGTCAACCCTCTCCGCTGTCTGTACCAGAGGCCTGAGGATCTCCAGACGCTTTGCACCGATTCCACGTATTTCGAGAAGCTGGTCTGCATATATAAACGGGCCTGCCCTTTTCCGCCATTCGATAATACGGGCGGCATAGACCGGACCGATGCCCGGCAGTGTTTCCAGTTCGTCAGGTCCGGCACGGTTGAGATCAACCCTCTGTTGTTCACTTCTTTCTTCCCCTGCAGTATCCCTGAAGGATACAGCAACCCGCGTATCCCCGTTGACGCTGACTCTTTCCCCGGTCGGATCAGCGGATAAAGCACCGGATCGATCACCGGGCGAATCACCGGGACTCCCTGTTCCGGCTTCAGCCGCTTCCGCGCCCAAATTCTCTCTTTCCTCCCCGTGCCGGTGAAGCCTGTATCTGGCCATGATTTCACCTCGTTCCGCGGCAGCCTTCCTGCTTCGTTCACGGAAGACTGACTCGAGCTCGCCGTAGTAATCCTGATCATAGAGTGCTTTCTTCTCCATCATCATTGTGAGACCGCCAAAAATCATCAGGAAACCGGCCAGCCCCCCTATTACCATCCTTTCACGACGTGTGATCTGCAATTTTTCCAGTAAAAAGAACAGTTGTCTTCCCATGGTTTCTGCTGTATGTTCTTACCTGTTGCATGTTCCTGTCTCTTGTATGTACTTACCTGTCATTAGAAATCCCCTTTTCCCCGGCCTCACAGGACCGGGACTGTATGAACGCAACAGGGATGTTTCCTTACAGGGAATATCTCCTTTCAATGGATATTTTTATCACGGACCTGTTTCTTTCACGGAAAAGTTTTCAGAAGCAGTTTTACTTTGACAGAGCTAACAAACACACCGGAAAATAACCGGCTAACGTTGAACCCGATGGCTCCGACGAACCATATTTTTGACTATCACGGCACCCCCGTCTCCTATCAGGTCATCGGAGAGGGAAAACCGCTGATCCAGCTGCACGGCTGGGGAAGCAGTTCCCGGGTAATGGTTCCGGTGGCAAAACAGCTGCAGGCAGTCTGCAGGTCGCTGCTGGTCGACCTCCCTGGTTTCGGTAATTCTCCCGAACCTCCACAGGCATGGGCTGTCAGCGATTACGCCGATATGATCGGCGCATTTATCCAGTCGACGGGGGAGAAGGAAGTAGACCTGCTGGTTCATTCTTTCGGAGGCCGTATCGCATTAAAACTGCTCACGAGAAAGGACCTGTCCTATAAAATCGGGCGGGTACTAATTACCGGCGGCGCCGGAATGAAGCCGAAAAGACCCCTCTCCTTTTATTTCAGGAAATATCTGGCCCGGGCCCTGAAAGCGCCCCTGTTGATCCTGCCCGCCGGCCTCCGGAAAATAGCAGACAGGCATTTGCGCAAAACAGCTCTCTGGAAGAAACTTGGTTCGCCCGATTACCGCAGTCTCACAGGCATAATGAGAGAAACATTCGTTAAATCGGTCACTGAGCATCTGGATGACCTGCTTCCGGAAATTGAGCATGAAATTCTGCTTCTCTGGGGTGAAGACGATGAAGCCACCCCTCTCTATCAGGCCAGGCGAATGGAAGCCGGGCTAAAAAACGGAGCCCTTGTCATTATAGACGGGGCCGGTCATTATGCTTTTCTTGACAAACCGAAGCAGTTTGCCGCCATAGCAAAAGCATTTTTAAAAAATCCCTGATCATTTCCCGTCACTTTTCCTGCAGGTCCCGCTCCTTGAATTCTTCCCCGAAATAGTTGTACCATTTACGGAACGGCTTGAATGCATTATCCATGTTAAACGGCCTCTTGTAATCACTCCGGCGGCATTTGTCACTGCAGCATCCCTCCATGAGCACAGCTCCCTCTTCGGAACAGACAAACAGCTTGTTACACTCCATATTGGAGCAGTTGATATAGCTGTCGGCGGGTTTCCCTGTAATTTCACATCTGGCGACAGGCTGCAGGCTGTCCCTGTTGACCGGAACCACCAGGCGATCGTCAAATACAAAACACTTTCCCCGGTAATGCTTTCCCCCCTCTTCTTCGGCATATCTTAATATGCCGCCGTGAAGCTGATTGACATCCGCCCATCCCTTTTTTTTCATCAGAACGGAAAACTTCTCACAACGGATCCCTCCGGTACAATACATCAGCACTTTCTTGTCCTTTGGAATATCCGCCCGTTCCAGCCACTCCGGAAATTCATAAAACGTTTCCACATCGGGAGTGACCGCCCCTTCGAAGTGGCCCACCCGGGTCTCATAGTTATTCCGTACATCTATAACAACGCAGTCTTCGCCTGACTCCAGCATGTCCCTCCACTGATCCGGCTCCAGATATCGTCCGCCTTCAGCCGGATCCAGTCCGTCGACGTGGAGCGAGACAATTTCGTCCCGCGCTTTACAGATCAGCTTGGCAAACGGCACCTCTTCTGATTTATCGGTCTTGAATTCTGTATCTTCAAAACCGCTGATGCCTGTCAGGTATGTTTTATATGCCGCCATCTGCTCTTCGGATCCGGACAGGGTTCCGTTGATTCCCTCTTTTCCGATATAGACCCGGCCTTTCACGCCAAGTTCTCTCAGAAAATGACGATGTCTCTTACAAAGTTGATCGGGGTCTTCCACAGTTGTAAAATTATAGTACAAAATTACATCAACCATTTTCTTCAGTTTACAGACTTAAGGATGAAAAGATATGACTAACGGTTTCGACGGACTGCTTGGTTCTTTTTGATTGAATTGAATCGTTGCCTGAATTGTATTTTAAAAGCACAAACTAACCTGAAATGGCTCTAAACTGCAAATTTTGAAAAAAACCGGCTCTGATACGTGACTTCCAGCTATTGTGATGATCAGACAACTGTAAAGATCAGACACACGTTATTCCTGTTTCTGATGATTGCACTACCTGCAGCTGCGCCGGTTTTTGCCCAGCAGCCGGACCGGCAACAGCCTTCCCCGGCGGAACAGGTATTTCAACAGATTGACAACGCCTATAAAAACGGCGCGCTTACGCTGGATAGTGCCCTGAGAGAAAAATTCCGGGTGGTTTTTGAACCTGAAAAAGCGTCCCGAACCTTTATGCCGGAAAATGGCGTACAGGCCCGCTGCCTCACTTCTCTGTTCAGTGAATTTGAGAAGAAAAAAGACCGGCTGAGCCCGGAGGTCGCACGCGAGCTGAACGCCTACCGACAAGCGAACTGCAGCCGGCCGGAGACGGAGTTCAGCCATGTCAGCCAATCCGGGAATTTTCGCATCCATTACGATACATCCGGTCCGCACGCAGTGCCGTCTGAATCCCGGCCCGGCAGCAACGTGCCTGTTTTCGTCGAAAGAACCGCTTTTGCAGCCGACTCTTCGTGGAAGCACCTGACAGACAGGCTGGGTTTCGCGGATCCCCTGATCACCTCTGTTTTGGAGCCGTATAATATCCACTACAGGGACTTCAGCTTCTACGGAGTCACCTGTTCGGACGGCCTTTCCAGCTTTATGGTGCTGAATAACAATTTCGAGGGATTCCCGGAAAACGACCACCCCGAAGGGAACCGTCGGGGGGCGCTCTATGTGACAACGGCACATGAATACAAGCATGCCAGCCAGTACGCCACCAACCGGTGGGACGGGCCTCCGGAAGAAGACACGGAGGCGTGGATTGAAATGGATGCCGTGATGATAGAAGACATCATCTTTCCGGATGTAAATGACTATTTTCATTACATCAAAACAGCACTCAGGTCGGACATACCCGATCTGCTCTCGATTTTCGGCAATCCGGAAATCCCCCCACCGGTTGCATACAGCCATGCCACCTGGATGCTTTACTTTGCGGAAAAATACGGAATGCCCTTCTGGGTTGATGTCTGGGACCGTTTCAGGCTACAGCCTGCCAAAGCTTTCACAGAGGCTATACGGGAAAGCCTCTATCAGTACGATGATGAGTCCGGTGATACGGCATTTGAACAAAATCATATTGAAAACCTGGCGTGGCACCTCTCCTCCGGTCCGGTCCTATCCGGTTTCGATTTCGGGTTCATCAAGCGGGACGACTATCCGCACGCCCGATTTAACCTGAACGTGACAACGCTGCCCGACAGTACGGCCTCGGATGAGACCCTGCGTCCGCTGGGTGGACATTTCATCCAGGTCAGCCCCGCAGCGGGCACATTCGGAAACCCCCGGATTACGGTCAGACACGAACGGGAAGGGATCGGGGTGGGGATCATCGGATATTTTCACGACGGGTCGGTGGAATACACCCAGGTGACCGGCCGGGACCGGCTGACTGAAATTCAGACAGACTGGCTGTGGGAGGATCTTGAAAAAATGGGGGTTGTTGTCGTCAATGTCGATGAAGAGAGCACGAACAGCTATTCCTTCAGGATAGAAAGTGTCAGTCCCGAGGAAATTGCCCTGTTCCAGAACTACCCCAATCCGTTCACTTCCTCTACGCATATACGGTTTGCAGTCGATACCGAACAGAGGGTCCGCCTGGAGATCTACGATATTCTGGGCAGGCGTGTGGCCGGCCTGGCCGACCGGCAATACGCTCGGGGATTCCACGACGTCAGTTTTGAAGCAGAGGGTCTTGCGAGCGGTGTCTACATCTATCGCCTGACGGCCGGCAGACGGGTCCTTTCGAAAAAAATGATGTTTATCAAATGATCACCTGCCCCGCCGGTGATCCTGAACCTGTCCGGCACCTTGTACCCACCCTCTGCAATTCATACCCGACCCCCTGCAAAACCGGACAGCAGAGGCTATTTCAAAAGCAGCTCCACAACCAGATGGTCTGCCAGTTTCAGGCCGTCCGTTGTAAGACTGATCTGTCTGCCGTCAAAAAAGACCAGTCCTTCATCTGCTTTTTTACCCAGCCATTCTCTCTGTCCGGGACTCAGGGAGTAGCCGTATCTGTCATCAAGTTCCCGGATGAGAATCCCCTGCCGGGTTCTTAACCCGAGCATCAAACGCTCCTCCGCCAGAACCGCGAGCGGCAGGTTCTCCTTTTCAACCGACATCCTGTCAAACGGCTCATCCAGATATTGCCTGATGCTGTTTACCGTCTTCCAGCGCCTTGCCCCCTCTTGTCCCCACCAGAAACTGTGGGCTGAAGGGCCCAGTCCCAGGTAATTCTTATGATGCCAGTAATTCCTGTTGTGTATCGCTTCAAAGCCTTTTTTACTGTAACTGCTGATTTCGTAGCGGTGCAGGCCTTTTTCAGGAAGTTTGCGGGTCAGCAGGTCGAAATGGTCAGCTACCTGATCGTCACCGGCCGGGGTCATCCTTCCCGATTCAACCTGTTTCCCCAGGCGGGTCCCCGGCTCAATCGTCAGGGCATAAGCGGAGATATGGGGCGGATCAAATTCAAGCAAACGATCAATATCCTCATCCAGCTCTTCTACCGTCTGCCCAGGATTGCCGTAAATCAGGTCTGCTGTAAAAACACTGAATCCAGCCTCCCTCAAAAAATTCAGTGCCTGAACAGCTTCTGAAGGATTGTGAGCCCTGTTCATAAAACCAAGGCGGTCCGGATCAAACGTCTGGACACCCATACTGGCACGGGTAATTCCGGCTGACTGCAGCTCTTTCAGATAAGCCACCGTCACATCATCGGGATTCAGCTCCATGGTCACCTCTTTTGTCCGGAGGCTGAAATTCTTTTCAAGGTGACTGAAAATGGCACTGATCTCGGAAGCGCTCAAAAGAGAGGGGGTGCCGCCACCGATATAGACTGTTTCAACCGGTTCATCTGCGAAGGCCGTCTCACCGTACCGGTCGATCTCGTCACAAAGCCGGCTTACAAATTCTCCGCGCATTTCCTGCCGCGTAACAAAATAGAAATCACAGTAGGAGCAGGCCTGCCTGCAAAATGGAATATGTATGTAGATCCCGGACATGACTTTTCAGATATGAACCCGCCGCTTTTCCCGGTTCAGGTATAGTGCCTATTCTTCTTCTCTCTCATAAAAAGGATTCCGGTCGGACTTGTCGAAGTGCATGTGTGCACGGGCATACCGTACATAATTGTCGGCATGCCGCTTGATTGAATCGATCTCATCCCCGCTTAATTTACGCACCTGTTTAACGGGAGAACCCATGTACAGATAACCGGATTCAAGGATTTTGCCGGGTGGGACCAGGCTTCCCGCAGCAAGTATGACATCGCTTTCCACTACTGCCTTGTCAAGCACCGTGGCGTGAATGCCCACCAGTACCCGGTCTTTAATTGTACAGCCGTGTATCATTGCACTGTGGCCGACAGTGACGTCGCTGCCTATACGGGTGGGACCCGTCCGGTTCATCACGTGAACACAGCTGTTGTCCTGTATATTGCTTCTCTGCCCGATTTCAATCCAGTTGACATCGCCCCGCAATGTTGCATTGAACCAGATACTGCTTTTCTCCCCGACCGTAACATCACCGATCAGGTCGGCACTCGGGGCAATAAAGACGTTGTAGTCGAACGCCGGCTTTTTATTATAGAATTCATAAATCATGACCTTTGCATCTAATACATCTGTTACTTCTGCATCTGTTACTTCTGCGTCCACCTGCTTTACGGCTTTCTGCAGTTACTGCTTTATCTCCATTCAATCTTCATCCCGGACATGTGGATATGCTTCAGATTTTACTGGTACATATGCATCTCAACGATGGATTCGAATTGAGAATAGTTTTGTGGATTCTGCTGTACGCGCTGACCGTTGATAAAAAATGTAGGTGTTCCCTGAACCATGCGCCTGGACCCCTCGGATTTCTGACGCTGTACTCTCTCGCGGATCTCATCGGAATGAAGGTCTCTTTCAAACTGCTCCTGATCCAGACCGAACTCTTCGGCGTAAGACATAAATATTTCTTCCGCATTGCCCGATGACCAGACCTGCTGCTCTTCAAACACCTTGTCATGCATCTCTTCCCTTCTGCCCTGTTCAGCGGCTGCCTCGACCGCTCTTGCAGCCAGTTCCGAATGTTCAAATCCTCCAAGGGGAAAATGCCGGTATTCAATGGTCAGTTTATCTCCAAATTGCCGTTCAAGCTCTTTCTGTATGGGGATATATGCCTTGCAGGCCGGGCAGGAGTAATCACTGTATTTCAAAATCTCCACATGCTGAGCTTCGCTGTTGTCCGTTGCTGATGCAGTGCCGTCATTGCCGTTCCTGTTCTGCAAGGTGTATACAACAACACCTCCTGCTATAGCAATAAACGCTACCCATGCTATTAACTGTATATTTTTACTCATTGTCCATTACCTTTTGTTTATTACCTTGCAGTCTGTCGGACTTACTCTACTGTTCCCAAGTCCGACAGACTGCTTGCTCTGTTACTTTTTTCTTTTAAAGATCCAGCCTGTATTATTCACCCTGTATTATTCACAGTGCAGGCCAGTACAACATAAGGGATTACAACGGTAAATAAATCATTTCCTTGTAAAGAAAAATATTCCCGTTCCCCCCAGATGCCGCAATTCATTAACTTCAGCATGAACTGAAGGGGATACCTGAAAAAACAGCCGGCAGATCCCCCGGCAGGTAATTACCACCATGAAAGCCTTTTACAGAAATAAAACCGTACTGGTTACCGGAGCTGCAAGCGGCATCGGCCGACGATTTGCCGAGCAGATATCAGCTTTTGGTGTCACTCTCATCCTGTGGGACCGGGATCCGGAACTGCTGCGGACCCTTGATATTCACAAAACCACAGAAGTTCTGGCCTCCAGGGTGGATGTAACGGATCCGCGCAATATCCTGAATGAGGCTGATCAGATAATCAAGGGCCGTTTTGTTCCCGATATTATCGTCAACTGTGCCGGTATCGTTGTCGGAGAATATTTCAGGGATTATACATTCCGGGATATCGAGCAGACCATGATGGTCAATACTGTCGGAAGCATGTTGGTGGCCAATGCCTTTCTTCCGAAAATGATCGAAAGGGGCAGCGGTCAGATAGTGAACATGGCCTCAGCCGCAGGTTATCTGGGCAATCCGAAGATGAGTGTCTATGGTGCAAGTAAATGGGCTGTCCTCGGATGGGCCGAATCTCTCCGGCTGGAATTAAAGCATACCGGTGTAAGCGTCACCAGCGTCATTCCCGGTTATGTGAAAACAGGAATGTTTGAGGGGGTGAGGGCTCCTTTCCTGGTGCCGCTTCTGAAAACGGATACCCTTGTCAAAAAAATGCTGAAGGGAATCCGCAAACACAGGTTCAAGATTCATGCACCATTTATGGTCCGCTTCACTCCTTTAATAAAAGCCATCCTGCCCCGGTTCATTTTTGACTGGCTTGCAGGACGGGTTTTCAGGGTGTATCATTCGATGGATACGTTTAAAGGACGTCCCTGAGCAGTCTGTCTGGACTTAGGAACAGAAAGCGAGCAGGATGAGATTTTGGCACAATGGAATTTGCAC
>JBBDRV010000243.1:0-2412 GCA_040905285.1 Balneolaceae bacterium | reverse complement strand
CGGGATGGTGGCATGGATGAACATTCCGCTGGAAATGGCACCCGATTTAAGACTGCCTTCGGTGACGGTGAGCTACACCTGGGGCAGCACGTCACCGGAGGTGATGGAGCAGGAGGTGACCCGGCTGGTTGAGCAGTCCGCCACGCGCCTGAGAAATGTCGAGCAGCTCCGGTCGGTCACCCTTGAAGGGCGTTCGCAGGTGACCATCACGTTCGAGAAAGATACACCGGTGGAGTACCGGATTCTGGAGCTGCAGGAGTACCTCTACGGTCTTGGCGAAAGCCTGCCGCCCCAGATTCGCCGGCCCGTGATCAGCCGTTCCATACCTGAGGAGCTTCAGGAGCAGGAGACGTTTATGGCCTGGTCCATCAGCGGGGACAGGTCAAGCCGTGAACTCTACCGGTTTGCAAGACAGAATATCCGGCTGCAGCTTCTGGGATATGAAGGTCTGGCGGAGATTGAGATTCAGGGCGCCGAGGAGCCGGCGCTGATGATCCGTTTCAACAGCGGGCTGATTGAACAGTACGGGATTGAATCCGGGCCGCTGCTGGATGACATCCGGGACAGGCTCAGCTGGCGGTCATCCGGATTTGTGGAGGAGAAGGGATCCCGCTACAGCCTGCTCGTACCTCCGCAGGTGGCTTCTCTGGAGGATATCCGGGATTCGAAGATCTCCCTGCCCGGAAGCGACCGGCAGGTATCGCTGCGCGATATAGCGGACGTGACTGTGGACGATTATCCGGTCAGCAGCCTGAAGCGGCTCAACGGGAACCCGGCCCTTTCCATGACATTTGTACGGGAGAGCGGGTCCGATGCCATGAAACTGGCGGCAACCCTGCGCGCTGAAATGGAGAGAATAGAGGCGGCCCTGCCGGAGGATATCACACTTCAGCTGGAACGGGATTCAACGGATGAGCTGAGGGAACAGTTCGACGACCTTCAGTATCAGTCGGTCTTCAGCCTTTTGCTGGTTTTTGCCATTCTGCTGCTCTTTATCCGCAGGGTCCGGGCCCCGTTTGTCATTTTGGGAAGCATTCTTTTCTCCCTGTTGATGAGCATCAGCGTACTTTTCTTTCTGGATTATACCATGAACGTCCTGACGCTTGCCGGTCTGACGGTCGCCCTTGGGATGATTATCGACAATGCCGTGGTGGTGTTTGAACAGCTCAATCCGGGCCTGCCCGCCGAACGCAGGAAGCGCCTGGAGCATGTCGGGAATGAACTGCCCTATACGTTTGTACCGGTTCTCGGCAGTACCCTGACCACAGTCGGTATTTTCCTGCCATTGTTCTTTGCCATGGAAGAACTGCAGCTCTTCCTGGTTCCCCTGGCAGTGGCCCTCACGCTTACCCTTCTCTCTTCTGTCCTGGTTGCCCTGAGCTGGATTCCCTATTCGCTGATCTGGCTGGTTCCGGCAAAAGTGTCCGGTGAGGAGCGCACGTTGACAAAGCAGCTGCGAAGATGGATCGACCGCATTCTGCTGCGGGGATTTTACTGGCGGCACCGTGGCCGCTGGGTATTCTGCCTGGCATTGGCCGCTGTAATCGGTATCCCGCTTTTTTCCATTGAAGAGCCGGTGTGGGAAGAGACGCGGTGGCCGGAGTTTACCCGTGCCTATTTTGACAATCGCAGTGAGATCGATCCATGGGTCGGCGGCCTGACGTACAAGTTTTTTAACGAAACCTATTTTGGAACACCGTGGGGAAGATCACAGCAGGAGCGGATCTTTATCAATATTCAGACGCCGCAGGGGACTCCCCTTGAGGAGATCGATAAAATGGCCGCCAACTTTGAACTGATTTCCGCACGGTTTGCCGATGCGTTCGACTATTATGAGACGATCATATCGGAATATAACGGTGCCCGGCTGCAGTTTTTCATCAGGGAAGACTACCTTTACCGGCCGGAACCTTACCGGTTTTACGGAGAAGCCATGTTCCTTGCTGCAAGAACCGGCAATTCGAGGATCTCCGTGAGCGGACTGGGCGACAGTTTCAGTTCAGGGGGCCTCGGCGGCGGCATATCCGGTCAGAGAATTCAGCTTAAAGGGTTTTCCTATGATGAACTGCTGTTACTGGCTGAAGATATCCGGCAGCGGCTGATGCGTCATCAGCGGGTGCAGGAGGTGGATATCCACGGCGTTGGATATGGAGTCCAAAACATGTTCCATTACGTGATGGACCTCGATGATGAACGTCTGACCCTGAAGGAATTCGACCGGCGTTCGGTACTGGAGGCCATACAGCTGGATATAAACCCGACAAACGTGAGGGGGCAGGTTGAGCTGGACGGAGAGCGGATGCATCTGGTGGGGCAGACGCAGATCGGGAGCGGGTATGAAGATGACCTGATGCTGCGCCCCAGAAGAATCGGAGAGAAAATCTTTACCCTTGAGGATATCGCCGATCTCTA
>JBBDRV010000242.1:0-2413 GCA_040905285.1 Balneolaceae bacterium | reverse complement strand
CAATACAATGAGGAGGATCAATATGAAACCTGCCGGCCATGCTGCCGTTGCTTTTCGCTGCTGTGCTGTATGTAAGGATTTAATATGCAATATTAAAGGTTCTCGCACCATCTTGCACCCGATGCAGGTGAACTTCTACCGGATAGTAGCTACTATTTGCCCGTTTATGTACGGTTTCGAAAACAACCTTCTCTTTCTCACCTTTTTTAAGCGGTTCGACCTTTTTCTTTACAGAGAGTATTTCATAGTCAGCTATGACATCCAGCGGTGTCATACCGGTCATTTGTTTCATGGAGTAACCAAGCTTCGAAAATGCACCTTTGTTTACGTAAGTGAATTTAAATATTTGGCGATCAGTAGTTCGAATAGTGAATCTGTATATATTATCGATTTCTATCAAGAATTATTTCATATACTTAACCAATAATGAAATTCATCCGTAAACATATTTCACTATTCTACAAGCTTACAACTGGAGCTTTTATCTCTTCCTGGGTAATGCTTGTTTTAGCACTTCCTGTGCAGACTGTGGCATTGGCAGAGTCCTATCAAGTATTCTCTGTTTTCAATGCGGCTGAAGATTGTTTTGAACTGGTTATTGATCATCATAAAAATGCAGATTCCGAGCACTTTGCGGATGGCGAAGGACATGACCAGCATTCTTTTCACAGCTCTTGCTGTTACGATGATTTTTTGGTTAAGCTCAAAAATCAGGATGTTCATCATGCTCTGATTTTCGAACAACCTGTTGATGAAGTCCACGCCTTCTCTTCCCCAAAAACGCCAACGGTTCATTTTTTTGAGGAAAACTTACCTCCACCGGTAACATTGTCTGTGATACGTGTTACCCGCCTCCTTGTCTAATACCATTTAATGACAGATTTCCATCTGTCTCCCTCTCTCTATTAACTCTCGGCCCCTGTAAGGACTTATCCTTTCCATACTGCGCCGAATTATTTATCCACTTTACAAAATCTTTTACCACCAGATATGATTGAAAACATCATTCGATATTCCGTGCGCAACAAGCTGGTCATCGGTCTGTTTATGCTGGCCTGGGTTTGCTGGGGCGCATGGTCTCTATCAGAACTTTCTATAGACGCTGTACCGGACATCACCGATAACCAGGTGCGGGTTATTACCACGGCTCCGACACTGGCCACGCAGGAGGTCGAGCAGTTTGTGACCTATCCGGTGGAGCTGGCAATGGCTAATCTTCCCGGCGTAATAGAGATGCGTTCGGTCTCCAAAATGGGACTTTCCATTGTTACCATCGTCTTTGAAGATAAAATGGGCACCTATAGACCCCGTCAATTGGTCAGCGAGCAGCTTGAAGTTGCCCGCAATGAAATCCCCTCCGAATTCGGCTCGCCTTCCATTGCTCCCATTACCACCGGACTAGGAGAAATCTATCAGTATTCCCTTGTGGTTGATGAGGAGCACAAGAACGAGTACGATGTCACCGACCTGCGAATCATTCAGGACTGGATCGTCCGCCGACAACTTTCCGGCGTTCCGGGTGTTGTGGAAATCAACAGTACCGGCGGATACGTGAAGCAGTATGAGGTGGCGATCAATCCAGAGCAGCTTCGAAGCATGGATCTGGCGCTTAATGATGTGATGGAAGCTCTTGAGCGAAACAACCGGAATGTGGGAGGCAGTTATGTGGAAAAAGGTCCGGAGGCTCTGTTTATTCGGGGTGAAGGTCTCGCGCAAAGCTTTGGAGACCTGGAAAACATTGTGGTGGAAACCCAAAATAAAATTCCCGTTCTCATACGTGACATCGCCGATGTGCGATATGGTCATGCCGTGCGGTTCGGGGCGATGACCCGAAACGGCGAAGGAGAAGCGGTCGGCGGTCAGGCCCTGATGCTCAAAGGCGAGAATTCAGACAGGGTCATAGAAAACGTAAAAGATCGTATTGAAGAGATTCAGGTGTCTCTGCCCGAAGGAGTACGTATTGAACCGTTTATCGACCGCACAAAACTGATCAATAAAACCACCTCCACGGTAACCGAAAACCTGCTTCTGGGAGCATTGATTGTCATTTTCTTCCTGGTTCTGCTGCTCGGAAATTTACGTTCCGGTTTGATCGTGGCTTCGGTGATTCCGCTTGCCATGCTTTTTGCCATCGGGATGATGAAGCTGTTTGGAATCTCGGCCAACCTGATGAGTTTGGGAGCGCTCGACTTCGGGATCATCATTGACGGTGCCGTGATCATCGTGGAGTTTACCGCATACCTGATTACCTCTCAAAAATCTGAACTTGCAAAGATCAAAGGTACTCAACGAAAACACAAGATTGATGAACTGGCTATTGAGTCTGGAAGCCGGATGATGAATTCGGCCTTCTTTGGTCAGTTGATTATCCTGATTGTTTTTGTCCCCATTCTGACGCTCACCGGTGTGGAAG
>JBBDRV010000241.1:0-2415 GCA_040905285.1 Balneolaceae bacterium | reverse complement strand
CAGGATACCCCGAACTTATCCTTCAGCCAGCCACATTGCTGGGCATTCTCATCCCCGCCTTCTGAAAGTTTCTCCCAGTAGTTATCCACCTCTTGCTGCGATTTACAGATCACCATAAATGATATCGCCTCGCTGAATGAGAAGTCATGGTCCAAAGCACTATCCATAGCCATAAAAGTTTGGCCTTCCAGGGTAAATTGAGCATGTGCTACGGTACCTTCGGGGTCTTGCCCTCCGGCTTCATATCGCATAATGCCGGTGATACCCGTATTGTTGAATACGGAAGAGTAGAAGTTTATAGCTTCTTCCGCCCTGCCCGCCTGAGGGCCGACAAACATCAGGCTGGGCGTAATCTTTTGCCCCACCTCTTCCATCTTACCTAGGGCTAACTGCCAGGATATCCCATACCGGTCTTCCACCCATCCGTACTTCTTGCTCCATTCATACTGGTCCAATTCCATCAGTACCTTACCACTCTGGCTCAGCTCCTCCCATAGTGTGTCGACTTCACTTTCTGTTTCACAGAGCACAAAAAATGAGACAGAAGGATTGGGGGTGAATACCGGGCCGCCATTAAGGGCCTCGAACTCCTGCCCTTCGATCTGAAATGACAGGGACATTAATGAACCTATTGGCCTTCCGGAAGCTTCCGCAGAGTATTGATCATAGTGGGTTGTTCCCATAACCTTTGAATTTTTGAATATGGAGGTATAAAAATTCACGGCCTCTTCGGCCTGATTATCGAACCACAGGAAAGAACTGATTTTTTGCATAATTTTTTCCATGTTATTTTATAACGGTGAATATGTAACTTTCTTTTTTCCCGCCAGGGAAAGTGACATCGCTCCAGAGAATATCCCATACCTCTTCCCGGGATGCATCAATCATAACATTAAAATGTAGTATTTCCATGGCTGTTTTAGTTTGGTTTTCGTTTAAAATATATAGTCGATACCAGTAACTGACAAGGTGCATTTACGACAATGTAGAGGGTTGAATGCGACAAAGGAAGGGTATATTGCATTAAGAAAAATGCATGGCTTTTGTCCACAGAACAGGGGTACCGCCCGTTTTCGCTGATTTACATGCGGTATTTTGAGTTCCATCGGCAAATAGAAGTAAAGTCTTCAGTGGTTTATCAAATGTCCATTAATAGGGGCCATGAAAACGATATTTAAAAATATCCCGTTTAGGCATCCTAATCAAAAATACTTTCCTCACGTATACTTTCAGGACTTTAGTTGTTCCTCAGGGCTCTCAGGTAAACTAAAATATCGCTCAACTCCTCATCAGAAATCACCTCACTGGAGAACGCCGGCATGGCACCAAGCCCCTGCCGAACCTGCAAACGAAAGACAACCATGGGAGCACGGTTGCTGTTGATAGCAGATCCCAGTCCGCCTTCGCCACCAGGATGACATTTTTGGCAATGTTGCATATAAAGCAAATGACCATTTTTAAGATCTGCATCTTCACTGACAATAGGGTCTTTTATGGGTTCAGTTTTTCGGACTGAACAGGAGGCTGCCATCATGCCCAGCAGCAAAACCGCAATAAGCAAATAGAAAAGCTTTATTAATGTCATTCTTCTGAATGTTTAGTAATTTTCCAAACGGTGCCGGTTTCTTCATGAGGCTGCGGCCCGTTTTCAGTGACCTCCATAATGCCAAAGTCTACGATATATAAAGCCTCTCCCGAAGGGTTAAATCGTGCGGCTACTGGCCGTTCAAGCCCACCACTCTCCTGCCAGCTTGCCGGACCGTTTACATCTCCGCGATTTACCGCAAAATCGGTAACAATACCTGTCGCGGGATCAACCCTCACAACTTTAAAGCCTACCGGAGACATTATTTTGCCTACGTTTGGGGCCATGTCACCAAATTGGGCTATGAAAGCTTCGCCTTCATAGCCAAAAGCCTGATTTGCAGAGAAGTCAAAACCGTTTGATGAAGAATGAACTCCTAAAATAGCCGACGGTTGCGGGGGCTCATTCGGATAATGTTCAAGTACAGGCTCAACAGGATCATTCCCCGGAGGCTGGAATTCTTCTGTCGTTACAGATTTGCCCCCCGAAAAGTCGGGCCAGCCATACCATGTTCCTGTTTGGATTTGCCATAAGAAATCACCGCCACCCCAAACCGGCCGGCTTCCCCGATCGTCATAACCATTGTCGGTAATGAATAAATATCCATCCGGGGAAACAGCCAGTCCAAAGGGATTTCGAAAACCCCATGCAACCATTTCAACGGGCCCACCCTCTACAGGAACCCGTAAAATAGAGCCGCTACAGGGTATTTTACCTGCAATAACCTGTCCGGGCTCGATAGATGTACCATAGGGTGAAAAAGCACCCGTGATCGCTGTGCCTGTATCTTCACCCAACACATTCTCCGTTTCATAGTTGTTCCCCGACAG
>JBBDRV010000240.1:0-2453 GCA_040905285.1 Balneolaceae bacterium | reverse complement strand
CTGAACCGATATAAAGTGGGCGGCCGGAATTCGGTATTTCTCATCGGCACCAAATATTACCAGTCCCGGAACACATCCGTACAGGGACCCGGTTCGGCCGGCGGGGATCCGGATTTCAGCCTGGCTTCCGGGACGTTCCCCCACTATCCCAACCAGTCTGATTTTGTCTTTCCCAACCGGAATGCGGCTGTTTTCGGAGAGAATATTTTTTATCTTACCGACACATTTTCCATCACCCCGGGATTCCGCTTTGAAACCATTGATACACGAAGTGAAGGGGATTACAGGCGCATCAATTTCGACCTGGCCGGCAACCCTATACAGAACGAGACGTTTGAAGACAACCGTGCTTTTAACCGGCAGTTCCTGCTGCTGGGGCTGGGGCTGAGTTATCTGCCGAAACCGCAGATTGAACTTTACGGCAATCTCTCACAGAACTACCGTTCGGTTACATTCAATGACATACGCATTGTCAACCCCTCCTTCCAGGTCGATCCGGATATCACCGACGAGCAGGGATTCACGGGGGACGTCGGGGTCCGCGGAGTCATCGGCAATCTCTTGTCGTATGATGTCAGCGGATTCGGTCTGCTGTATGATGACCGTCTCGGGGAAGTGCTCCGGCCGGAATACCGCCGGAATGCGGAAGGGGAGCTGGAAGAAACCGGCCGTGTGGTACGATTTCGGGGAAATATCGGGCGTGCGTTCATGTACGGCCTGGAAAGCATGGCGGATCTGAATCTTGCAGAGGCAGTCGGACTGGGGCGCGATGACGTGGGGCTGAGTCTGTTTGTCAATACCGCACTCACGCGGTCCCGGTATTTTGAGTCGCAAGTAGCCGGGGTAGAGGGAAACCAGGTTGAATTCATCCCTTTTGTCAATCTAAAGACCGGCGTCCGCTTCGGCTATAAAAACTGGTCCGGTTCCCTGCAGTACACCTATCTTTCAAGACAGTTCACGGACGCTTCCAACGCCCGCCAGAATAAAAATGACAACCAAAGCGGCATAAAAGGAGCCATTCCCGACTATGATGTGGTTGACCTGTCGCTTTCCTATACGGTCGGAATGGTCAGCCTGGAGACCGGGCTGAACAACCTGCTGAACAATATGTATATCACGCGGCGTGCGACCGGATACCCCGGACCGGGAATCATTCCCTCACGGCCAAGGACATTTTATGCAACCCTCCAGCTGGATCTGGGCTTTTGAGCTTGACTATTGCTTCAGGCTGTGGCTTGAGGCTTTGGCTTAAGACTCTGCTTTAGAATATAGCCTTTCGAATGGCGCCTTCGACGGGATCCCGAAGGGCCGGAGAAGTGAGCAAAGAAGCACGTACCTCTTGTTACAATGCCACTGATTACAATGCCACTGATTACAATGCCGCTGACAATGCCTGTTTTATCTGGTCCAGGTGTTTTTGGTTGTGTGAAGCCACTTTTTCAAACTCCTGCCTCAACGTCCGGGTACCGGTCCTGCTGTGAACAAACTCCAGATCACCATCTTTTTCGTAATGCAGACCCGCATAGTAGATAATACCTGCCCTCGTAGACGTAAATAATTTGCTGGAAAGCTGAAGGGGCCGCTTTTCATAGTTCAGGCTATTCGCCCAGGCATCCTGGTCAAAATCCCAGATCACCTGCCGGGGTTTGCTGATGACCCGTCTGATACGGTCGAAGAGAATCGTCTCGGTATCAGCCAGATGATGGAGGATGAAACGGATATTCCATTTTCCTGACGCATAGGTTCGGCTCAACTCATCCTCGCTCAACTCAAAGTAGTCTGACGTCCGGACTTTCGTTTGCTCAAGTTTTTTTAAAAGGTTCATCTGCCTCGTGGTTAAAAACAGTTCGCGGTAAATTTCATGATGTACCCTCATAATATTTTATTCCGGCCATTCGGACAAGTATCTAAAGTCTGTACACGAAAAACTCAGGGTTTCAGAAGGTCTTCCCCTGTTTCCGGCGACCGGGACCTGCGGGCCTGCTCCTGTATTTCCTCGTCATTGCTGCCCAGTTGCCCCTCCGCCTCCGTCGTTACTTTTAAATCATCGGAAAGACCGGCGGCGGATCTTTTGCTCTTTCTTCTTTTGGAGGACGGAGGCTCGTCATCCTCTTCCTGCAATTGAACAGGCACCCCTTTTGGAAATATCATTTCCCTGGCTTCATCAGGCATGGAGATCCCCTCTTTGTAATAGGCGGTTTTAATCAGCCGAAGCACGGACGACTTGACTTTAAGCAGGTTGTGCCTGTGGCCGTCCACCCAGAAATAAAACTGCAGGTTAATGGTGGACGCTGCCAGTTCATCTACCAGAATCCAGGGCTCCGGTTCCTTCAGTACGGCGGGGTGGTTCGCTAAAATTTCTGCGCCGATATTTTGGGCGGTAATGATACTGTCATCACAGCCGATGCCGACGGTGAACCTGGTTTGCTGGTTCGGGTTGCTTGTGAAATTGA
>JBBDRV010000239.1:0-15041 GCA_040905285.1 Balneolaceae bacterium | reverse complement strand
GTCAAAGTAGCACTCAATCTGTTCGACGAAGCCAAGCAACATCTCCCACCAGCATCCTTGCCGCCTACAAACGGCTAGTAAGCTTGATCTCTTAATACTTACTCAATCTGGAGTTAATAACTCCGGACCATTTTTCGGCTAGTAATACTTCATTTCTTAATGTATTCCCCCCTTCTTCTCTGAAAAATTCAATCTTTATATCCGAAAATTTTGGATTGTAATGAGTCAATTCCAGATCAACACGGGATGTAATCTTTGTGTATCCATTATCGGTTTTGATTTTATTTTCAATCCTGGAGACTCTGCACTTTTTTATTTCAGATAGATCAACCAAATCAGTTTTATCTTGGGCATTATTTTTTTTGAGATAAAATACATGATTGGAATCCCTGTCGATGCCAATGGCATACGAGTCACGCCAAACTTCGTATTGGGTAAGACCGATTTTGTTCTCCCGAGCTAAATCATTGAAATAGGATTCCAATTTTTTAGCGGCTCTTTTTTTATAAACTTCATAATAAAAGATTGGCACGAAAAAGAATGATAGCGCAACAATGCTAATGATGATGGATGTCAGATCTATGTCCATTTGATTTTTGTTTAAGAAATTTGGCTGGTCTTGCCATACCACCAGTACATAGAAATGCCTCGTTGCAGGTGGTATGACTTTAAGACGGGGTTTGTCCGGGATTAGGTACCTGGTAATCCTTCAGACACGGACAGAACTATAAGAAGTGGTGAAAAGGAAAGAGCAACTCCCGAATTGTCAAACTTCGCTCTATATTTCTTGCAAATGACAGATATTCGGAAACAGCATGGGAAATTGGAGCTTCAATGTGATAATCCGGTGTTTTAAAATGCCGTGGATCATTTTCGGCATTCGGCACTGGAATCTGACGGAGTAGATTTACAGCAGTTTTTCCCTGGTGATGGATGCAATACAGGTTCGGGCCGTTATCCGGATATACTGAAGAATCTTGCTCACTTCCGGAACTCTTGTATTCAGAAGTACCTTGTGACGCAGATGCGTACGCCGGTTCTGCCAAGCCACAGGCTAAAACAACGGTTAACAGGAAAGGTATTTTCAGGAGACTCTTCATCATCCGTTAATGTACAAAATTGCAAACACATTATGGCATCCCCATATGGTCACAAAAAATTGATCCACCAGGTACTAAGGTGGTACCAATGTCTGAATTTTTAAACGCTTCTATTAATTCAAAAAATATAAAATTAAAATATTAGCTGACGATTTCTTCCTTCAACATTCTATGTATCTCCTCCATATCCTTTTTGTCGGAAAGGATGAGGAGTTTATCATTTTCCTTTATTACTGATGTACCGCGCGGAACCAGGAACTTTCCTTCTCTATTGATTAGTGTAATCAGAACATTGTTGGGCAACCCCAATTCCAGAATCTGCTTACCGACAGCATGGTCTTTTTTTTCAATTTCCACTTCTTTTAGTGCGGCTTTCGTATCCACTGATGGCTCCATCTCGATGGGGTAACGGGTTTTCTCTTTTACAGGGGCGTCTACATGCAACCACCGGGCAACTACAGAGATCGATGTTCCCTGGATCAGAACCGAAGTGACAACAATAAAAAAGACGATACTGAAAAAGAATTCCGCCTGCTCCAGTCCGGCTACAAGTGGAAAAGTCGCCAATATGATCGGAACCGCGCCGCGCAATCCCACCCACGAAACCATCAGTTTTGCACGTGTTCTGAGCCCTGTAAACATCATACCAAGGAAAACGCTGATCGGCCTTCCCAGTAAAATTAATACCAAAGCGATCAGAAGACCTTGTCCGGCTACTTCTATAATTGCAGAAGGGAATACCAGTAAGCCGAGCGTCAGAAACATGCTGATTTGCATCAGCCATCCGATCCCGTCGAAAAAATTCATCAAACTGTTTTTATGAACAAAGGTGGAATTACCCATGATCAGACCTGCCAGATAGACGGCGAGAAATCCACTTCCTCCTACCAGGTCCGTAGAACCATAAATCAGCGGTACAAATGAGAGAGCCAGGACGGGATACAGTCCGTCATAGGCCAAATTTGCATGATTGATAATCCAGGTCACCATTTTTCCCAGTATTATCCCCGCTGCCAGGCCAATGGACATCTGCATTAGAAACAGGCCCAGGAATGAAACCCATGACATTTCCGGTGAAGTGATAAAGTGAATGATCCCGATCGTCAGAAATATGGCCATCGGATCGTTCGTCCCGGACTCAAACTCGATCAGTTCCCGCAACCGGTATTTGAACCCGATGGCTTTATATCTCAAAACCGAAAAAACAGCGGCAGCATCTGTTGATGAAACAATGGCGCCTAACAACATGCCTTCGATCAGGCTTACATTCAGGAGCCAGGCTGCGAAGTACCCAACGATTAAGGCACTGATAAGCACTCCCACGGTTGAGAGTATTATCCCCGGAGCAACAATCGGACGCACCTTTTCCCACTTGGTATCCAGCCCTCCTGAAAAAAGAATGAAAATGAGGGCGATGATCCCCAGAGACTGAGCAAGCTGGTAGTCCTCGAAATAGATGATATTCAATCCGTCAGAACCGGATATCATGCCAATGACAAGAAAAATCAGCAGGGCCGGTATTCCGTATCTCAACGAGAGCTTGCTAGAGAAAATGCTCAGTAGAAGAAGTATTGCAGCGATTAACAGATAGGTAGTAACAGCCAAAGAATGTTCTATTTTTAGTCGTGATAATTTATTCTCAGTCCTCTTAAAAATTATATCAAGATACCATTCTGGATAGAAAGTTTCGGTGATACTCTACTGCATCGTCGGCCATGCACAAAACGGACCACGGCAATAAGCAATGATACTGGATATGTACATTCAAGCAAACAAGCTGCTGCTGGCCATTAAAATTACATCGGATAATCATTATCATCAGATGTAATTTTAATTGAACAAAAATAGATGTGAAAGTGCTGTAATCAATGAGCTGACCAGGTAGAACGGAATTAAATGATGTAATCTTATGAAAGATGAACTTCAACGGGTAATCAAAACCCCCGGAGCCATATTGATGGGCCTTGGATCCATTATTGGAACAGGAATTTTTGTCAGTATCGCCATCGCCACTCAAGTCGCCGGAAACGGCATCGTTATTGCGATCGTTATTGCAGCCGCGCTGGCTGCATGTAATGGGTTGAGCAGCGCCCAACTTGCGGCGGCACATCCGGTCAGCGGCGGCACATATGAGTACGGCTATCGTTTTCTGGGATCGCATTTCGGGTTTTCGGCAGGGTTGATGTTTTTGATTGCAAAATCCGCCTCCGCAGCCACAGCCGTACTGGGTTGTGTAGGCTATTTGTTCTATTCATTGGGTATCGACACGGATTCATGGATGCTTGTCGGATCCGGGATCCTGCTGCTGATTGTCATGACCTCTCTGGTTTCAGGCGGTATCGGCCGAAGCAATACGGCAAACAAGATAATCGTGTCTCTGACTCTTGCCGGACTAACGGCTCTTGTGATTGCAGGATTTTTCATTAATGGAATTCCCACGCGACCTGTCGTCTCTGCTGTGACGGACACCTCTGTTTCTTCGATTCTGTATGCGTCTGCTTTGATGTTTGTCGCCTATACCGGGTATGGCCGCATTGCCACTCTTGGAGAGGAAGTTTCAGAGCCGCGCCGGACCATTCCCAAAGCCATCATTTTTGCAATGATTCTGATCGTTATTCTCTATTTGGCGGTTTCACTCACTGCTCTTCAGGTAATGGGCGCCGAAGCCTTTGGACAATCGGTCGAAGGGGAAGCGGCACCGCTCATGATGGTTGCCCAGGCATTGAATATACCGGTGATCGGAGCGGTCGTTACAATTGCTGCCATCACGGCGATGCTTGGAGTTCTTCTGAACCTGATTCTCGGGCTTTCCAGAGTCATGTTGAGCATGGCACGACGCAGAGATCTACCCGGCACTCTGGCAGCTGTCAATCCGACAACCCGGAGCCCTGCCATCGCTGTCCGGGTCACCGGTCTGATCATCGGGTTGCTGGTGCTGAGCGGTGACGTGGTATTTACCTGGTCGTTCAGTGCCTTTACGGTTTTGATTTACTACGCCATCACGAATCTTTCCGCCATTCTGATGCCTTCGGATCTACAGCTTTACCCACGCTGGATCCCGGTTTCAGGGTTGGTTGGCTGTCTTTTTCTTGCCTTCTGGATTGACCCTGTTATTTGGCTGGCGGGCACCGGACTGCTTATAGCCGGAATTATTTGGCATAGCATTTCATTGAAATACAGAGAAACAACAATTGATGAATCTGCATGAGAGATCTTTTGTTTTTCAAGAAAAATTTCCTGAAGCAAAATGAGCATGATTATGAAAGATATTCAAACTTCCGACCCCAAAGAGCATACTCAGAATATTAAATCCGGATTAGAAGAAATTCGGGACCATATACGAAAAGATATTGAACGAGTGGAAGAACCGCACGCCCAAGCTCTTTTTGAAACCTCAGCTGAAGTTATAGACGGACTGGTAAAAGCTTATTCTCATTTTGAGAAAAAAAATGAAAGTGCCTGGCGTTAAACTGTCTTTAATCGGCTCTGGTTTTTTTCCAGTTCAGATCTATCGACCAATATCCACCGCCTTTGATAAGCAAAAAAATGCTCCCGATGAGCATCGCCAGATCATTGCGGGATTCGTGGAGCATGCTCAGGAATCCGTAATGTTCCAGATCTCTGAGATTGAATCCCCAAAAACCCGTTCCTAATAAAATGGGCAGCTTTGTTGTAAAAAGAGCCGTTAGCATAATTACAATGAGAGGTACGGCTGCAAATCTTGTTAGAAATCCCAGCAGTACCAGCAGTCCACAGATCGTTTCAAAGCCACCGACGAGATATCCTGAAAATTCCGGATAAGGGATTCCAATGGATTCGAACCGGCCCGGTCCTCTCAATTCGGGATAGAGAAATTTTTGGATCCCTTCGGAAATGAAAACCACCCCCACCAGAAATCGGATCAGGATTGTGGTTTTGTCAGTGTCGGTGCGAAAATGTTCCGTTTTCATTCATGAATGGTTTGAAATCCTGGGCAAACAGGAATAAAGACTTTAATCCCATCACTTCTCGTCCAATGCAGCCGCCTTCACTTCTTCTTTCGTAAGCTGTATCTATATAATCGTAATTTTACGATAAAAATATGGGGTTGCTCTCTTCTTTACAAATCTATTTTCAATAACCGGTCAAGAAACGTAAGCCGTCGACTGACGAACAGACCCACATTTCGCTGCCGCATCACTTTCGGCTGCCTAAGAAAGAACTGCCAACCCCTTTAACATTTGTTTTTGGAAACTGGAGATGAAACCGGGTGCCATTAGCTGAATCAATTTTAACAGAACATTTAAGCTGTTCACAAAGAATTTTTACCAGAGTAAAACCTGTTGTTTTAACGTCTTTCAGATCAGTGCCCAATGACAGCCCGATCCCGTTATCCATTACTGACAAGTAAATTTCGTTATTCTCTTCTTTAAGTTTTATTTCTATAGCCGGATTTGTTATACCGGTAAAAGCATGTTTGTATGCATTGGTTAGCAATTCATTCAGTATTAACGATAAAGGAAGGGCCTGGTTTATATTCAGGCTGACCTGGTCCAGATGAAATTGTACTTTTATTTCTGCATAAAGGGATTCGGAGATACCCTTCACAAGTTTTCTAATATTTTCAGACAAATCTATACTGGAAAATTTCTTCTCCTGATACAGCAATTCATGGGTCAGAGCAATTGATTTTATCCTGGATTTACTGTCAAAAAGTTTGCTTCGGAGTTCTTCATCATCACTTTCATTCGCCTGTAATTCCATTATACCGGAAATAACAGCCAAATTATTTTTTACCCTGTGATGAATTTCAGAAAGCAATACCTCCTTCTCTTTTAACGATTCCTTTAGCTGCTTTTCCGCTTTTATACGCTCGGTAATATCACTCCCGCTTCCCAGAATATAACTGTTACCGTTTTGATTAAAGCGGGTGCCTGTTAAAAAGTAATAAGCACTTGTCCCATTTTTTTTCCGTAGACGGGCAACCGTTGATTTTTTTCCCTCATAGAAGGCTTCTTCTATCTTTTCGGTTATGCGTTCATGATCATCAGGATGATAGATATCCAATAACGTCATCTGTTGAATTTCTTGCTGCGTATAGCCAAGTTCATTTTCGAAGCTGTTGTTTATCAGAATGAAGTTATTGTTGTGATCCAGCATGTAAAAAATACCGGGAAGTGAATCAAGAGCTTTCTCAATGAAATTCTTTTCCTTCTCCAGTCTCCGCTGAGACTCAACGCGTTCGGAAATATCTCTTATAATATGATACGATCGCCTCTCCCCCGATTTGAGTTCTAACGTTCTGCTGCTAATTTCCACAGGCAAGAACGTTCCGTCTTTTTTTTCCAGCTTTACATCTCCCTGGAAAGACCCTGTTTTGTCAATCCGGTTATCTTTCTTAACCGACGCGGCTTTACTATTCAGGAGTTTTAGCAAAGGCAGCTTTTTTAATTCAGCCAGACTGTAACCGAGTATTTTACATGCGGCATCATTGGCCGTAATGATACCCCCGTTATCATCGGGATTACCGATAATTATACCGTCGATGCTGTGTTCGAACAATAATCGAAAACGTTTTTCACTTTTTTTAAGATCAAATTCAGCTCTTTTTCGTCTTTCTTTTTCAACAAACTCTTTGATTGCCCTTTCTACCGCCGGGGCCAGGCGGGTTATAGCATTGTTTTTATTTAAAAAATCGGTAGCCCCCTCTTTAATCAATTCGACAGCCTTTTCCTCGCCTATTGTTCCGGAAACAACAAGAAGAGGCACATCTTCACAATTCAGATTCCTGTACTGGATGGCATCAAGTCCCGAATATTCTTTGAGCCGATAATCACTGATAATCACATCCGGATTACAGGATTCGATGACCTCTTCATATGCTTCACCCGAGGCAACCCATTCCACTTCAAAATTCAGGTTGGACCGTTTCAGATACTGCTCCATCAGCGAAGCATCAATTTCATTATCTTCCAGAATTAATGCTTTATAAATCATAATGGACCCTTTATCGGATATGAGGTGGCTTGTTAAGCAGTAACCAGTAAAATCCTACATCAGAAATGGAATCCATAAATTTGACGAAATTTACCGGCTTGACGATGTAGCTGTTCACTCCCAAATCATAACTTTGCAAGACATCCTGCTCTTCCTCTGATGAAGTCATGATAACAACCGGTATATGTCTGGTATCCGGATTAGAGCGCACTTCCCTGAGAACTTCAATACCACCAATTTTAGGCATCTTGAGATCCAGTAGAATTACGCCGGGAGTATCCTTTACGGATCTGTCTTTGTATTTCCCTTCTGCAAAGAGGTAGTGTAAAGCCTGCTCTCCGTTTTTTACCCACACCACGTTATTGGCCAATTTGCGCTTTTTAAGCGCTCGTAATGTCAAATCCGCATCACGTTTATTGTCTTCACACAGTAAAACTTCAACTTTTTTATCAGACATCAATGGTATTTATAATTAATTTTTAAGAGTAAAGTAAAAAATACTTCCCTTGTCCAGCTCGCTTTCTGCCCATATCCTGCCGCCATGCCGGTTGATGATGCGCCGGGTCAAAGCCAGGCCAATGCCGGTTCCTTCAAATTCGTCATCGTCGTGAAGCCGTTGAAACACGCCGAATAGTTTATCGGCATACTTCATGTCGAACCCGACTCCATCGTCTTTGATGAAGTAGACAACTTGATTTTTTTGATCATCCTCACGACTTCCAATAGAGATCCGGGGAATATGATTTGTCTTTCGATATTTGACAGCATTGCTCAGCAGATTTACCCACACCTGTCGCAGCAACTTTGGATCACCATGTACATCTGCTAAATCTCCTATTTCTATAGTCGGTTCCATATCCGTGATGGCCAATACTTCATCGATACTTTGTTGAATAAGAGATTTCATGGAAAAAAATTGCCCCACCTTCTCCGTGCGGCTGAGTCGTGAAAAAGCCAGCAGATCATCAATCAATTCTCCCATTCGCTGGGCCTCATCATATACAGTCATCAGAAACGTTCTTCCATCTTCATCAAGCTGATCCAGGTAATCTTCAACAAGCAGGCTTGTATAGCCACCTATCGCCCGGAGAGGTGTCCGCAAATCATGAGAAACGCCATAACTAAACAACTCCAGTTCTTCATTAGCGCTTTCCAACTCTTTCGTGCGTTTTTTGATCCGGCTTTCCAGTTCCCGATTCATCAGGCTGTTTTCGAGGTGCAGTGCCACTTTACTCGCCAGTTCAGATAAAAATGACACATCATAATCTATAAAATCACGGCCATCCTTCAGTACAACCAGTGTAATAGCTCCAAGAACCTTATTTTTTACTTTAAGTGGCAAAATGAAATAGGACCGGACCTCCAACGTATCTATCAATTCAAACCGCTTCTGATCCTGTGTCAGTTCTTTTATTTCCTCTTTGGTCAGTCGGTTTTTGACAAAAGATCTTCCCTCTTTTATCACCGTCTGCAGAATGTCCAGATTATGAAACCAATCCGGGTATTTTTTCCGGATTTGCTGCAGTACTTTCTTTTTCTCAGAAGAGATATTGACTTCCTGAGCAACTCTTTCCAGCCGATCATTTTCCAGAATATCAAAAGAGCAAATGTGAGATATATCCTTCACTAATAATTTAGTAACCTTTGCCAGAGATGGATGATAATTAAGCTGATCTTCCGCAAAGATATCCCCGACCTCTTCTAAAAGCTTTAAGTGACGGTTGATTTGTTCAATGCGAAGCCGCTTTTCCTTTTCCTCCTGGTATAGTTTTCTTAGTTTTTTTTCTGCTGTTTTTGCATCCATTACAATCGTTTAGGAATAAGTTGGTCGGTGGATTATACGAGAAGGTCGATATTGCCTGCTATTCAGGTAATATACAATGTTCCGGTGACTGCAGCTTCACTTCGAATGACAGCCGACAGGGATTCAAAAGCCTCTGTTTTGGTTAGATAGGCTGAAGCACCGGCACGTTTCATGGCTTCAATAACATCCTTTTTTTCATGAAGAGACAAGCCTATAATTCGAACATTGGTATTGTATGAGGTAATGATTTGCGTCGCCTCAATCCCATTCATTTCCGGCATATTAACATCCATGACAATAACATCCGGATGCATTTTCCGAGTCTGCTCAATGGCCTCCTTACCTGTTGTTGCCTCCGCTACTACAAACAAATCTTTCTCTTCCTCAATCAGGTTCTTAAGACCTGTACGCACCATCTTATGATCATCTACAAGCAGGACTTTGACTCGTTTGTCACCGGTAATCACCGTTGGCTCATGCTCCGGCATGCCCGAATTCTTATTCTCTGTGGCAGTAGATGGTTCAACATTCGTACTCGGGACCAAAAGTGTAATCTTCGTTCCCTTTCCCGGTTCGGAATAGATCTGCATGTGGCCTCCCAGCCAGTCCATCCGTTCGTGAATATTAAAGAGACCGAATCCACCACGTTCTGTGGGAGCCGGTCTCTTGCCATTCCATTGGAAGCCTCTCCCTTTATCTTCAATAACTACCTGAACCTGTTTGTCAATGACTGAAAGAATCACTCGGGCTTTTTTCACCTTGCCATGTTGGATCACATTGAAAAGCAGTTCTCTAACACATTGGCAAAGGGTTCTGCGCACCTCTTCTGTCAGAACCTTCGGCTGATCATCTTCTTCGACAGTTACATCAAGTTTATGCTTCTTCATTTTATCGGCTATCCAACCGATGTTTGCCGCCAGACTTTCTTTTTCAAGGGATGGCGGCGGTTTCAGATCGGTCATCAGTCCCCGGGTAAAGGTAATGGCACTATTCATCAGTTCCACCGTTTCAACCGCTACAGCATTCGCACGATCGGGAAGCCGGTCTCTTAACATCAGATCAAGTTTCATCTTGCTGACGGCAAGGATCTGCCCAAGGTTGTCATGAAGTTCAGCGGCCAGACGTTGCCGCTCTTGTTCTTCTGCTTTACTCAATTCGGAAGTTAACGATTTGAGCTGCTCCTGATAGGTCAGCAAGGCAGTAGTTCGCTCTTTTACACGTGCCTCCAGAGTTTCATTCATTGCCTGAAGTTTCGCCTCCGTTTTTTTTCGATCTGTAATATCACGTGCGATTTTCGATGCGCCTACAATTTGCCCACTGGAATCGTAAACAGGTGATATTGTCAGAGAAATGTGCAGAAGAACGCCATCTTTACGCATCCTGATCGTTTCAAAGTGATCTACACGGTTACCTCGCTTAAGTTCTTCCAGAATAACCATTTCTTCATCCAGCCGATCGTCCGGAATCAGAACCGTGACCGGCTTCCCCAGTATTTCTTTGACTGAATAGCCGAATATACGTTCCGCACTGTTATTCCAGCTCGTAATGATACCCTCTAAATTTTTGCTGATTATCGCATCGTCGGAACTATCAATAATGGCACTGAGTAAAGCATCCGATTGTTTCCTGAATTTATGCTCCGAGATATCAAGCAGCATGTTCATTCCCCCGGAGACCTCCCCTTTATCATCGAACATTGGTACCGGAGATGAGGTGAACCACACGCGTTTCCCATCAGGCCGTTCTGCAATAGCTTCCGCGCCAACAATCGGACGTCCTTCTTGCAGTGCAACAGCCATTGCAGATTGGCTATGTGGAAGCAGCGTTCCGTCAGTATTGTGGAGCTTCCAGGTCACGCACCAGCGGTCCGTACCCACTTCCGGCTCCCGGCCGGAAAATTCGACGGCTGCAGCATTGAAATATGTGAGACGACCTTCTGCATCTGTTGTATAGATAACTACCGGCAGATTATCCAATATCTCTTTAAAATCCATAGGATCAATTTTCTCTTTATTAGTATCCCCTTGCCCTGATCTAACCAGTTAGTCTAACAGTCTAACCACCAGTCTAACATCCTAACGGAGAGTTGATAAATTCCCCTCTGTATCCAGGGCTCCCCACTACTAACTCTCTTTTCTCTGTGTGTCTGATTGGTTTACTTCAATCTATGCAGGCTTATCCCCAGAGCCCGGGCGGGGGAGGGTGTATCCCGGCCTCGTCAAATTTGATGGGTGGTTCCCGATCCTCCGCCAGCAGAAGGGGACCGTCGAGATCAACGATGCCGGCGCCTTGCGCAACCACCACAGCCGGCGCCATGGCCAGTGAGGATCCAACCATGCAGCCCACCATAATATCGAAGCCGGCGATGCGGGCTGACTCGCGCAAAGCCAGCGCCTCTGTCAGTCCGCCGGTCTTGTCGAGCTTGATATTGATCATATCGTAACGGTTTTTCAGTGCAGGAAGGCTTTGCCGGTCGCGACAGGATTCATCCGCACAGACCGGCAGGAGACGTTCGGTATCTTCCAGAAACTCGTCGCTGCCGGCGGGCAGCGGCTGCTCCACCATCGTGACTCCAAACCGTATCAGGTGCGGTGCCAGCTCCCTGTACACCTCCGCCGACCAACCCTCATTAGCGTCGACAATGATGCGTGATTCAGGTGCTCCTGCCCGGACGGATTCCAGTCGGGGCATATCATCGGGTGTCCCCAGTTTGATCTTCAGAAGCGGCCGGTGAGCATTGTATGCTGCTGCAGTCCGCATGCGTTCCGGCGTGTCCAGCGACAGTGTGAAAGCGGTGATCAGCGGTCCCGGATCCGGCAGTCCGGCCAGATTCCATGCGCGTTTCTGATGAATTTTTGCTTCCAGATCCCACAGGGCGCAGTCGACGGCATTGCGGGCGGCGCCGGCAGGCAGGAGTTCCTGCAGAGAAATCCGGTTGAAATCAGTCGGCAGTGACTTGATCTGTGCCATAACGCTGTCGGGAGTCTCCCCATACCGGGCACCGGGAACACATTCACCCCGGCCGGTAAAACCCTCCCTTGTAATCCGTACCGTCAGGGTCTGAGCGTGGGTTCGTGATCCCCTGGCAATGGTAAACACGTCAGCAAGAGGAAAAGATTCAGCTTGAATATCTATTTTCAGACTGCTCATGCATCCCCCTCAAGTGCATCCACCAGCCGGACAGCTCCGTGTCGGTAGGGATCGACGGCGGGCAGGCCCATACGGGCTTCCACTTCAGAAAGATAATTCACTGCCTCAGCTTCAGGCAGAGCAACTGTATTCACTGAAATACCCGCCACCCGGCAGTCCGGATTAATCATTCGGGCCATCTTCAGTGACAGATCCTGCAACTCCTTCAGACCCGGCAGCTGAAAACCGGGTACCCCGCGCATATGCTTGCGTGTGGGTTCATGGCAGAGGATAAGCACATCCGGCTGTCCGCCGTGAATCAGTGCCAGGGAAACACCTGAAAAAGAGACGTGGAACAGAGATCCCTGACCTTCGATCAGGTCCCAGTGATCCGGATCATTGTCCGGTGTAAGCCATTCAATAGCCCCTGCCATGAAGTCCGCGGCAACGGCGTCTATCGGTACCCCTTCGCCGGTGATCAGAATCCCGGTCTGGCCTGTAGCACGAAAGCTTACATTCATTCCGCGTGCCTTCATTTCCTGCTCCATGGCCAGACCCGTGTACATCTTGCCGACAGAACAGTCGGTGCCGACCGCCAGGCAGCGTTTGCCGGACCGCCTCTTCCCATCCGCTATCGGGTACGTTTTTTGCGGCACACGAACATCGAACAGCTGCCGTCCATGCTTCTCGGCTGCCGCTGTCAGGGATGAATCGCTGCGAAGCCGTGTATGAAGGCCGGAGGCAAGATCAAACCCTTTTTCAAGAGCCTTCAGCATAATCTCTTTCCAGGAGTCGGATATCATACCACCCCTGTTGGCAACGCCGATAATCATCGTTTCGGCACCGGCCTCCCGTGCCTCTCCGAGGGTCATATCCCCGAGTCCCAGGTCAGCCTGGCAGTTCGGGAGGCGCAGCTGTCCCATTGCATGTTCAGGCCGCCAGTCACAGATGCCTTTGGCTACTTTGACAGCCAGCTGATCGTGTGCGTCTCCAAGGAAAAGTAAATAGGGAGTCCTAATCATTGAGCGTCTCTGACTTACTTGACATTATTTTTTCATGATAACTGATTTTTCATCTTTATACACCAGTTCATGAGGCTTGTCTTGCAGATAGACCTCAAAGGTTCTGTTCCTGTAGAAGACACAATGATCCGGCGGGGAGATATACCACCAGTTCCTGAACCCGTTCTCGAACCGTTCGGGCACCTCCATATCCGTATGAACCAGCAAAAACCCACCTTTTTTGGTGATTCTGAACAACTCCGTTAAAATGGGCAGCGGGTCGGGAATATGTTCAAATACCTGATAGCTGTAAATCAGATCAAATTGGTTTTCGGAAATACAGAGCTCCAGAATATCGCCGGTCAATCTGTTTTCCTGTTTCTGAAGCGGAGGTGCAATATCCACTCCGGTCACCTGGTGCCCCTGGTCTCTCAGAGCAGCAGGCAGTTTGCTCTCTCCACAACCAAAATCGAGTATTTTTGCTTTCCTGTCTTCCATTTGTTGAAAAGCTGGTTTCAGAAATTCGGTATCATATGCCCAGCCTTTTTCGGGAGCACCATCTTCACTGTTGTGATATCCGGCATTGTATAATTTATTCATGTACTGCCGATCTATGGCGGGACAAAATATAAACAGACAGTTGCTGCATTTATAAAAGTCGTAGCCATTGACAGAGTCGACTGACACTGTTTCTGTACTATTGCAAATACGGCAGGAGCGGGATTGTTTCTGGAAATCCCGATCTATTGATTTTTGGGATTGCGACGGAGAATCCTGATCTATCGATTTTTGGGGTTGCGACGGGGAATCCTCTATTGATTTTTTTTGCTGTCTGGACATGTGGGAAAACAGTGTTGAAAATACCGGTTCATGATATCGCGCGAAAAACAATCTGCTTTTAAAACACGAATCTGCCTTCAGAAATGCCCGGATCTTTCAATAATCTGAATTTTTTATGATGCCCCCATATCTTCTCCGCACCGGGTATGGCGGATCCTGTTTATGACTCCGGCCGGCTTCGCCCCAGGTCATCTTACCTGTTTCTTATCTTGTTTTTTATGCTTGATATAGAACCGGAGAGGTGGAATATCACCGAATATTTTTCTGGTGACGTCTGCAAGCTCAGCATCAAACAGTTTCCAGAAGCGTTCATCGGCAGCAAATTCTTTCCACCGGCTTTGCAGCTGCATTTCATTTGCTTTTTCCGATAGCTCCAGTCCGTCAAAGGAACTCCCTCCTGCAACTTTGCTCACTTTCTGAAAACCCTTATCGGAAAAAGGAACATCCAGCTGTTCCATAATTGATCGGCGATACGTTTTATTGGTTGCCCAGCTGTTAAAGTTGACCGGCACCCTGTTTTTCAAATTTTTCTTTTCCCCCAGGAATTCTCTTGCATGCTGCTTGTAAATCCGCTTAAGGGCAAGAAGGGAGATGGGTTTCGTCCCATAGGTATAATGGCCCAGTAAAAGATTGGATTTGATACGACTGGCAAACAGATTAAACGGATCCCGGAGGATCAAAAGAGTTTTCAGCACGGCAGCCCGGCCGACCCATCGGTCCCTGTTCTTCTTGAATGACGGATGATTCAGGCTTCCGAGGAAACTGTCTTCGTAGCTATACAGCAGGTAGTCCTTCTCGGAAAATTTCCCCTGCTGCTCGTCTTTAAGATCAAACGACCGGATATTCGTTTTGTAGGTTTTTCCACCTTCACTCAGAGGCCGTGCAGTGGCAAAGGGGTTGTGTTTGGGTTCTGCACAATTCAGAAAACAGTATCTGCCGGGCAGCTGATTTATAATCCAGTTAATAACAGCATGATTACCACTTCGTGACATGCCGACGAATCGAAATTCCGTTATATGATCTATACTCCTGTTCATAAACCGCTTATAGGCTAATTATCTATTTAATATTGCGTAATGTATATCGAGATGTATAACGTGAAATTTATAAAGGGACGTCCATCGGGAGAGGTCTGCCTTCATTCCATCACAAGGAATAAATTACTCAACCAGGAAACGGGCAAAATGGAGT
>JBBDRV010000238.1:0-2473 GCA_040905285.1 Balneolaceae bacterium | reverse complement strand
AAAAGACAGGTAGGCCATCAGGATATACCCGAACCAGATACACACTGTAAGGAGAACAAACAACGGCCAGTTTTCAACCCGCCGAAGAGAGGAAAATCCCTTCCAGAACAACGTCCCGTAGTCCACAAAGCGGGCCATCAGGGGATGCCGGTTCCCCCTCTTCAGTGACTGAAGAGTTCTGTAACCCGCCCATGTCAAAACGGTCAGCAACAGAAGAAATGCAGGAACCAGCAGAAAAACACGGGTTGTCCAGCTCCCGGCCCCGAAAATCCGGCCGAACGCCTGATGATCGCCTATAAAATAGAAAATGACGACCATCAGAAATCCGATCAGGCTAACCAGGTCGATAACCCGCTCAAGGACGATGGTACCCAGCAGTCTGCCGCTGCTGATGTTCAACTGCCGTGCCACATAGACAGGTCTGGTCACTTCGCCAAGACGGGGAAACACATAATTCATCAAATACCCAAGCATCACTCCTGTAAACAGTGTTGACCTGGTTGGTTTTTTCTCCAGGCCCGTCAGCAGCAGAAGCCACCGTTCGGCTCTGAGATAATGACTGACAAGCATGGTCAGGGCAAACGGCAGAATCCATCCGAGTTTCACCTGTATGATCTGCTTCCACAACTCCTGCACGTTCACCTCCCGGAATGCCAGCCATAAAAAAAACGCGGCTGCCACCAGGGAGAGAAAAATCTTCAGGAACCTTCTCGGGAAATTCATGGAAAAGCAGTTTAATGTCTCAAATCAATCCGCTCGGCATCCCCGGGCGGCTCCATTTCAAAAAGGCCCGGTTCCGGCTGGATGAACTGCCCCTCCTGAAAACGTGTGGTAAGAATATTATCTACCTGGTCCCGTGCCTCGATCACTTGCGGAAGCCCTGCCTCCCCGAGCCTGATTTCCACATGGGTAAATACGGCAAAAGGATCATCGGTTGTAAGGGTAACCACTGTTCCGCCTGCAATTTCCTCTTCTACTATATCGTAGGTTTCATCAACACCCTGCAGCATTCTGGAAGGGGCAAAATCATCTTCCTCCTCTACATAGTCACTGATGAGCACCCGGTTTCTGATTCCGTCATAAACCCTGGAAATGCCTCCGTCAACCACCATAATCTGTTGGTCACTTTCCACTCTGTACTTTTCCCTGCCAATCCATATTTCTCCCTGTGTCCGCGTCTGTTCCCCGGTATAGGAGTCATGATAGTCATGGGTAAACAGGGAGTTTAGAATTTCTCCACGTTCAAATCTCTCCCTGAGCTGGTCAAACCGGGGGGTCTGCGCCTGGACGGCTGTATTTATGAACAACAGCACAAGCCACAGAAAGCCTGCAGCTGCAGACAGCTTTACAGGCCGGTTTTTAAAGCCGTGCAAAAAGGGGTTACAGACGGTCCGGTTCATTGTCGGGGAAGGTCCAGTTCATTCATAATTTCTACCAGTTCATCTTCGTCCTGCACCAGCACATCCCGGGCAGAACTTCCCTGATAGGGACCCACAATTCCGGCGTTAAACAGCTGGTCCACCAGGCGTCCTGCACGGTTATACCCGATTTTCAGCTTGCGCTGCAACAGGGAAACGGATCCCTGCTGGTGCAATACGACCACTTTGGCCGCAGCTTCGAAGTATTCGTCGATGTCATCCAGGGGATCGGGTACACCGGCTGCTTCATCCTGAATGACAGGAAGTGGGTACGGCTGCCTGTATCCCCTCTGATTTCCGATGTATGCCGTAATCTGCTCAACCTCCTCAGTAGATACAAAAGCATTCTGCAACCGGGTCATCCCCCCGCCATTGGTGAACAGGAGGTCGCCGCTGCCGACCAGCTGATCTGCACCGCCTACATCCAGAATGGTCCTGGAATCAACTTTGGAAGCAACCTGATAGGCGATCCGTGCAGGGAAATTAGCCTTGATCGTCCCTGTAATTACATTGACAGACGGCCGCTGGGTTGCCACAACAAGATGAATGCCGATGGCCCTTGCCAGTTGTGCCAGACGGGCGATCGGCTCTTCTATCTGCTTGCCTGCTGTCATCATCAGATCAGCCAGCTCATCGATGATGACCACAATATACGGTAGATGACAGTGGCCCAGATCAACATCCAGATCGCCGGTTTCAAATTTTTCATTATAGGACCGGATGTCGCGGACCAGGGCCATTTTCAGCAGTTCATAACGTTCATCCATCACCTTGCAGACACTCTGCAGAGTTTCGAGCGCCTTTGCGGTATCCGTGACGATCGGCTCATCGGCACCTGGCAAAACAGCTAAAAAGTGATTCTGTATATTTCTGTAAAGGGACAGCTCTATTTTTTTGGGATCGATCATGACGAACTTCAGATCGTCCGGATGGCACTTGTAAAGCAGGCATGTAATGATTGTATTGATCCCTACAGATTTTCCGGATCCGGTGGCACCTGCCATCAGCAGGTGCGGCATTTTCGTCAGATCGATCATGAACACTTCATTCTCAAT
>JBBDRV010000237.1:0-2477 GCA_040905285.1 Balneolaceae bacterium | reverse complement strand
CCGATTGTGGCGGATTTCAAAAACGTGCTCGGCGTCAACTCAATCCTGATGGGCTTCGGGCTGACCCGGGACGCCCTCCATTCCCCCAATGAAAGTTTTTCGCTGAAGGATTTTTACAGGGGGATCAAAACCTCTGCAGAATTTCTGAAAATTCTGCCTGATTTTGCAGGCAGGTGAAGGGATTCAGTAAAAAAAGCACATCAGATTATATCCGTGCCGGAAATGCCGGTGGAAAGATCGAATTTTTTCGCCGGCTCACTCTCTTTCAATATCTGTTTCGGCTCGTTGTTTTCGTCCACAATCACAACGGTGGGTTTGTGCATTTTCGCCTCTTCAGGAGTCATTTCCGCATAGGAAATGATAATAATGCGGTCGTCAACCTGGGTAAGTCTTGCTGCGGCACCATTCATGCAGCAGACGCGGCTCCCCGCTTTTCCGGGAATGGTATAGGTTTCCAGCCTGGAGCCATTGGTAATATTTACTATTTGCACCTTTTCATAGGGAAGAATTCCGGCTGAGTCCAGCAGTTCTTCGTCAACGGTGATACTTCCCTCGTACATCAGATTCGCTTCCGTCACCTTCATCTGATGCAGTTTCGATTTGAACATGGTCACTTTCATCGAACAGGATTATAGATCTATCAGAATGTTATCAATTAATCTGGTATTCCCTATATAAACAGCGCCTGCAAGGATATAATTGCTTCCTTTCTCCGGTTTTGTCACAGGTTCCATGGTGTCGTAGGAAAACAGTCCAAGATAATCAATTTTAAACCCTTTTGCCTCCAGTTCGCTTTTCTGATGTTCGACAAGCAAAGAGAGCTTGTCCATTCCGCTCTGAACCTGCTTTTCTATATATCTGAGGGATCTGTAAAGAGATGGCGCAGCAAGCCTTTCGTCATTGTCCAGGTATGCATTCCTGCTGCTCAGTGCCAGTCCGTCATTCGCTCTCACAATCCTGCCCATCACCAATTCCACACCGTGATTGAATTCCTCAACCATTTTTTCAAGAGTACGGTATTGCTGGATGTCTTTCTGTCCGAAAACGGCGATATCCGGTTCAATGATATTGAACAGTTTATTTACCACAGTAACAATACCCTCAAAAAAACCCGGACGGCTCGCACCGCACATATACTCGTTCAGCTGGCGGACCCTTACCTGAACAAGCTGCCGTTCAGGATACATGACTGAAACACCGGGTTTAAAAACAGCCGCTGTTCTCTTCTTGCGGCAAAGCTTCAGATCTGTTTCCAGATCTCTCGGATAGCGGTCAAAATCCTCTCCGGGTCCGAACTGTTCAGGATTGACAAAAATGGAGACAACCACACGGTCGGAACGCTGTTTCGCCAGCTCGATCAATTCAAGGTGCCCTTCATGCAGGGCGCCCATTGTAGGAACAAAACCAACCGTCAGCTTTTCCCTTCTCCAGAGCTTTACAGTATTTCTGATCTCCCCAATTGAGTCGGTAACCAGCATAAGTTATCCCGTTATTATAGAAACTGCCAAACCAGGGTACAGAGCTTCATTGACACTCCGAAAAATGGCATCAAACCGGTCGATTCACATCAAACCCTTCCAGGAGCTGTTTTATACGATTCAGAAATGTTCCCCCATGGGCACCGTCAATGATGCGGTGGTCATAACTCATCGACATATACATCATATGGCGGATGGCGATGACATCATTTCCATCAGCCTCGATCACAACAGGACGCTTGACAATCACCCCGGTACCCATAATAGCCACCTGAGGCTGATTGATTATGGGTGTTCCCATCAGGTTTCCGACACTTCCGTAGTTCGTGAGAGTGATTGTTCCGCCAACGAGATCGTCCGGTTTCAGATCCTTGTTCCGGGCCTTTTCGGCAACTTCAGAAACCACTTTGGCCAGGCCGACGAGATTTTTTTCCTGTGCCTGTTTAATAACGGGAACAATCAGTCCGCCTTTTCCACCTTCCCCCAAAGCAACTGCAAGCCCGAAATTTATATCCTTTTTGACAATTATTTCATCACCGTCTACCGAACTGTTGATAAGCGGAAACTCCTGCATTGCCTGGATAATCGCTTCTATAAAGATCGGCGTATACGTCAGCTTCACACCTCCTTTCTGCAGGAAGCTTTTCTTGTTGGCTTCCCTCCAGCGGACAACACCGGTTACATCCACTTCTGCAAACGTAGTAACATGTGCCGACGTCTGTTTTGAACGGACCATATGATCAGCGATCATCTTTCGCATGCGGTCCATTTTTATAATTTCCACATTCCCGGAAGGACGCTGAACATTCAGCTCACCGGCAGAAATTTTACCACGTGTTCCGGCTTCCCCGCCGGCAGGGGCTTTTCCCGGCTCTTTCGCCGTCTGACCTGGTCCCGCCGGCAGTTCACCGGATTCGCGTTTACTTACATATTCCAGTATATCCTGTTTTGAAACCCGGCCGTCTTTTCCGCTGCCCTTGATTATTTAAAGTTAATTCT
>JBBDRV010000236.1:0-2482 GCA_040905285.1 Balneolaceae bacterium | reverse complement strand
TCCCATGCTGCCGTTCCCATCCTGCCGTAACCAGCCGGTAATCATCCAGCCTGGATACTTCTCACTCCGTAAAGCAGCCGTCCTGCAGCCTGAATGCTGATCCTTCAACCTGCTGCCGGCCGGCTTGCGGGATCATGCATTCAGCTCTTGGCGGATGATGGCCAGAAACAGCTTCACGGCAGGGCCTATAATCTCATCGGAAAAATCAAATTCCTCCGCATGCAGATGCGGGTGATTTTCCCCTGAACCGATGCCGAAAAGGCCGATTCGGGATACACGGCCGAAATGGCCGAAATCTTCGGACCAGGGGAACGGATGATCGAGTTCTTCAGCCTCTGTTCCGGATTTTTCCGCAGACTGCCGAATCACTGAGATACATTCATCGCTGTTTACTGTGGCCGCAAAGGGCTCACTTTCGGCTATATCCAGCTGAAGCCCGTGCTGTCCGGCCTTCCCTTCGGCTTCGCGGCGGATATCCTGTTGCATCCGGTCCATCGTTTCATCGCCCGCCGCACGGAGCGTCAGCCCGACCTCTGCACGGGCCGGGCTGATTCCGAACGCTTTTTCTCCCATGCGTATGTATGTAACGGTCGCAATGGAATAGTTCTCATCGGCAATGTCCCGGACCCCGGCATCCCCGGCAAAACGGATAAGGGCCGATACGGCCTGTGCCGGGTTGCGCCCCTGTTCAGGGTAGGCCGCATGGCTTGACACCCCCGTAAAGGTAAGCTGCAAACCGACTGAAGCAGACGCAAATGTGTTTTCCCGGATGTACACTTTTCCTTTGCTGAAGCCGGGCAGGTTATGAAATGCATAACTTCTGTCCGGTGAGAGACGACGGAACACAGGATCGGCAATCATCCTTTCGGCCCCTTTCCCTGTTTCTTCAGAAGGTTGAAACAGAATCATCACCTGCCCTTTTTCGGGGCGGTTCATTTTCAGGTATCGAGCCACACCGAGCATGACGCTCATGTGCCCGTCATGGCCACAGGCATGGGAGAAACCTCCATGGGTGGATTTATACGGCCTCTCTCCCTGTTCATCTATCGGCAGGGCATCCAGTTCACTGCGGAACATCAGCCGCTCTCCGCCGGAATCCCTGCCGTAAACGGCGATAATTCCGTGGCCGCCCACCCCTTTGTGGAGTTGATCGGGATCCGTTTTTTCAAGTTCGGACACGATATAGGATGCTGTTTTCTCTTCCTTTCCCGAGGCTTCCGGATGCTTGTGCAGGTGATGCCTCACGCTCTTCAGGTATGAGAATTCTGATGACTCCACGGTACGGGTTTTAACAATTGGTTTTTGCGGGTGAACAGGTATGACTGAACAGGTATGACAATGTACCTTATGACTCCTCATCATCAATACCAAATTCGATCTCACCTCCTGCAGACATCTCAAATGCCTCGACAAAGGCGTTTCTGAATATATTCCAGATGGTCGGGAAAATACCCACTTCCGTATTGTTAAGGTCGCCGCTGATGGGGACTCTTGTGGCAAACTGGTCTTCAGGGTGATTTTTGAACAGTTCCGTCACTCCTTCCACGATACCTTCCCAGACCAGTGACAGGGCCCCCTGGTCTTCATCATCCGGATCGAGAACTTGCAGGTCGGTAATGACCGGCTGAAGATATCCTTCAATATTCCCCCCGTCAATGACAAATTCGCTATAAAGGAAAAAGTTCCCCTTCTCGGCGTCTATGCCGGCATAGGCCTGCAGAAAATCGTTCAGGTCCGGAAGGTTCACCCCTTCGAACTCAAGGGTAAGGTCGACATCGGGAATGTCCTTCAGCAGGTCGGCGTCCGCCTGTATATCCAGCTCACCGCCGCCGACGGATACTGCAGAGAGACTGATGCTCGTCGGCAGTTCCTGTCCGGCATCTTCTATATTGCTGATGTTCAGGATTTCCAGATCCAGCTCATCCATTGTGAGATCAATGGCCGGCTCAGCACCCCTGTCCAGATACCTGATGGTCCCGTCCCTTATGGTAAACCGGTTTATCCGGACCGGCATCATGTCCCTGACTGCTTCTGCCCAGTCAACCTCATCACCCATCTGCGGCTCTGTCTCGAATGTTTCAGCGGCAAAACTGACGACCGGGGACTCAAGGGCCACTTCACCGACCACAGCTCCACGTAACAGGGACCCCCAATCCACCGAGAAGCCGATGCGGTCGATCGCCAGAAACGGCACGTCATCCCCGTTGGTTTTAGCGACAGCCAGACTGTCAACCGCGTAACTGCCCTGAAGCAGGTTCAGGTCCACACCCGCTATGGATCCGCTGTATCCGGGTATATCATCGAGGCTGTCGTTTACATAATCCGTAATCCAGTATGGCATATAAAGCCGTACGGCTATGAGAATTGCCACTATTAAAAGAGGTATCCAGTATCGTTTCTTCATTGCAGCACCTGATCTGTCATCTCACTAGCAGTCTGTCGGACTTACTCTACAGAGCTGCGCATGCGATCTTTTTACACA
>JBBDRV010000235.1:0-2484 GCA_040905285.1 Balneolaceae bacterium | reverse complement strand
TTGTGATCACTGATATAGGCCTTTTGTGCGGCAAGCACATCCTGGGTTACCCCGTGTCCGAATCCGAAATCTGCAGGATACCAGTGAGCATTGCCGTAGTCAATCTCGGGGATCGCCACGTTCATGGTATAGCTGGTTCCCTCTCCGGCATTAATCACATACTTGTTGCTGTACTGGTCAGCGGAGTAGCCTGAAGGCGCACCACTGTCAAATCCGTCTTCACCTGTGGAAAGAAGATGGTTGGAATCGATTGATTTGATGTACTGTGCTATCTCCTGGTACCAGTCGCGCATCGTTTCCGGGTCACCTCCGCTGTTCCGGCCTTCGGCTATGATTTGCCAGGAGAAGATGGCAGGCTCATCTTTGTAGGCGATTCCTGTTTCTGTGTTGACACGATTCAACAGCATCTCGATGTAGTCTTTGTACCACTTCTGGGTATCGGAGTTGTTGAGAAAGAAGGACATGTTTTTACTCGGATTGGAAGCACCGGCCCAGGTGTTGTACTGGCAGACTCCGCCGAGTTCATCCCAGAAGTTGATAAAGGGAAGAATAAACCGGATGCCCTGTTCCTTTCCTTTGGCGATAACACGATCGAGATCACGCAGGGCAGCTTCATTGTATTCTCCTGGAGCTGTCTGGATGACATTTTCATTGGAATCGTTTCTGCTGTAGCCGCAGTCATAGCCGTCATAGAAAGCCCACATCCGGACAACGGTAACTCCGGTTTCCTCAAATAAGTCGAAAGCCCTGTCGACCACACCGGGATCTATTTTCTGATAGTTGGGCAGATAATAGGCGTTGGTCCCTGCAAAACGGAATGTCTCTCCATTCAGGACGAAATCGGCATTTTCAACCTCTACGAATCCTTCTGCATTTGACGGCGGTGGCGTCATATCATCTTCTGTTGTAAACTCCCACACGTCAGACCAGTTCTCTTCACTGTTTTCATCTATCTGGACTCTCCAGTAGTAGACCTGGCTGTGATCAAGGTCACTGACCTCAAAGGAATCTCCCGTGGCAACTTCATCAACAACGGGGTCATCAAATGAAAAGCTGGTTGAAACCTGTATCTGATAATCGAGAAACCCGTCTGCGTTTTCCCACTCCAGGGTTAAAGAGACGCCTGTACCGACAGTGATATCCGATGGTGAGAAAAGATTCACCCGGGGATTCGGGTCCGTCGAATCATCATCACCGGATCCATCATCAGCGGAACCATCATCAGCGGAACCATCATCAGCGGAACCGTCATCACCGGATCCAGCATCACCGGATCCAGCATCACCGGATCCAGCGTCGCTGTCATCAGAATCATCACCGCCGCTTCCCGTACCAATCTCCCGTACCTCTGACCATGTACCTGCTCCCGATCCCGGCAGCGGCATTACACGCCAGTAATACTGTTTATCATCCTGAAGTTCAGGGATTTCAATGGACGTTGGGGTCATTACCGAATCTTCGGCCAACTCTGAAAAGTCGGAATCCAGTGCCAGCTGATACCGGTATTTTTCAATTTCGGAAATGGGTTCCCACTCGAAAAGAATATCGGCTGTAGAAACTTCATCCTCATGTTCCGGCACCAGCAATTTTACCGAAAGTGGTTCCGAATCATCCGTACCTGTTGTAAATTTCCAGGCAGCGGACCACTCGCCGTTACTGCCGTCAACCCGGGGAGACACCCGCCAGAAATAGGTCGACTCTTTTGAGAGGGTGCTGCTGTATGTGCTGCTTTCCACAAGAGTGTCAACGACGGCAGAAATGAATGCTTCTGTTTTAGAGATCTGTATATTGTATCCTTCCGCTTCATCATTTTTTTTCCAGTTCAACTCGACTTCAGATGGCTGGTTATCAGCTTCATCTCCGGGGGAAACCAGTTGAACCTCGGGCGAGTCGCCGTCCGGATTCGTTGAAGTCGGAGGAGGAGGTGTGGTAGACCCGCCTGAATCTGTTACATTGTCACACTGAACGGCTGCGATCATTATAAAAATGAATGAAAAGAGATAGATCAGCTTGATGTATTTTATTTTCATGAGAAATAGCACTGTTGGTTTGTATGAAATCCTTGAGTGGACGTGTAGTATTTTTTATGATAAACTCGTAGTACATACTGGTCCAACGAAAGTTTTGTTCCGGATTATTTACCTGTAAGTCACTGATAATTATTACTTTTTTACGGAATGGCTTGGTCGCCAAAAGATTAGCAAAAACAAAAAAATCTATATTTTTTTAAGAACTTCAGGAGGTCCGGGAATGGACAGGAAGGGCCTTATTATTTCGCGGCTGAATTTACTCCTTCAGCGGCAGGAAGTTACAAACCGACTGCGGGATTTGCGGTGCCTGTGCCGTTGAGGAGAGCTTGATCGGCACAGGACGTCAAGTCAGGTCTTATCAGAGAGAGGACCGGTAGATAATCGATTATACACAATGGGCTAGCAGTCTGTCGGACTTAGGAACAGAAAGCGAGCAGGATGAGATTTTGGCACA
>JBBDRV010000234.1:0-15275 GCA_040905285.1 Balneolaceae bacterium | reverse complement strand
GGTTTAATGCACTCTGCCCGACAGGTGAACTGCGGGAGCTTTCCGTGCTTTTGGCACCGGCTTTTCTTTGCATTCGAAATTGTCAGCGAAAGAGCATACATTCATTCCTGAATAACCGGATCGGAAGGAGCCTGAGATAACCTGAGATAAACAGCAGGATAAAAACAGCAGGATAAAAACAGCAGCTTTGCTCAATCAAGCCGCAAACAGGCTCCCGGAAACCAATGGAGATATTATGAATAAATTTTCGGCATTTTCGCTTACCCTCGTTCTTCTGACAGTCAGCCTGTTTAACGCCTGTGCCCGTGACGAATCTCCGGACGTGCCCGATCCTGCCTGGGAAACCGTTCAGGATACCACCTCCCGTGTTCAGAACATAACCGGCTTTTCAGGTCCGGAGGCTGTACGGTATGATCCTGAACAGGATGTATATTTTGTATCCAACTTTGCGGGCGGCGGCAGTGACCGTGATGCCAACGGGTTTATATCCAGGGTGGCGCCGGACGGTATGATCGATGACCTTCAGTTCATGACCGGCACTGACGAATATCCCCTGCACGCCCCGCGCGGAATGGTTATCACCGGCGATACATTGTGGGCGGCCGATATAGACGGGGTGCACGGCTTCAACAGAACCTCGGGAGAGCAGGTGCAGTTTGTGGATTTCACCGACTTCGAGCCGGGTTTTCTCAATGATATCGTGCAGGATGGGGATAACCTCCTTTACGTTACGGATATGAGTGCTTCCAGGCTTTTTCTGATCGAGAACGGGACGGTTTCGGTGCTTGTGGACTCCCTTCCCCATTCCCCGAACGGCATTACGATGGCACCGTCCGGCAATCAACTGGTGCTGGCCCCCTGGAATGAAGCCCTGACCTTTTACGCCTGGAATATATCAGAGGAATCGCTGGAGGAATTTGTCCGGGCAGAGAGCGGAGGCAACTTTGACGGCATTGAATTTGTGGACGGCCGGCTGCTGGCCGCCAGCCAGGTGGATTCCAGCCTGCATGTGATTGAAGACGGGACAGACTATGTTCTCATACACACACCGGGGCGCCCTGCGGACATAGGACTGGATACCCAAAGAAACCAGGTGGCTGTACCCTATATCGCCCTCGACCGGGTGGATATCTGGCAGCTTCCCGACTAAACTTTCTGAACTAAACTTTCCGAAATGAGGCCTGCTACTCCGATAAAGAACCGGCTAAAGCAAATGACCGTTTTGCAGCGTTTGAAAGAAGAAAAAAGGAACAGGTTTGCAGAGCTGACAGCCCGGGAAGTAGAAATTCTCTCTCAGGCTCCCCCCTGACCTTTTAATTTTTCCAGGGACCCGTAACCGCCAGTGTGAGACCGGGTGTCGTCGACCGTCTAAAACCGCGGATTTACAACGTTACTGTAAATGGATCCGAATGTATATGAAAGACCGAATGAAAGCTGAAAATCATAGGACGTTGCCTGCTGTCTTTCCCCCAGCAGAAGCTCTGTATCGGTAATGTCTTCTGCCGGAAGAGAAATCTGGTCGTTTATAATTCGATACTGTCCCGACATGCTTGCAGATAGCCCCCGTACAATACGAATATTAAATGACGGATTGAATTCAAAACTGTTCAGCGACAGGTCGTGCAGATAACTGGAGGCCGACATCCAGAGGTCGATCCTGCCCCATGGCTGATCGTACCTCAGCTGATGTGAAAGAACCTGTTGAGTCAACACTTCCGAATCCTTGAGGTAGACAGTTGTTCTGTCATAATTTCTGTGTGACGGAGTAATCCGGTATTGCAGGATCCATCTGCGCTCCTGGAATTCACTGTACGGAAAGAAGCTGTATTCAATGGCGGGGGAAGCTTCATAAGCCAGAAGGATGTTATCGATTCTTGAAGCACTGACACCTGAAAAAAGGCCGGCTGAAAAATGGTCACTCAGGCTATAGGCTATGAAGCCGTCGGCATCCCAGGAATCCCGGTTCACTTTCCTGGTGCCTGAAGAAAGGTCGATTTCTGTTCGATCGATTTCCAATTCCAGTCCCATATCAAACTTCCAGTGATCGGTGACACGTTCGGCGTCAACACCGCCTTCAATCTCGTAGTTGAACTCCGTTTCTTCCCTGTCGAACGATGTGCCCAGGTCAATCTCGAATATCCACTGGTTCCAGGGATCCTCAAGCTGGATACCTGTAGTTGCCGGGGCTTCTATGGCCGGCAGATCATGTATGACGTCAAGACTCTGCATCACCACGGTTTTTGTAACGAACGGTACGAGGCCAACGCGGATATGCCGAACAAGCCCCGCCCGCTCCTCGTCAGAGGTATCTGTATTCGGGCTAATATAGAAAAGGGTGTCTCTTCTTTCAGAGAAAGGGGCAATTCCCCGGAAGTCAAGAGCATACTCACGGCCGCTTCCTGTCACAGCATCTGTAATGCGCAGGTAAATGTCTGCATCTGCCTGATCCCGTACATAATTGACAAAATCGATATTGCTGCGAATATAGTCGAACGAACAGACGTCGCAATCCAGGTATACATTCGGGACAGGAGATTGCGGCAAGGTCTGGGCCAGTGCTGTATGGACAGGACCGGCGGCAAAAGTGGTAATAAAAATCAATACGCTTTTCAGGGATAGCATTTCTGATGGTATTTTCAGTGGGTATGATGCAAGTCTGCAACAGCAGAATACAATTTTTTTACAATTACGACACGGCCTGAGTTTTATAGATGTCAATCTTAAGTAAACGGAATTGGTGCTAAAATCAATGGTTCTATCGGCTATTCAAAGATCAAAACGGATCAACTGAATCACTGAATGGAAGATCCTCAATGCTCCACCCGTATCGGAGTACTATAGGGTGAGGCTTGTACAGATGAAGTTGTTATTTTTGATTGAGCTGTCTCCTATTTGCAATCCCAAACCAGAAAGCAGTTATTGTAAGCATCCGTTAAAACCGGAAGAAAAGGGGGACTACTCACCGATAATCCTGTAATTTGGCCATTTGCTGTTAAACCGCCCCATAACTGCGATCATCCTCATTCTGGCAACCTTCATCTTCGGGGGTCTTGCCCTGAACGAGCTTTCAGTGGATCTTCTGCCGGAGGTGGATACCCCCAGTCTGGTGGTGCGTACGGACTGGCAGGGAGCCTCGCCCCGGGAGATCGAGAATCGTATCAATGAACGTCTGGAAGCTGTGCTGAGCACCGTACCGGGCATTGATGACGTCCACGGATTTGCACGACAGGGGCAGAGCGTGATCTATCTCGGATTCCGGTGGGGGCACAACATGGATCTTGCTTTCCTCAATGTTCGTGAAAAGCTGGACCAGGTGCAGTATATGCTCCCTGAGCAGGCTGCGCGGCCCCAGCTGGTCTTCAACACGACGGCGGATGAGCCGATCGCCGTTCTGGCCGTTACATCGGTTGACCGCTCCAATGAGGAGTTCGAAACCCGTCTCGCGCTGAAGAGATGGGCGGAGCAGGTGCTTTCCCGCCGGCTCGAGCAGGCGGAAGGGATAGCGCAGGTGGTATCCGTTGGCGCTGTTGAGCCGGAGGTGCAAATCCGCTACCGCCCCCGGGAGATCGACCGGTACGGCCTGGGCCTCGGTGAGGTGCGGTCCCTGGTGCAGCAGGCCAATCTTTTCAGCTCACCCGGCGAGCTGCGCGACGGCTGGTACCGCTATTCGATGAAGATTGAGAGCCGTATTCATGAACTGGAAGACCTGGAGACAATCCCCCTGACGAGGCTTGGCCGGGGCCGCGTACTGCTTCTGGGTGATGTCGCCGATATAGAGCTCGACGAGACGGATCCTGTCTCCTTTGCCCTGTTGCAGGGGGAACGGGTGCTGAACCTGCTGGTCAAGAAAGAATTTGGCAGTAATACGGTGGAGGTCTACGATACGCTGGTCCCGCTGATCGAAGAGATGAGGGAGCTCTATCCGGATATCCACATTGACATTCTTCGGGAGGATGCCACATTTATCCGGAAAGCCATTCAAAACCTGCTGCAGACCCTCCTGCTCGGAGGTATCCTCGCCTTTTTTGTCCTTTTTCTTTTCCTGAATGATATCCGCACGCCGTTCACTATCGGGATCGCCATACCCGTCTCCATTTTCCTCACCTTTTTTGTGATGTACGGGTCGGGCATCCAGCTGAATATCGTCTCCCTCAGCGGCCTGACACTCGGGATAGGGCTGCTTCTGGACAATGCCATTGTGGTGCTTGAAAACATCAACCGGCATATGCCGCTGGCACCGTCGGTGAAGCGGGCGGCGGCTGTGGGTACCAGGGAGATCGCCCTTGCCGTCACGGCATCGACTTTTACCACCATTTCGGTATTTCTGCCGCTTGTCTTTCTGGGGGGCTTTGAAGGGGCTTTCTTTCAGGACCAGGCGTACACCCTGTCTATCAGCCTGCTTGCCTCCCTGCTTGTAGCTCTGGTGCTGCTGCCCGTGCTGGTGGTTCAGATTCTGGAGCGCCGGGAACGAAAGCGAAAAGAGGAGGGAACCTCGGGAAAACTGAATACCCGGCGCTTCTTCGATCGGATGCTGGACGGATACGAGCGGAGTCTTCAGCGGGTACTGGACCGGCCTGCACCGGTCTTTTTCGGTGCACTGATGCTGGCCGGCGCAGCCTGCTGGTTTTTTGTGGCTGTTCCCAAGACGATGCTGCCTGAAGATGTGCCTTCAGCCCTAAGTTACCGGGTCCAGCTGCCGGGCAATACATCACTCGCTTCGACCATCCAGGCGGCCGGTGTCCTTAACATACGTCTGGAAAACGAAGGTCTCGGAGCCGGCCGCATACAGATGGAGGGGGGATACACCGATCAGGCCAACCTGTCCAACCTTTCCAGGGAAGGGCTGAATAAGTTCAAGGTGGTGATTCCGGTCGGCGGCCGGAAACAGGCCGGACAAGTCAGGGAGTTGATGAGCCGCTTTGACAGCGATTTTTCCGGATGGTCGGTAGAGCCTGTGGCCGATACCCAGAGCTGGAGTGCCCTGATCGGGGCTGACCAGCCCCCTGTCCTTTTCCGGATCATCGGCATGGACAGGGATCTCAGCGGGCAGATGGCGGAGGAGTTGCAGCAGCATCTGAACGACTCGAATCTGCCGGTCCGTTTACGCAGGCAATTCGACCAGACGGTCGATACCTGGAACATGACGTTCCGCCCGGCCCGTATGCTTCAGCTGGGGATAACCGAAGGGGAGGTGATCAACTATCTGGAGTCCATCACCCGGGGCAATTTTGTCACCGACTGGAACCGGCAGGATGAACGGATCGGGATCCGCCTGGTCGGCAGCCAGTCCCGGATATACGATCCGGGCGATATTATCATGCGGATCAGGAACCGTGAAATCCCTCTCAGCTATCTGGCAGGCCTCCAACGGACAAGAGAAGCCGAACAGCTTGAACGGGTCGACCAGACGCCGGTGCTGAGTTATACAGCCGACTGGACTCTGGCCGACTGGTGGTGGAACCGGGGCAAGACCATGGAATCGGTCCGGGAGTTCGTCCGCAATACCGGCACGGAAATAGAGGTGGCCGGCAACGCCGTCATGGTGCAAAATCTGATGACGGGAATGGGGCGGCTGCTGGGCCTCAGCATTCTGGTCATCTATATTATTCTGGCCATCCAGTTTGAAAACCTGAAATACCCGCTGATCATTATTCTGGCCGTTCCTTTTGCCTGGGTGGGATCCCTGACGGCGATGTATCTGACAGGCACAGGACTGAATGCCATGTCTTTCATGGGTATTCTGATCCTGACGGGGATTGCCGTCAATGACTCCATCCTGAAGGTTGATTTTATGCGCCGTTATCTTCTGGAGACGGGAAACCTGAAGGAGGCCGTCGAGCTGGCCGGAAGGCACCGGTTCCGTCCGGTGGTCATGACCAGTATCACCACCATTCTCGGACTGGTCCCGATGCTGATTCCTTTCGGTGAAGGCTATGCCTTCCGCCGGTCCCTTGCCCTGGCGCTGATGGGCGGGATGGTGACCAGTACCATATTGACGCTCTACCTGATTCCGGTCATTTTCGGCCGGCTGGAGAGGGGATTCAGGAAAGAGGTGGTCTGATGAGAGCCTGTCCGAATTTTACGGAGAACCGGGATGGCCGGTCCGAAAAACTTTCTGCTGTTTTCGTTGGGTGCGTTGTTGCCGTTTGTCTGCTTGCCGGTTGCAGAGAAGGTTCGGACAATGATGGAAAAATTAATCTGGAGGCACTTCCCCAAGTGGAGCCCCGGGAAATTCTTTCTTTCGACTCTGTCGGTTCCCGTTATTTCGAGTTTATCTATCAAAAGACGATCCCCATGGAGGATGGCAGCGTCATTTTGGGTGATCTCAGCCAGTCTCCATTCATTCTCAGGATATATTCCGCTGGCACAGGTGAGGGTGTGCTCAATATGAGAGAAGACGGGACAAATCCGGAATCGGCAGGTCTCGGTACAGATTGGGGGAACCTCGATGACGTCCGGGCTGAATTGATCGCTTCCGCCGGACGGGGGCCGGGGGAAATTCAGGATATTACCAGTATAAACCGTGATCAGCACGGTAACTTGTATGTGTATGACCAGATGAACAACAGAGTAAGCAGATATCTGAAGGGAAAGATCTATGACGATGAATTCACGCCGGAAACCATGGAGGGTCATTCACTGGCGGAAGTATATCCGATGGCAGGAGATGGAGACTATCTGAAGCGGTACATGTCCATGGACTACCTGTATAATACCGACAGCAAACCAGAAGTGACATTATCTTCATTCAATGCCCGTAGTAATGAGTACTCAAAAAGATTGACTCTGCCTGTACAGCTTCGAGCGATACTGAGGCAGGAAGGAGGAATGAGCGCCTATGCAGTTCCGTTTACACCCGACCAGCTCATTGCGGTGAATCCTGTTCGCAACTCCTTTATGTTATACTGGTCTGCGTCCGGTGAAATTACAGAGATGTCTCCTGCTATGGATACCCTGCGGACGATACCTGTAAGGTTGTCTGAAGAGAAGCTCAACTCTGCCGACAGAGATTCTGTTGAAAACCGGTTTCAACGATTTGATCAGCCGGAATTACAGCGAATCGTGCAGGACCTTCTCCCGGAATACAAAACACCTGTCGACCGGTTTCTAATTGATAATCAGGCCAGATTCTGGCTGAAATTGACCCACCGTTCGGCAACACAGCGATGGCTGGTACTTGACCCGGAGGGGCTGCCGCAAAAGGTCGTCCATTTTCCTGAAAATGCGGTCATTACTCATGTATCAGACAAACATGTCGGAGCCGTGGTAGATCACTTTATCTTTACTCTTTATGAACCGGTAGAGTAGCGGCAGGAGAATGGCTGTCGAGCAGAGAGAAGTATTTTTAATCAGAAATAATATATTGCATGTATGAAATCTGACGTCACAGGATTTTTAAAACCGGAACCCGGCAGTGTCGGAACAGCCATTTTTCTACTCGTTATGGCTCTTGCCATAATCCCGGCCTGTGCTCCGGATGAGGGTGAAGAGCGACCGGAAACCCCGGACAGCGCGGATGTGCGCCCGGACGTGATCTTTTCAACCGCCGATGACCAGCCCCTGCATATGTACATCGAAAGCCGCGGCATTGTCGAAGCCGGCCGCGAGATCGTTATCCGCCCGCGCATCAGCGGCTTTTTAGAGACCTCCGCCCTGGAGGACGGGGCCTACGTTCAGCAGGGAGATACCCTCTTCTCATTTCTGGATGAAGAGTGGCGGTACCAGCTCCGGCAGGCTGAGAATGAAGTGGAGAGTGCCCGGGTGGATTATGATATTGAACGCCGCCAGCGGCAAAGGCGGAATGGAGGCAACGACAGTGACGATATGTCCGATGACAGGATGCTGAGGAATGTTACCGGTCTTGCCCAGGCAGAACTGGACCTGGAGCGGGCAAAAATGGATCTCTCCTATGCCGTGATTACAGCACCCTTTTCGGGGTATGTGTCCGCCCCGGAAAGAATCAGCTCCGGCGCCTTTATCAGCAGCGGGCTTGAGCTCGGGCGTCTGATTGACGATGAAACCGTTCTTGTCAGGCTGGACGTTCTTGAGGCGGAACTGAACCTGCTGGAGAAGGGGATGACGGTAGAGGTTACCTCGCCGGCCGGCGACCGGAAAGAGGGCAGCATCCGGGCACTGTCACCAGTGGTGGATGAGGATAGAAAAACCGGTCAGGTGATTCTGGAAGTTGATAATTATGACCGGAACCTGAGGCCGGGAATGACGGTCGAGGGACGGGTCCGTGTCCGTTCGCACAATGGCATGGCTCGTATTCCGCGAGCAGCCATTCTGGAGCGGGACGGCGGCCGGACCCTAGTCTTCAAGCTGAATGACCAGACGGTGGAGTGGGTATATGTTGAACCGGAATTTATGAATTCCCAATGGGCCATCATCAACCATGAAGAGATTACACCGGGAGATACGCTCGCTGTCGACCGTCACTTCGCCCTCAGCCATCAGCAAAACGTAAGGCCGAGAATGGCAGGGGATCCGTACAGGATAGAGCCGGAATGGATGGATTAGGGGTTGATTCAGAACCTGGATGATCGGATACTGGTATCTGCCCGTGTCCAGCTGGTCTCGAAGGCTTCACTGATCTCCGACACCGGTTTCCCCTGTGCCTCCAGAGCCTGTTTCAGTCCGAGGAGGGACCAGCCGTTGTCCGGATGATGGGTGAGTTCCTGCAGGTAAACCCGTTCGGCCTCTTCATACTGTCCATCCTCCAGCAGGGCCGCACCCAGCCAGTGACGGGATGCGAAGGGCAGGGGCTCGGGCTCATCCCACATCAGCCCATCCTCAATGGATGCGGCACGGGTGAAAGCCTTGATAGCTGCCTCCGTGCTGCCATCGTCCCCCAGGATTTCACCCTCCAGGATATTCCCGAGTATGCCGAGCAGATCCTCCACCGAATGCACCCGAAACTTGTCGCCATCGCCGGATGAGGCGGCCGACTCCCTTACCTGTTCCAGGTACCTCCGTGCGGAATCCGAGTCGCCCTGTCGAAGACTGGCGTACCCCTGGGCAAAATCCCATACAGCTGCGCCGAGTTCATAGTCCGGCCTGTCAGTGACGGTCAGGATTTCATCGAACCGGCCGAATCGCAGAAGTGTCAGAACATGGTACATGTTGTTTCCGAACACCCCGGCATAGTCCTCACCGGCCTGTATAGCTACGGCACTCTGTCCGTCCATGGAAGCCACAATAGCCAGCATATGGAGGTTATGGGTCGGATAGATCGCAAAGCCTTCATCATCCTCTGCTTTCCGGTCGGTTTCCACCGACTGAATACTCACTCTTACGGCATCTCCCCAGCGGCCTGTCTGGCTCCACGTATGTGCAGGCATATGATTCATGTGACTTACACCCGGGACCGAATCAGCCAGATGTTCGGCACATGCAGAGGCTTTTTCAGGCCGGCTCGTAGACTCGGTGGCGTGCACATACAGGTGGCAGGCACCTGGATGGCGGATATCATCTTCCAGAACGCTTTCAAACACCCGGTGGATCCGCCGGACGGCAGGGTCGTTGATATCGCGTGAACCCCGCCGGGGTTCGAGCAGGAAAAGCGCCTCTCCATAGAGCGTACCCACGTCAGGATCGTCCGGAAAGTTCTCATAAACCATACGCATGGCTTCTGCGTATTCTTCGCTATGCACAGCCTCTCCGCTGTAGCGGTGGGTTGTGGCTTCAATGAGGGCGCGTTCGACCGGTGTGGCATTGTCCTCTGCAAGCCGCCGGGCTTTCCGGTTGGATTCATCTGCCTGTCCGGCTCTTCCTCCCGGATCGTTCAGAAACGGACCCAGTGCCCAGGACTCGCCCCAATAGCACATTGCGCATTCCGGATCCAGACGTTGTGCTTCCCTGAAAGATTCGGCGGCATCCACGCCGGCAAAACTGTATCTCAGCCGCATGCCCTGGTTAAAGTAGGCCTGTGCCTCTTCACTGGACGTGGTTATGGTTCTTTCAAAATCCCCAAGAATGTCACTGTAAAGTGGCATGCGCTCCTGGGAGAAGGTCTCGGAGGCCGTAAACAGGAGAATAAAAAGGAAGAAACAGCGGGAAACGGGCAGGCAACTCATCAGACAGACTTTCATATGAGTCATAACAGTTGGTTTTCAGTGGGTTTCACGGGCAGTATACATGATCCCCGTCAATAGATCCAAAACTCTTTTCAGCGTTTTTGATCAATATGGAGACAAGCAATTTGATTTCGGCCGGTCAGGCAGAAGTCATACTGTGCTTCTTGATGCCAATGGTGATGAGTTGGCTTGTTTGATTTCAGAGTCGGTAATCAACACAGACCCTGTTTTGTTGATTGGGCGTATGGGCGGATTTTACGCTGGAATGCTGGTAGTTCCAGGCGTTAAGTTTATAGCTGTAGCCAATAAACAGCATATCAAATTTACTCTTGAATCAAATTTCCAATATGCGTAATTTGGCGGGAACTTATACGTCAAAAGGCACAAAAATGACTAAAAAGAATTCCCGTTACAATTATAAATCACCTGAGGCTAAAGACAGGAATATTATAAATGAGCCTTACATCGCCTGGGATCTGCCGGAGGCAGCTTCAAAAATCAGTTACGGTCTTTCCACAGATGTGCTGAATACCATCCGGAGGCGACTGTTGCTGTCCAACCGGGAGCTGGCTGATATTCTTATGATATCTCCCAGAACACTGGACCGCCGTAAAAAAGAGGAAAAGCTGCCTCCCGATGAATCGGAACGAAGTTACCGGATTGTCCGTCTTACGGATCTGGCCATTGAGATTCTCGGAACAATGGACAGAAGTGCAACATGGTTCAAACAGCCGAACTATACGCTGGATAATCAAAAACCTGTCGAGCTGGTAAAAACCGAGCCGGGTGCTCGGCTTGTGGAGCGAACCCTCGGCCAGATCAGGCACGGGATTACGGCTTAGGATGTATGAATATGATCCGGACCTGCCGTATTTGTCACAAAGATTATTCGGGTGAAGCATTTACCGGGAAAGGGGCCAGGTTGTACGGAGGCCGTTTTAACAGCTCAGAAAAACCGGCCATTTATACCTCCGGAAGTCTGTCTCTTTCTTTACTGGACATGCTGGTTCAGACGAATGACCGCAGCTATTTTTCTTCCTGTGTTGTCTTGTATGCGGCTATTCCCCGTGAATTGATTTCAGAACATGATTCGGACAGCTTGCCTGCCGGCTGGGATGCGGTCCCTTACGGGAGCGCTTCTCAAAAATTCGGCGACGAGTGGCTTGTCAGCCAGTCATCCGCAGTAATCAAAGTGCCCAGTGTCATCGTACCCGCCGAGCATAATTACATTATCAATCCTTCACACCGTGATTTTGAAAAGATCCGCAGTTCAAGTCCGGAGAAACTGCCTTATGATGAAAGACTAACAATGGGCCCGCATGCAGGAAAATGAAACCAAAACCGCCCAGTCCTTCGCTCATCTGTCCGGATGTAAGAACGGCCCTGCTTCATTGTATCAAATGACTTAAACCCTAATGTTATTGATCACATATTTAAATTTGTAAATTTTGATGAATATATTGTTGGTAATTCATGGTCTAACCTTGGTTTTCTCAAATATATTTACAATGATTTTCAGACACAGAAATGGTTCCGCAAATAGTTATTACCAAACGCAGTTTCAATGTATTAAATCATCAAAAATAAATTCACTAAGAGCTGGACTACTTAGATGAAGAACAAATCATTAGACTCGTAGGCTACGAAAACATTTTGCGCTGGCTTAATAATGATATGCCGTTGCCACTTATATTTTCAATGAAAAGTATAGACTAAATGATAAACAATGATCCCAGACAAGGAAAGTCATTTAGAATGGCAATTTTATATTTTTTGTTATCCATATCCATTCTATACATAATATTATATATTTCATGTTTTCTTTTTTTGAATTATGTATTCATGTCTTTTAATATTTTAGGATTTTCGATAGACTGGATAGTTCCATTATTCCACGGATCAATTTGGATTATTTCTATTATTTGCGCATTCAAACAAGAAATAATCTTCATAAAATGGGTCTAACGCTCCGTAAGTACCTCTCTGTTAAATAAGTTTTCCGCCATGAGAATAGCATGTACCTTACGATCTAGGCTATTTAATGCTGGCTGTTCTCGGAAATCAATTCGACTCACTGATGGGGGCTGATCCGAATGCTCATTGTCCAAGTGGTGGAAGTTGGGGCGAATGTGATTGTTGTTAACACTCAAAAAATATCCCGCAGATTGCAAATCTGCAAGATAATATCATGATGAAAGTACAATTAATTATTATTTTATTGCTTTCTATTATTACAAATAAATGCACAAACTATGATGACCCTGGATTAAAATTTGACAATTTAAAAAATATTACTATTTATTCTGATAATGCAGAGCCTTCCTCAAAAATTGAGTTGGTTCAAGATCTAAATTATAATGATTCAAATGATGAGATTATTGGGTCATTTAGCTCTGTAGCCGTGGATAACAAAGGCAGAGTTTTTATTGCAGATACAGATCAGATTAAAATACATATATATAATCCTGACGGTAGCTTTCACAAAAGTGTAGGAAGACGGGGGTCAGGCCCAGGGGAATTTAATTTTCCTCCGCAACTATCGATAAAAAATGATAAGCTGTATGCTTATGATGTTCTTCAAATGCGGATGAATATTTTTTCATTAAAATCATTGTCATTAATAAATTCATTAAATTTAAATAGTTTATTATATAATTATCATGAAGTACTTCCAAGCATTATGCCGCGCAAAATTTATGTAAAAAATGATGAAAGTTATTTAGCTATATTTGATCAAACAAAATATGTAGATCCACACCATCATCGATATAATTTAGAAGAAACACTATATAGCGAATACTACGCAATAGATAGGCAAGGAGAGTTAATTCCAAAAACTATTTTAAGAAAAAGACAAAGAAATTTGTTACATGCTACTATTAATGGTAGAGTGACTTCTACTGGAAAACCTTTTCCTTTTTTACCAAAATCAATCATGACAATTTCAGATGAAAATTATATATTTACATCCTGGTCCAAAAATTTTCTGATTAAAGCACATGACCTGGATGGGAATTATATGTATTCATTTTATTATGAAATAAAAAATAAATATTTAGATCTTAATGAGATATTAAATAATCATGATATATCTGATTATAATAAAAGAATTGTTGAACATGCAGAATTACCCACAACCTGGCCCGCGCTGAATTCAATGATAGCTGATGATGAAGGGCGTCTGTGGGTGTCAACGTTTACGCAGGAGATTGATGAGTTGGAATGGTGGGTTCTAAAAAATGACGGAGAACTAATCGCAAAATTCATTTGGCCCCAAAATGGGTCCATTGAAGTTATAAAAGATGGCTACGTCTATGCCCAGATACTAAATGAGATGGATTTACAGATATTGATGAGATTTCGTATAAAGGAGGTGAATATTTAATGAATCAGCATTTATTTTCGCCTGTAAGCATCGACCCCACAGTTTTTTGGGAGGGTTTACACCCGATGAGTACATTGAGTGTCACCTGCAAAACAGGCCCGATTCTCTACTTATAACCGGCTGAATTACAGGGAGGGGTCAAGTTCAATAACTGCAAAGACTGGCTTTTTAATAAATAACTAATTTTTAAAAGAGGCATCTCACAACGGCCAATCCGCTTTGTAGATAATTCCTTGTAAAGAATTGACAAAAAGAATGAATGGCTTCTCTATGTTTGTTGGGATAGCAAACCTATTCGTATAATGGTTTATTCCTTTAAAATTGATAAGTGATATATCCTCTCCGTCATTTGAAACCCATGCTACAGTAACTGAATCCTTTTCGATTTTATTTATTAGAACAGCAATCCCATCCGGAGTTGCAGATAGCGCCATAGCATGGTTAAAGCCATAGTTATAACTCACAGGGGACCCTCTATTTAAACGGTCTGCATTCACCTCAAACATGTGATCGAATAAACCTTCTTGAATTGGAAACTTCAAGTTACGTGACCAAAGCAGTTCTCCATCATGGGAGTATTTTTCCAACATTGCTGTTGTTTGTTGATAAATAAACAAACCCGTTTCATTACTGTCCAGCAGGACAGAGTTTTTGTAGTCTTCGGGAATAACTCTGGAATTAACTGCTTTGTGTGTTTCATAAGGATCGGGTGGCGGATCCATACGAATGTAATCTCCCAATGCCTCTCCAATATACTTTATCTGTTCCGATTCCAGATTTACGATCATTGCCAGAGAGCCGTTATCTCCTCGTGTTGCAATCGCGAACAAAGACCGATCAATAACTACTATGGAACTAGGAAATAGCGGGATAATCTCATGATCGATGCTCGTATCATTCATCCAAATGCCTTTTTTGTCAAAATGAATAAATTTAGCACTGAGACGATCATAAATCAGAAAGGTGTTACCAATTTCCCAAAAACCACTTACCTGTTGATATTCACCCGGACCTCTTCCCTCACCACCAAAAGTAAAAAGCTTGTTTCCATTGTGATCCATCTTAATGAAACGATTGTTATCCAATAAAAGAAAGCCTCCCTCAATCGCTCGAATCGAGGTAGGTGAATGAAATTCTGTGGAGTTCTCAGCACTGAAAAGCGTGGATATTTCATTGATCTCATATTCATCAAACGAAAATGAATTCACCTCCTGGTCGCCCGAACACGATATCATTAAATGAAGGCACAAAAGCGGATAGACGCCACTCATGCATCTTTTAATTTTTAAACAATTATTTTTAGAGATATAGGCCATTGATTTTATATAAGCTGTGAAAGGAGGCATGAATTTCCGCATCCTTTCAAAACTCTTTTTCAGCATCAGTTCTCTCGGAAATCGTTTCATCTGTATATTCTCTGCTTTTTTCTTTTGTCGGTCGCTTGTCCATGAACTCCGGAACTCAGAAAACCTGCAATCAAACATGTCAAAATCAGTCTTTTCATACCAGAAACCTGGCTTTGCCGCTTTTTAAATATACAGAGGCAAGCAGTCTGTCGGACTTACTCTACAGAGCTGCGCTATCAGTATCCTGATGTACTGTGAAGGTTAATCATCAGATATAATTCAATCAACAAAGGAAATGCTCCCGAAATCAGAAAACGTGCCGACTTTGTATAAAATTCATTAATGTCCGGACGGGCCGGGAATTCAATGTGGTAAACCGACAGGCCCGCTGAATTCAAATGAACCGAAAACGTGACTGAAATTTTCCGCCGGCGGTATTTTATCTCTTTAGGCTACATGCTGGTTGCT
>JBBDRV010000233.1:0-2568 GCA_040905285.1 Balneolaceae bacterium | reverse complement strand
AAAGGATTCAATATGAAATTGAATGGTGAACTTGACGATCTTCCGGAGAATGCGTTTCACCTGGTAGGTACAATTGAGCAGGCAATGGAGAAAGGCAAAAAGCTGAAAGCAGAAACCGAATCAGAAGCCGCGTAACCTGTTCTGAATATGCCTCAAACATTTTATGCTCAGATTTTAACCCCGGAAGGAAAGCTTTTTGAAGGTGAAGTTCAGGGGGTGCAGGCTCCCGGCACTGCCGGCAGTTTTGAAATGAAAGCCGATCACGCTCCTGTCATATCGACTCTGAACATTGGTCCGGTTCGTGTTGAAACGGCTGATTCCGATGTGCTGTATTTTGCAGTCACCGGCGGATTTGTTGAAATGAATGACAATCAAATGGCATTGCTGGCAGAAGTTGCAGAACGGGTTGAAGACATCGATGCGGAGCGGGCCATGAGAGCAAGAACCCGGGCCCTCGAGCGACTGATGAAAGAAGATACCGATCGCCTGTCGACTGAAAAGGCACTTAAAAGAGCGGAAAACCGGTTAAAGCTGATAGAGGAACGGGGATAGGTCATCTTGACTGCTGGGAGAATTGACGGAAGAACAGGGTTCCTGCTCCTTCTGCCTTATAGCCACTTTTCAAAATAGGTGTTTTCGAAGCCACCGTACTTCCGCAGATCGGCAAGCTGCATCTGGAGAGAGACTTCCAGCCTGTTTTTACTTTTCTCCAGCGTCATGGAAGACTTTTGCAAGTCGACCGGGTCACCTATCTGGATATGAAGTTCCGGTCTGGAGTGGCACATGGAATGGATGTAGATACCCACGGGAACCGTATCCACGCCGGGCAGTTGCCTGCAGAGCCAGGGCAGACCATTCCTGAAACAGGGTTTGGCCGTGGTAAAAGGTGTGATTTTCCCTTCCGGAAAAACATAAAGCGATGCACAATCCCTTTTCATGGATTCCAGCGCATACCGAAGTGGTTTGAAGGAACCGGCCGGTGTATCCAGATTCACCGAAAACGCACCGGCCCGCCTGAAATATCTGTAGTGATTCATCTGCCTGTCCTGCATCATGAAGCGCGCGTGCTGCCTGAACAGATACCTGTTCAGGAGGAAAGGAATCAGGCCATCCCACCATGAGCTGTGGTTCAGGAAGTAGAGGGTTCTTGATGTGCGGCCGGGTATATACTTCTGTTTCAGCCACACCTGCCGGAACCTGGTTCTGAAAAGACATTTCACGTAGGGTGCGGACAGCTTCATAAACCATTCGGATTCATCTGCCGGAATAAATCTATGCGTTGTCTGATCCGGCACTTACGGCCTCTTTCCTGTTATTGCGGTTCTTATGACATAAGATGGTATTCCGCGGATCAGGAATTTCTTTTCTTCAGGCCGGGGAGAGAAAATGTACATGGACTTCATTTGTCTGTTGTTTTCCTGTATAAGGATTTAGACTATAACTTTGTATTTTACAACCAATTTACTGCTTGTGAAACAGATATCCACAGGGAGAAAGCCACAAGGAAGATTTCCACAAGCCAGAACGGTAAATGCGACTTATGGAGTTACTGAACAGACAGATTGAAACCTATATCCGGCGTCATACAACACGGGAATCAGAGCTTCTTCAGCATATAGTTAAGGAGACAGAAGCAGAACTTGACTATTCGGATATGATCAGCGGCGGACAGGTGGGGCAGTTCATCAAGTTGCTGGTTCGTTTTGGAAAATGCAAACGGGTTTTGGAGATAGGAACATTTACCGGATACTCGGCTGTCTGGATAGCTGATGCGCTGCCGGAAGACGGTGAGCTGATCACCCTGGAAATGAACCTCCGTTACAAAAGCATATCAAACAAATTCCTTTCACGGGAACCGTACAGAAACAAGATTCGGCAGATAGACGGTCCGGCGCTGGAATCGATCGAAAAACTAAACGGCATGTTCGATCTGGTTTTTCTTGATGCCGATAAAGTACATTATCCTGATTATTACCGGGTTGTTAAACCGAAGTTGAAAAGTGGCGGTGTACTGGTGACAGATAACACATTGTGGGGTGGTTCGGTATTGGCACCGGATGATGCAAAAAGCAGGGCAGTGGACCGAATGAACAGGCTTATTCAGGAGGATGCCGATTTTGAAAATGTACTGTTGCCGGTGAGAGACGGTGTATCCGTTGCACTGAAACTATAAACCCTCTTATTCCCGGGCAAAACGCCCTTTATCCCTGGGTTAGCAAAACGAAACTGTCTTCGAGTGCTTCGACTGAATGGAAGGCTTTTACCGGGATTTCGATCTCGTCATATTGCATGAGCTCGGTGTCATCCTGGCCCTGCTTATAGATGATCCGCCCCGAAATGACAAATAATTTTGTAGGATGATACGCCTGATGATCCTCAAGCTGCATGCCTTTCTTAAATCCAAAAATTAAAACTTTAAAATGGTCACCGATGTGCAGGGCCTTGGCTACGGGCCTATCTGACGATTGCAGATTTTTGGTTATTTCCTGGATAGTCATGACTTTGTTCTCTTAATAGTGTCTCTAAGAAAACGTCAATCTCTGCGTTCCACTTGCCCCAAAAATGCTC
>JBBDRV010000232.1:7629-15716 GCA_040905285.1 Balneolaceae bacterium | reverse complement strand
GAAAATCTGGTTATCTTTCGGGATCTGCCGAGGGACGATGTGCGGTTCCTGATAGCGGAGGCGGATATCGGACTGGCATTTTATGATGAATACGCCTGGTCGCGCTGGGGATTCTACCTCAGTTCGCTCAAGATCGTCGAATACCTGAACAACGGCCTGCTGACCATTACCAACGTGGAGGGGACCCCGGTTCAGCGTTCGGCCCGGGGATTCCTGAAGGCGGACCACCCTCAGCAGGCGGTGGAGGCGATCTGCCGGTTCAGCGGAAAAGAGCCGCCGGGTCCGCCCCTGCGAACCTGGGCGGATGCGGCCGGTGAAACAGCCGCCCTTTTTGAGCGTATACTGGCAGACGAACACTTACGCACCGGGAGTGCCGTCAAGTAACGCCTGACCAGTATACTGACCAGCATCCTGACCACCAAGGCGGCAGCAACGGCTGTCGGGGATCCATGAATTGCAACAACAACCAAATGCCACTGTGAATGTAACTGTGAATGCAACTGTGAACGGAATCAACAGCAAACAGACAGGCCTGGCGGTGCTTTTTCTTCTGCCGTTCTTCCTCTACGAAGACCTGCTGCTGGCGGCTGGCATCTTTGCGGCCGGACTGCTGCTGATTCATGTGGAAAAGATGGGCCGTTGTCTGTCGGGGCTGCAGTGGCGGGAATACCTGTTCTTTCTGTACATGTTCCACATGCTGTTCGGCGAGCGCAGTTTCGCCTATCTGGGGCTGGAGCCGATCTTTGTCACTGAAATTGTGCTGGCGGCGCTGGTCTTCGCCTACCGGCGCGAGCTTCTCCAGGTGCATAAAAATTTGTTCATCTACTACATCCTGGTGGCAATCGGGCTGTTGTGGGCGGTTGCCTACCTGCCCGGTTACGGGATCAGCGCCATGCGCGACTCGCTCATGCTGGTCTATGCGATCTGGGTGCCGGTGGCCTACCATGTGTTCCGTGGCAGGCGCGGGTATGACCTGTTCTTCAACCTGGTCAAGCTTTTTATCGTCCTGAAGGCCGCCGCCTATCTCTATGAAGGCTCCATGATCCTGTCCGGCCAGAGGGACCTCATGTTTGAGGGATTCCGCTTTAATGTGGGTTATGTGCTGCCCTCGCTGATTGTGGTGAGTCTCTTTCTGCCGTTCAGGCATCTGGGCCTGCGCTACAAACTGCTGTCGCTGGTCATGCTCCCGGCGGTCTTCACCCTTTTCCACCGGTCCATTTTCCTGGGAATTGCTCTGGCCCTGGTGTTTATCTTTTTCACAGGCAGCGCACAGATCAGGAAAACGATCCTGACCTACGGGACCGTCTCCCTGGTTCTCCTGACCGGTTTTCTGGTCTACTACAATACCCAGATCGAAGCCGACCTGTTCCGGATACTTGAACGAAAGTCCTCTGCCGACGAAGGGAATATCAGTTACCGGTTCTTGTCCTGGGAGACCGTGCTGGAGAAATACCGCGACTATCCGCTGCTGGGATACGGGGTCGGCCGGCCGGTGATGTATGTGCAGGACAATGAATTCTACGATACGATCGATATGGATTATTTCGATGCCCGCGACCTGGGCGGCAATGCCCAGCCCCACAACTCCTATCTCAATATCCTGACCCGCTTCGGCATGGTTCTTTTCCCCCTGTTTCTCTATGCCCTCTGGAAACCGGCAGAGCGTACGCTCCTTCTGGTACGGGGCATGCACCCGGCAGGGGAGCGGTACAACAGGCTCCTGCTTCTGGGCGGTATGCTGATCCTGATGTACGTATTTGCCTTTTTCAATGTGGTTCTGGAGTCCCCGCACCATGCGTTTCCCTTCTGGCTCACCGTGGCGATGGTTCTGGCGTACGGGCATTCGCACAACAGCCCGCCGGAAAAAGTCCGTCTTCGCGGGAATGACGTAAGCGGGGCCCTGAACGGCAGTCCCGTTAAGTTGGCCGGCAACGAGTCTGTTAAATCCGCCGGCAACGAGTCTGTTAAATTCGCCGGCAACGATTCCGGCAGCGATGCAGGTCACTCTTCAGGATTACAAAGCGGGCCGGACGAATGAGGATCCTGCAGGTGCACAACCGGTACCGCGAAACGGGCGGGGAGGATGTGGTGGCCGACCAGGAGGCGGAGCTGCTCTCGGGAAACCATACGGTCGACCGCTGGATCCGGGACAACAGTAACGAGCTGCGGTCACCCCTGGCCCGGCTCAGGCTGCCCTTCTCCACCCACTATTCAGCACGGTCCCGCCGGATGGCGGCAGAAAAGCTGGCCGGAGTTGACGTGATGCACGTCCACAACTTTTTCCCGCTTTTTACACCCGCCATTTTTGATGCGGCGCGGCAGGCGGGGGTCCCGGCCGTTCTCACGCTGCACAACTACCGGCTGATCCATCCGGGCGGCACCCTCTTCCATCATAACCGGATCGACGAGAGAAGCGTGAAGGGCTCGGCCTGGGCCTGTGTAAAAGACGGGGTATACCGGGAGTCCATTCTTCAGACGGCCGTGGTGGCCCATATGATTGAGTATCACCGGCGCAGGGGCACATGGGACCGCGTGCCGACCTTTTTTATCGCCCTGACGCAGTTTGCCAAAAAGAAGCTGGCCGAAGGCGGCCTGCCGGAAGAGAGGATCCTGGTCAAGCCCAACTTTGTGCAGGATCCGGCCGGGACCGCGGCGGACAGGGCGGAGTCCACAGACGAGACGGATGGCTCAGAAGGCAAAGCCGGAAGAAATCCGGCACGGTTTCTTTTTGTGGGGCGGCTGAGCCCTGAAAAAGGGATCCGTGACCTGATCGACGGCTGGGCCGGCCGCGGCGTCACGCCGGAACTGAGAATTGCCGGCACGGGGCCGGAGGGTGCGGAGCTGAAGCGGCGCTCTGCGGGCAACCCCAAGGTCCGCTGGCTGGGCCGCCTCAGCCGGGAGGAGGTACTCCGGGAGATGGCCGGTGCCACGGCGCTGCTTTTCCCCTCTCGCTGTTACGAGGGTTTTCCGCTCACGCTGCTTGAAGCGTTTTCCACCGGCTGTCCGGCGGTCGTCACCGGGATCGGCAGCCAGGCGGAGATTGTCGTCCACGAACACAACGGCCTGCATGTCCCGCCGGGAAATCCCGGTAAAATAGCGGATGCGGTGCGGCGGCTGGCCTGCGACGGGGAGCTGACATCCCGGCTTTCCCGCAATGCCCGGCAGACCTATCTGGACAACTATACCCCCGAGGTCAATTACCAGTCCCTGCTGAAGGTGTACGAAAAGGCCATCAAGGCTGAAAGGGGTGAAACCGGGAAGGCTGAACAGGGAACAGGGAAAGGCTGAACAGTCAGGGAATAGAAAACAGGGAACAGGGAACAGGGAACAGATCGGCGTGCCGTCCGGCGTGCAGCTCAGGCGGTGGCGCGGTTGTGCTCTCGGATCTGCTCCACAATCCACCGGTAGGTCTGTTCCACACCTTCGCGAAGCGGTTTGGAGGGTGCCCACCCCAGCTTTTCCCGGATCAGCGTGTTGTCTGAATTCCGGCCGGCCACCCCGGTGGGTCCGTCGATATTTTTGATGGTCAGGTTTTTTCCCGAGATGTCGATCACCATTCCGGTAAACTCCTGGATGGAGATCATCTCCTGCGAGCCGATGTTGACGGGCCCGGAAAAGCCGGATTCCATCAGCCGGCGAACACCTTCGACGCATTCGTCCACAATCAGGAAGGAGCGGGTCTGGGAGCCGTCCCCCCAGACTTCCACTATCCCGCCGTCGTCGGCCATGGCCACTTTCCGGCAGATGGCAGCCGGCGCCTTTTCGCGGCCGCCCGTCCAGGTGCCCAGCGGTCCGAAGATATTGTGGAACCGGGCTATTTTAACATCCACACCGTGATTCCGCTGGTAGGTCAGGTAGAGCCGCTCGCTGAACAGTTTCTCCCACCCGTATTCGCTGTCCGGTTGCGCCGGATAGGCGCTGTCTTCAGAGCAAGTCGGGTTGTCCGGGTCCATCTGGTTGTACTCGGGATACATGCAGGCAGATGAAGAATAGAAAATGCTGGGAATCTTCTTCCTGCGGGCCTCTTCCAGGATGTTCAGATTGCACAGGGCGCTGTTGTGCATGATACCGGCGTCATTGTCTCCCGTAAAGACAAAGCCGGCCCCGCCCATATCCGCGGCAAGCTGGTAGATTTCATCAATGTCTCCGGCTACGACCGATTTGACGAGCTGCGGGTCGCGCAGGTCCCCGACCACGAAATCATCGGCGTTCATGTTGCCGAATTCGTTCTCCTTGAGGTCCACTCCCGTTACATGATATCCTTCCTCTTTCAGACGGTTGACCAGGTGCCCCCCGATAAATCCGCCGGCCCCGCACACAAGAGCTTTTTTTGTACTCATTCGCTGTTCCGAAAGGTTGTTAAAAATATTGTCTGATAGATAAACCGGAACATAAAATAGGCAAATTATCCGGACTCGGAAGGACCATTTTCCGCAGCGTTTTGATTTTATGGCCCGCTAATTTTTTTTACTGCTAATTTTTTACTGCTAATTTTTTACTGCTAATTTTTTGTACTGCTTTTACGCCGGCGCAGAACACTGTTCAGAAATCGGGTCAGAAAATTATGCCGAAACAGATCCACAGCGGAATAGCAGATAAACAGGGGCACGATCTCCAGATAACGCCGCCACAGCCGCCGCGGTTCCACATACAGCCGGAACAGCCACTCCAGCCCCCGCTTCTGCATCCACAGGGGAGCCTGCCGGACGGACCCGATATGAAAATCAAAGGCCGCCCCCACCGTGACGAGAAAATGCACGTCGGTATGTTCGGCCAGGCGGGCGGCGAACTCTTCCTGTTTGGGGGTGCTGATCCCGATCCAGACAATACCGGCCCCGCTGTCATTGATTGTCCGGGCGATCCGCTCATAGTCGTAGTCCCCCGCGTTCAGGAAGGGGGGGGTCCACGTGCCGCAGATGTTCGCGTTGCCGAATTTCTCCACGCACCGCCGCTCCAGTTCGGCGGCGACGCCGTCGGTCCCCCCGCACAGAAAGTGGGTGACGTCCGACTTTGCCGAGGCCGTCATCATCTGTGAAAACAAATCGGGCCCGTAACAGCGCTCCATCCGGCGGGCCCCCTTCAGCCGTCCGATCCAGACCCCCGGCATGCCGTCGGGCAGGTTCATATGAAAGGAGCGGAGCAATTTTGCAAAGTCGGGGTTCCTGCGGGAGTGAACAATGCCGTGGGCCCCGGTCGCGCTGACGCAGAAGTTCCGCCGGGGTCCCGTGCAGCCGCGGAGGATCCGGTTGACCGCACCCGATACGGCCCGGGTATACAGGGGGATACCCAGCACATCGACGGCCGTTTCGTCCGCTTCATTGTTTGGCGGGGCCTTTATGCGGGGGTCCATCGGGATGTCCGTGGCCCCGTTTTTTCCTTTTTTTTCAATCATTCCTGAAATATTTGCCCGCAAGATTCGTCATCTAACTACCCCTGATCCTGACAGAAGTTCCAACAGCAGTCTTTGGCAGCCGTCAATAACAGCAGTAAAATAAGGATCCCGGCCTGAAGATGCGGGGAATTCGGGAAATATAAAATCGGGAAATATATACCAGGGGGATACGGGACGACAGCCCGAACTGTCAGAAATGACCGGAAAACGGGAAACATTTGCGACCGTCACGGATTAACAGTTAAAAAGCGGCTTTGATAATGAAAAACAAGGACAGAAAAATTTACATTGCCGGCCACCGCGGTATGGTGGGGTCGGCTGTCCGGCTCAGGCTGGTAGAGGAGGGATACAAAAACCTGGTGGGCCAGAGCAGCGACGAACTGGATTTGCGGGATCTGCCGGCGGTGACGGCTTACATGGAGCGGGAAAAGCCGGACGTGGTGATCGTTGCCGCTGCCAAGAGGAGGGGCATCCTTTCGAACAACCAGCACTCTTATACGATTCTCAGTGACAACCTCGCCATCCAGAGGAACCTGATCGAGGCGGCTCACCGCAACAGGGTGAAGCACCTGATTTATATGGGCAATTCCAGCGTCTATCCCAAAAATGCCCCGCAGCCGCTGAAGGAGGAGTCCCTGCTGACGGGCGAGCTGGATTCATCCAAACAATGGTATGCGCTGGCCAAAATTGCCGGCCTGAAGCTGTGTGAAGCCCTCAGAAAGCAGCACCGGTGCGATTACGTGTCCCTGGTGCCTGCCAATCTGTACGGGCCCCGGGATGATTTTTTCCTGCAGAGGCCCCATGTGGTTCCGGGCCTGATACGAAAATTCGATGAGGCGAAGGAAGAAGGCCACCTACCGGTTGCCCTGTGGGGGACAGGCGAGGCCCGGCGGGAGTTTCTTTTTGTGGAGGACCTGGCGGATGCGATCCTTTTTGTTCTGGAGCATGAGGTGGACTACGGGCTCTATAATGTCAGCACCGGGAAGACCCTGACGATCCTCGATCTCGCCGAAACGATTCAGCGGGTGGTGGGCCATGAAGGCGAGATCGAATGGGAGCAGGTGATGGCCGGCGGCACACCCACCAAGCAGATGGATGTCTCCCGTCTGACCGATGAGGGATGGACGTACAGCACCGAAACGGAGGAAGGGATCCGGAAGACATATGAGTGGTATCTGAAGCACCGGGACGAAATCGGTGCGGAACCGGCCTGAAGCCCCGCCCTCTTTCTGCCGGGTTTACATTTTCGGCGGACCGGTCGATAAAAGCGGGTGAAGGCTGAGAAGGACTTCGGTTTTTCAGATAATTTTCTATTTTAAGCGGCAGTAGGTCAGGCACGTAGCGGAACAACTGTTTTACTCGTATTACTGTAAAGAATTACAGTAAAGAAGGGCTGAAAGAAAGGGCGATAATTCATTTAATTGTAAATATCTGAAAAAGAGGCTAACTTTGTCACCTTTAAAATGACCAACTGAGCCCTTTATTGGAGACAGAAACTAACTTAATAAGCGGACAAATAGTTCAGGGACCACTTTGTACTTTTACACTTCGAACTGCTCGAAAATGAGCTATCTGATATATGGATCTACAAACAGACTCCCCAGTGACGGTTAAGGAACGTTTAGCAAAGGAAGCGCAAAAGAAGAGCAACGGCCATCCCGTCAACGGGCGGAATGGCGTGAACGGGGTGCATAACGGTATGAACGGCTCTGCAAATGGCATCGGCCGGAACGGACGGAACGGGCACACGCATACCGCCTATCAAAGCCTGAAGGTCAGTGAATACAGGAGCAAGCGGTTCCTGGATCTTTTTGTGGGATCGTTCGCCATGCTGATTTTCCTGCTGATCACCCCGTTTATCGCCCTGGGCATCAAGCTGTCTTCACGCGGGCCGGTTTTCTTTCGCCAGAAGCGTACGGGCAAGAACGGGGTGACGTTCACCTGCTACAAGTTCCGTACGATGAAGATGGATTCGAAGAAGCACGACTATGAGGCGGGCATCCCGGATATCACGACCCGCGGGGATGAACGGATTTTTGCATTCGGCAGTTTTCTCCGGTTTCTGAACCTGGACGAGCTGCCGCAGATTATCAATGTTTTCAGGGGGGACATGAGCCTGGTCGGCCCGCGTCCCTACCCGGTGGACGAGTGCTCCTACTGGAATTCCATGTTTGACAATTTTTACTGCCGCTATGCGGTCCGCCCGGGGATTACGGGTTTTGCACAGGTGAAAGGGTACCGGGGCGGTACGCTGGATGTGGAGCTGATGCGCAAGCGGACGGATTACGATCTTATCTATGTACAGAAGAATTCGCTGTTTTTTGACATCAAGACGATCGGGATGACGGTTACCCAAATGGCAAATCTTGAGACGAACGGGTATTAGGTTGCTATCCGCTTAGCCTGATGTCGTTTTGGTATGGTCGTGCGCGCTGCATATCCCCAAAGAAAAACTCCAATGGTCCATTTGCGCGGGAGAAGGTAGTATCAGCCCGAGCCGGTGGGGACTTGTTTTTTGGGGATACGCAGCGCTTCCTACCACTTAAATTCGCTGGGAAGGCTTTAGGGTTTCTTTGGGGATAGACAATTCCTGACTCTGTTCGTCTCTGCGTGGAGCGGGGGTGTGGTCGTGCGCGCTGTATATCCCCAAAGAAAAACTCCAATGGTCCATTTGCGCGGGAGAAGGTAGTATCAG
>JBBDRV010000232.1:0-7529 GCA_040905285.1 Balneolaceae bacterium | reverse complement strand
TTGGGGATAGACAATTCCTGACTCTGTTCGTCTCTGCGTGGAGCGGGGGTGTGGTTGTGCGCGGGGCGGGGGTGTATTAGTAGTAGATGACGAAGCGGCCGAAGCCGCCGTCGAAGCGGGAGAAGTCGTCGCGTTCGGTGCGGTCCCAGTAGCCGCCGTGGCGGTCGCCGTCGAGGTCGAGGGAGGCGCCGAGGATGAGGTAGCTCCGGTTGGTAAAACGGTAGCCGAACTGCAGGGTGAGGCGCTGTTCGTTGAGGCCGAGGGTGTTGGGGTACAGGATGCGGTAGGGGAGGCCGCGCGAGTGCAGCTCATCGCTGATGACATAGTTTTCGGCCGGCCGCCGCCAGTCGGAGCTCCATTCGGCCGAGATGGTGAAGCCGGGCCTGTCGGGATTGTAGCCGATGCGTATCTGTTTCTGCCACCGGAATTCCCGGAAGTCGAAGGGATAGACCACCACGCCGTGTTCTGTTCGCTCTTCATGGTGATCCCACTGCGTGTCGAGGTTGTAGTTGCGCCAGATCCAGTTGTGGATGTAGAAGCGCCTGTGGGAGAGTGCCAGGAAGCCTCCCAGGCTGTTCTGTATCTGCCGGTTGCCATAGTCCACTTCTGCTTCGGGCTGCGGCGGGTCATCGCTGCCCGGTGCATTGGACCGGCTGAAGCGGGCGTAGGTGTGGCGCAGGGAGACGCCGGCGGTTATCTGCGGGCGGGCGTACTCAAGCAGCAGCCCGGCATAGCGGCCCAGGTCTCTGTCGCGGAAGGTCTGGGCGGGATACTCCGGCATGGAGCCGGCCACGGCTGTCAGCGGCGTCTGAACCCCGGCCATCGTTTCCAGCCGTACGTTTTCGGCAAGCGGCGTATTGGATTTGAATGAAAACAGGTAGGGTTTGACGTCGTAGCTGCGCATTTCGGGCATCTCGGTCCCGCGTTTCTGGCCCAGTTTGTAGGCGGCGTTGGTGGCCCAGTCGCCGGCGGTGACATCCACCCGGAACCCCCCTTCCGGCATCCGCCCGTACTGATAGAAGACGGTGGCGTCAAAGTCGGGCTTGTATTCGTTGAGCGTGTGACGCAGGCCGACCCGGTGGCCGTCGGCCAGCTGATAGTTGAAGGCCAGAAGCAGCAGGGTCCGGTCGACCCGCATGTCGTAGCGCCGTACCAGGTGCAGGGGCATGTCCAGCCGGTCGGTGAGGGAGATGTTGTTGCGTATTTCCACCCCGTGGAGGAACTGGCCCAGGTTGAAACTGCCCATAAACGTCCGGAAGCTGTTCCCCTCATTTTCGTAGTACCAGGAGTGGTGTTCGACGGGGGTGAAGTTGTAGCTGATCAGGTCCAGGTCATGTTCCTTGGTGAACCCGGGTGTGGTGAAGCGGAACAGCCCGCGGTCATAAAAGATGCCGCCGTGGTTATGATAGCTGTTCTGGATCATCAGCCGGGTTTCCTCTTCCCAGCCGAACAGCGTCTGGTGGGTCTGGGCTTCCGACCGGCCGGGAAGCAGCAGACAGGCTGCCGTGACGGTGATCATTGCCGCCGGAAAACGTGCAGGCAGAATACAGGCCCGCAGGAGGGAGGAGGACCTGCCCGCCATCTGCTGCAGAAAGAAAACGAGCCGCGCAAGGACAGCGCGAAGTGAGCATTTTTTTAATGGCCGGTTTTTCATAAGGGACGAATCTACTCATTTGCGGTGACATATTCACAGCCGCTGACGAGGTTCCTGTTTGGGCAGCTGCCTCATTATATCGGTTTATAGCCCTATAATTACCTTATATCGACTATATAGCCTATATATTGACTTTATCGGGATATTTACCGATAATAATCAATAAGGCAAGACAAGGAGGTAAGACAAGCATGGCACTCAGATGCCAACAAAGACGGTGGATGAGATTATCGATCGAAAGATGGAAGCAAGCAAGGCACTCAGACGCCCAATCAACAGATCAGCCGATACAGATGCCGATACACAGATAAAGAAATACAGATAAAGAAAACACCGAACCCGCCAACCGGAAAAAACCAACCCGCAATGAGCCCTGATATGTCAACCATCACCGGCGATATCATTCATTCCCGGCAGTTCAGCGACGCCTCTGTCTGGCTGGATCCGCTAAAAAAGCTGCTCAGCGCAAAAGGATCGTCCCCGGAAACATGGGAAATCTACCGGGGGGACAGTTTCCAGGTGGTCGCCGGGCCCCCGGAGGCCCTCCGGACGGCCCTGCAGATCAAGGCGGTCATCAGGCAGGTCAAACACCTGGACGTGCGGATGGCCATCGGGCTCGGGAAGAAAGAAGAGGAGCGGGGCGGCGGCGGACCGAGCCCCATCACGGAGTCAACGGGGGACGTGTTTGTGCGGTCGGGACTGCTGCTGGACCGGCTTAAACAGGAGAAAGTCCATCTGGCCATCGAATCCGGGGATCCGGGGTTCGACCGGGAACTGAACATGATGCTTCGCCTGGCCCTGGCGATTTTCCAGACCTGGAGCGTCAATACGGCCGAGGTTGCGGGAATGCTCCTTGCAGAACCGCAGCTCCACCAGAAAGAGATCGGCAGGAGGCTCGGAATCAGCCAGTCGTCCGTCAGCGAACGGATCCACCGGGGAGCCCTCTATGAAATACTGGCCCTGGAGGCCTATTACAGGGAGCGGGTGCAGACGCTGGACTGAACCCGGCCGGGAGGGTGATCAGTGCACGGAATTGCACGGAATTACAAGTTACTTGCGGATCCCTTTTTCAGATAGTTTACAGGGAATCTGATGGTGATGTGAGTTCCGTTTTCCCGGTTTACATCAATGTCTGCATGCAGCTGAGTGCAGAGAGCGTTTGTAATAGAAAATCCAATTGTATCTGTCTTTGCAATATCAATATGGTCAGGCAGACCAATACCATTATCCGAGACAGACAGAATAAGCTCATTATCTATTTTCCGGATTTTCACCTGAACTTCATCAGTTTCTGTTTTTTTCGGGAAAGCATGTTTATACGCATTGGTGACGAGCTCGTTTATGATCAGTCCGCAGGGAATGGCCTGATTTACATTGAGATTCACATCATTTACATTCGAGTTTACCGAAACAGTGTCTTCACCACTTCGCCAATTCCAGAAGATGGCTGACAGGATCTCTTGAATGTATTCCCGGATCGGGATTCTGGAAAAATCGGCTGCCTGGTAGAGCTTGTGATGAACGATTCCGACAGTTTTGATTCTCATCTGGCATTTTTTGAACAGATCGCGGCATGGCTTCTGTCGGATGTTATCCATTTCCAGATCAAGAAAGGCTATAATCAGTGCGAGGTTGTTGTTTACCCGGTGGAGTACTTCTGACAACAGTATCTCCTGCTGACGCAGTGATTTCTTTAATTTTTCATTGGTCTCTTTTTGCTCGGTAATATCCTCAACAAGTGCTATGATGAATTTTGGAGAGTGATCACCATTATAGACAAGTGATTTTTTCACCTTTCCGAGCAGATAGTCACCATTCTTTTTGATGTACTTTTTTTCGGTTTCATAACCGGATTTTTCACCGGTAATCAGTTCCTGATCCAATTGCCTTCCGCTTTCCAGATAATCGGGGTGAATAAAATCCTCAAATTTTAACCGGAGCAGCTCATCCCGTGTGTAGTCCAACATCGAGCAAAGCTTGTGGTTCACCCGGAGCCACTGTTCATTCGGCTTGTTATAAGCGATTCCGACCGGTGCCTGTTCAAAAACTGTTTCATGCTCTCGCTGGATTCGCTGGGAACGCTGGATCACGTCAGCCAGCTTGTTATTGTTGATCTGTACCAGGATGTAAATGAAGATGGAACTGGCCACGACAAATCCCCACCCTTTGTACATTTGCATGGTGGTAATCGCTTCGGGATCCTCAAAAAGTGAGAAAACCCATTGATCGGAGAAGGCAATCCATACCAGACCGATCACCAGGTACATCAACCCGATAACTGCAGGACCGCCATAAACAAGTTTTTTTAGCTGTTGCATACTGAAACCAAACCTGGGTGAAAAACTCCCTCTATTCTATTTCTTTCTATGCTATTGCTACACAAGAGTAACAAAGCAGATAATCATTACATTAAGAAAATTTAATATTTCAGAGATGAAATGCATGAACAACAAATGTCCTGGTCCTCTTGGCTTCTGTATCGTACATCTTGTGCAACGACAACATTTTGGCTTTCTCGGTGTTTTGTAAAACATTAGGATTGATTGCAAGTTTTGGATAATAATTCTCCTTGACATACATTTGTTACCAAATACCAGTACAACGACAAGGGAACACGTGCAGATTAATTAACTGGTTATAATATTCGGGGAACCAGCGGGTATGGGAACCAGTAATACAGCAGAATAGTTAAACTGTTAAGTAATGGTCACAAATCAACTCACTCATTATGTCTACTGTTCATAGCGAACAAGTTGGCAGCACCGGTATAGAACTTTCTAAGCCCAAATGGGGTATAGTAGAAGGTGATAGATATAGTGCTGATCAGGTAATACATGCATTTCGATCCGGTCAAGAAAAAGGGATTAATGACTTTATCGCGGCGACCCAAAAAGTGGCTGAGATTAATTTAAAAAGCTACATGGAAGTTATTGATGATTTTATAGATATCCTGAAAAAGGATTTCAAGATAGACTTTGTGGACGCTCGCATCAAAGTTCAATCACATAACGAGTTTGAGTCCATCATTGTGCTTGGTAGGGATACCTACTTTTCAGAAAAAATGGACGAAATTTATGCTCGATTATATGAGCACGAAGAAACAGTTGACATTGATTTTGACCAACAAATCATGTTCACATATGATGGGGAAAACATCAATTATGAAAAGATGATTTTAGATGGCTATAGGTACTACAGGAAACCATCATAGAGAGCATGCTGAGCACAACGAAGAGGTCTACAATTATCTGCGTCAAAAAATAGATTATATTGACTGGATAATAACTACCGCTTTTTATTCAGCTATTCATTATGTAGAATTTAAAGTATTTCCGTTTGAGAAATCATTTGGGCCTAACACTTTTCAAATTACTTCAATAGACATATATCACGAAATAGTCGGATCGCGAAAGAGTAAACATGCATCACGATCAGAAATTGTCAGGAATAAGATTCCAGAATGCGCTACCGCTTATGATGATTTGAAAAGTTTGTGTCAGACTGCCCGTTACCATGACTATAAGCATGAGCATCCAAAGGAGATAGATAAAAAGGTAGCAAGGCATTTAAAGAAAATAAAAAAGGCTTGTTTATCTCCTGATCCAAGTATTACATAGCTTGCCCTGAAATTGTTATTAGTCACTGAATGCCCTCCGGAGAGTCTCATCGTCCGGGTGAAAGCGTCGTTACAGTCCGTAAGTATGTTGACAACAAGGCCCTGTTGTCGGCTATCAACAATGACCAAACCTTTATGAAGAGGCACGAAAGATGACGATGCGCCGGCAGGATTAATATTTTCACAGCCGATTGACAACCTCGCGGGCAGATAGTATCGTACAACCCATGATTCTGCTGACAAAACTGATACTGGCCCATCTGATCGGGGATTTCCTGCTCCAGCCGCGCAGCGGACTCCGGCAGAAGGAGACGCTGACATGGCGTTCCCCGTTTCTGTACCTGCATGTCACGGTCCATTTTCTGCTGGTCCTGATCATTACCGCCGACGCCGGCCTGTGGGATCTTGCCCTGCTGATTGCCCTCGCTCACTGGCTGATTGACGGCTGCAAGGTCCATTACCAGACAGAGCGGTCCCGGCCCGCCTGGTTTTTTGCCGACCAGGGGCTGCACCTGCTTGCGATCGTCCTCCTGTGGATGTCCAGGGTTTCGCCGGACGGCCTGCCGGTGCTTTCCCCCGCCGCTTTATGGCAGCCGGACTACTGGCCGGTGCTTCTGGCCGCCGTTTTCCTGACGGTCCCTGCCTCGACGATCATTCAGCACCTGATGATGAAATGGGACGGGGCTGTCGCCGAGGATGAGACGGCGTCACTGAAGAATGCGGGCATGTACATCGGGATCCTGGAGAGGATCTTTATTTTTATATCGATCCTGTCCGGATTCTGGCAGACCGTCGGCTTTTTGCTGGCGGCCAAGTCGGTGTTCCGTTTCGGCGACCTCACCAAGTCCGGCGACCGGAAACTGACCGAATATGTTCTGATCGGCACGCTGTTCAGTTTCGGGCTGGCGCTGGCTGCGGCAGCGTTTTTTGTGGTTTAGCTGACTACAGGGTCTAATCTGCATTCTTTTTATGTCAACTAGTTTGACTAATCAAAATTAATAATTTATTATCGCTGGCAGTCTGTGTTTCTATTTTAGATGTCTATGAATAAACAGAATTTCGGGGCTATACTATATTTCGGGGTATTAATAATCCTTCTCTTTTTTTTGATGTATGCAAAAAATTGGGACATGGATTATATGATCGATGCTTTACTTGTAGCTGTTCTAACAAGTGTTATAGGCTCTATCGCGTTTTTTGTTTTGTTATGGATGCTGAAACCTAATATTGGCATATCAAATCAAATTGCGCACTATAATGGCTCTGACGATCAAGATATTTATTTATTCAAAATAATTAACAAATCATGGTTTTTTTGTTTGTACAATATTGAGGTGAGTTTATCACTAGTCAGAAAGGAAACTGTGGAAGGTGGTATTAATTCTCGATTTGATCCGTTATTAATTAAAAAGAATAGAATTACTCAAATACCGAATCTTCGATCTAATGGCGATGATGCATTTTTTGCACAAATTTTAACCAGCAAGGAACGTTTATCACTTCTTCTTAGTAGTAATGACAGGTATCTTGAACTACAAATCATGGCCAGGCATGCATTGTCTGGGTTTTCAAAAGTATTCACAAAGAGGTACCATACACCATCTTGTGTGGTTCGGGGTAAGTTTGTTCATGGAAATGATTTTTCCATTAAATAGAAAATTTCTATATTGTATAACATATAAAAAAAGGCCAAAACTATGGATGTAATACACGATTAATAGCTCGTTCGTAATAACCTGAAACCATTTTAAAAAAGCCCGATACGTTCGGGCTTTTTTTATGACGTTAACCCTCTCATGCACCCTCTTGTCAGCTCGCCTCTTCAAAGAAAGTCAATACCCCTTCAAGCCGGGTTGTGTCTGTAAGATCAGCCCATGAGAGAGAAATATCTGATGTTCTGGCATCCGTATACGGAAGTGGAAAACTGTGCCCTCAATATCTCCAAGGATCTTTATATCAATGATTGATGTATCCAAATTTGAATGTATGCCTACAAAGCCAGCGCCCCGGTTAGCGCCACTCCCCGTTGTGCCGGGAAGGCCTTCTATGCGTACTGTGTTCGTCCCACCCACGACTCTTTACTGGTAAGCGTCATAGCAAATCTACACGTATATTCCTTCCCTGCCGGGCTGGTAATTTCCGTATACTTTCTATCCTGCACGCTGTTCGTTACGCCACTCGCATCACCGGCCACAATCACTGGATGGCTATTTCGGAGTTCATTGTGCCACCCATTTCGGAGGATACTGTGCCACCCGT
>JBBDRV010000231.1:0-15759 GCA_040905285.1 Balneolaceae bacterium | reverse complement strand
GGCCATAAAGTTGACAAGAGCTTCTACACTTTCATAGGGGCAGGCATTGTAGATACTTGCCCGGATGCCGCCTACACTGCGATGACCTTTCAGCGCAACCAGATTTCTTTCGGCAGCTTCTTTGAGAAATTTGGCTTCCATGTCTTCACTTTTCAGGCGGTACGTGACATTCATATATGAACGGGACTCTTTTTCCGCTGTTCCACGGTAAAAATCATCACTGTCTATTTCATCATAAAGCAGTGCGGCCTTCTTTTTGTTCAATTCTGTGAAATAATCAATACCGCCTTTTTCCTCTATCCACTCAAGTACATAATTTAGCATATACACGCCGTATACAGGAGGTGTATTAAAGAGTTTTTCAAGATGAGTCCGGTAATTCAGAATAGTGGGTATCGGGTCGGTCAGGCGTTTCTCCAGAAAACGGTCATGGATCATCACTACTGTGACACCGGCCGGACCGAGATTTTTTTGTGCTCCTGCGTAAATCAGTCCATATCTGTCGAGATCCACGGGGTGTGAAAGAAAGTCTGACGATGCATCACAGACGAGGGGAGCCCCATTGCTGGCGGGTTCCTTTCTGAATTGCGTGCCGAAGATGGTATTGTTAGAGGTAAAATGAAGATAGGTCGCATCATCGGAGAGATCCAGGTCTTTGTCTTCGGGGATCCGGGTAAACTGCTGGTCCTCACTGGAGAAAGGGACGTGGACATTACCGAAAAACCTGGCTTCCTTAATGGCTTTTACAGACCAGGAACCGGTTTTTATATAATCGGCCGTTCTATCCTTATTGAGAAAGTTCTGGGCGGCCATCAAAAACTGGGTGCTGGCTCCGCCGGAAAGAAACAGGACATTCCATCCTTCACCGGCATTTAGAAGGCGCTTCAGCCGCTCGGAAGCCGTTTTTTGAATATCGGTGTATTCCGGGCTCCGGTGGCTCATTTCCATAATCGAGGCACCCTTGCCGCGATAATCGGTCAATTCTGATTGTACTTTCTTTAAAACGTCCAGGGGCAGTGTGGCAGGGCCTGCACTGAAATTGTGTACTCTGTTCATAATAAGTTAAAATGTATGTATAATTAATCCTGATCTTATTTTTGGCTCGAACCAGGTAGATTTAGGAGGCATCAACGATCCTTCGTCGGATACATCGATAAGTTCTTCTATCGCTGTTGGATACATGCTGATTGCCAGGTCTGCTGTTCCCTCATTAACCAATTTTTCGAGTTCTGATGTTCCGCGGATTCCACCGACAAAATCAATATTGGAATCTGTCCTTGGATTTTTTATTTCAAAGACCGAGGATAAAATTGCATTCTGCAGGAGCGCTACATCGAGCCCGGAAACAGCGTCATCCGACTGTGGTTCCGGTAAAGTAAGTCCGAACCAGTTGCCGTCATGGTAAATGGAAATTTCTCCTTTGCGAACCGGTTCAGGGTCAGCGCCCTCAATCAGGTTGAAGGCGGAGGTGAGCCTTTCGAACTCCGCGGATGTCATTTTTTTTATCACTCTGTTATAGGGCAGGATTTCCATCTGGTCAAGAGGAAATAAAACAGCAGGAAAATAGTCGTATTCAGCCTCGCCGGGAAAGCTTGAATTTTCTTTTCGAAGCATTTCCGAAACACGAGAGGCGCTTTTACAGCGGTGATGCCCGTCTGCTATATAAAGCTTTGGAATACCGGAGAATGCTTCAGCAAATTCAGCCGGCGCGTCAACCTTCCAGATACGGTGCCAGACACCGTCATCAGCCTGCAGTTCTATTGCAGGAGGAGAAGTGAGCATTATTTTTTCCATCAGCAGGGTAATGTCAGCAGTATCCTTGAATGTCATCATTACCGGCTCGGCGTGTGCTGACTGTGCGAGGATGTGGCGGGTCCGGTCATCTTCCTTGTCAGGCCTTGTCAGTTCATGTTTCAGGATAATATCGTTGTCATAGTCTTCTACGGAAACACAGGCAAATACCCCTGTCTGTTTGCGTTTCACCGTTTCAAGCTGGTAAATATACAGGGACTGCTTTTCATCCTGCTCCATGCTGGAACTGTTTAACAGTTTCCTTAAATTTTCTGCTCCTTTTTCATACACCTCGCCGGCATTAAAAGGTGTGCCTTCAGGCAGGTTTATCTCCGGACGAATTACATGGAGGTAACTTTCTGGTTTACCCGCGGCCATTTCCCTGGCTTCGGGAGTGCTGATGACATCATAGGGAACGGAAGATATGTCGGCCGCCTTATCAGGTTTGGGCAACCATCCTTTGAAAGAGTGAACAATAGCCATTAAAATACATTTTTTTATTTTAAAACAATCCCTATGATACGCATTCTATAGCTCTAACTCAGATCGAATTTACATTAACTTTAAAAAAGGAATCAGAACCATGGATGTGCCTGACAACGGAGACAAACTGAATACAGAACAGCAGGAACAGTTGTTGTTTATGATGCTTATACAGCAACATCAGCAAATAGCGATGATGGGCCTGGGAAAAATTAAAAATCCGTCAACGGATAAGATAGAAAGGGACCTCAGCTCTGCAAAATTTGCCATTGACACCCTGAATATGCTTCAGAAATTTACATCCGGCAATCTGCCAAAGGAACTGGAGAATTATATAACCCAGACACTGACGACCCTCCGGCTTAATTATGCCGATGAAAAAAAGAAAGATGGCACGGAAGAAAAGGAGACCGGCCCGGAGAATCCATCTGATAAGAAAAGCCAGGGTGGTGAGAATGCTGCGGCAAAAGGTAAAGAAAAGGAGAGAAAAAAAGATGCCGGAAAAAACGATTCCGAAGATGAATCTGATTGATGCTGCCGGGGGCGTATTATATAAAAAAAAAGGTGGCCGTCTGGAAGTGCTGCTTATTTTCAGGAGGAATGTCTGGGATCTTCCCAAAGGTAAAAAAGAGGACAGTGAAACATTTGAGGAATGTGCTGTACGGGAAGTGTCTGAAGAGGTAGGAACGGAACAGCTGATATTGGGGCGGCATCTTTTGGATACCTACCATGAATACAGGCGGGATGGTATTCTCTTGGGAAAGACAACAAGGTGGTATGCCATGCAGCTTGGAGATATTCATGCAGATCTAAGGCCTCAGAAAGACGAAGGAATTGAAAAGCTGCTGTGGCAGTCTGTTACCAAAGCAAAAGAACAGGTGGGTTTTGATAACCTGATCAACGTACTGGAAACGTTTGAAAGGTTTGTATAATAAAAAAAAAGCGTGACCTGAGAAGCCACGCTTTTAAATTTTTATCGGGTACGATCAGTTTTGCAGCCTGAATACAATAGGCAGGCTGTATTGTACGCGAACCGGCCGTCCCCTCTGAAGCCCGGGCCGGAACTGGGCCTGGCTGATGGCGCGAATGGCTTCCTCGTCACATCCTCCGCCAACTCCGCGGATGACTCTCGGGTCTTCTACCTCACCTTGTTCGTTCACAATGAACTGAACGTATACCCGGCCTTCAATTCCAGCCCGCCGGGCCATTTCCGGATAGCGTATACTGCTTTGAAGTTCTGCAAGTCCTCCAATTAATTCAGGCATGTCTTCTACAACAACAAAAAAGTCTTCTTCCACTTCTTCCACTTCTTCACGCGGTGGCGGGGGAGGAAGGTCCAGCGGTCCGTCCAGTCTCATCTCCGCATCAATCTGGAAATCAATATCCTCGATGATTTCATCATTTGGTACGGCAACAGGCACCGGTGGCCGCGGCGGGGGCGGAGGTGTTTCTATATGCTGCGTTTGAATTATTTCCTCCATCTCAATCACTTCCTGTTCATTCATCACATACTCTTTGGTCGGACTTGACGTGAACTCCATCTTTACTGCAATGATGAAAATCAGCAATGTTATCAGCAGGCCAATCTGGATAAAAACTGAATGGTACGTCCGTAAATCGGCCTCGGGATTTTTTCGTGGTTTAATAGAGTTTGCCATAGTGATGTCTGTTTATGCCTGTTACAGATTTGCAGAGATTTTTCATCCGGGAAAAGGTATAAACCAGATGTTTGATTTAATTTTAACTGCGTGTTTCAACTGCTCTTTTAGTCTTTTAGCTAATTTTTTAATGCTGGAAAATTAACTACCCGCCGGAAAAGTTGAAATTAAAGCCAAAAGGATTTATACCTGGTCACGTGTATTATAATTATAATATTCCTTTCTGGGAAGGATTAATTTAACTTTTTTTACACTTGTTAAAAAAGATTTAATGGAGAGTGCAGAGCCTGCCGGGGTCATTTTTCAGGAGAAAAGCATGTAGGAAAAGTGATCCCGGGGAAGGGAATGAGAGAAAAAAAAAGAGCGCGATGTGGATTATCGCACTCTAAGTCGTATTAAATTGTAATTGTAGTCGGCGCCGGCCTGGTGTGAATTAATTCTGAAGTTGAAAAACAATGGGCAGACTGTATTGTACCCTTACCGGTCTTCCCCGCTGCATCCCGGGTCTGAATTCTGCCTGCCGAATGGCTCGCAGAGCCTCTTCATCGCATCCGCCCCCGATGCCTCTCACTACTCGGGGATCTTCAACCTGTCCTTGCTCATTTACTATGAACTGTACATAAACCCTTCCTTCAATACCTGCTCTCCGGGCCTGTTCAGGGTATTGAATACTCGCCTGCAGTTCCTGAAGACCGCCTATCAGTTCAGGCATATCTTCCACCACTGTAAAGAAATCCTCCTCCATTTCTTCCTCCTCTTGTTCAGGCGGCGGTGGCGGCAAATCCATCGGGCCGTCCAATCTCATCTCCGCATCGATATTGAAGTCCGTATCTTCAATAATTTCATCATCCGGAACCTCCTGTGGAACCGGAGGACGCGGTGGAGGCGGAGGCGTCTCTATATGCTCCGTCTGGATAATTTCTTCCATTTCTACCAGTTCCTGCTCGTCCATTTCATATTCTTCAGGGCCTTCGCTTCTCAGATCAACGTTGACAGCAACAAGAAAGATTACAAGCGTTGCCAGCAAACCGATCTGAAGGAAGACCGTGTGATATTTTCGTAAATCCGCAGATGGTTTTTTACGGCTATTCATAGGTTTCTATCTGTAAAGATTTAAATTTCAATTCTAAACTCTTCAATTCTAAACTCTTCAATTCTAAACTCTTCAATTCTAAACTCAAGAATTTTCAAAGGAATGTATTCGAACCTCTCAAACTTGAGCCACTAATTCAACTTTTATTCGAATACCTTTAGATATAAACGGCTTGCTAACACTAATTGTTCCATCCTTATTTTCTGTCTGTAAAATCCTGTTGAGATTTTGTAAAACCTCTTGAATAGGAAGAACGCGATGTTATTATTTTTAACAGAATAACGGCAGACAGGCAGCCGACCATATCTGCCAGGGCATCAAACGGTTCCATTCCTCTTTCAAGAGGCAGGACTTCCTGTAGTATTTCAATACTTATCCCAAAAATACTGCCTGCCAGAAAAATGGAGAAAAGAGCCGGGGGCTTTTGACCGGACACAAGAAGAATAAGCCCGAGAAGAAGTGTCCACGATCCAAATACGAAGGCATGCCCGAGCTTGTCGTATTGAAAAAGAGATGTTTCCACCATCTTTTCCTGGGGCAGCAGGGTAAGGGCGAGGGTGATCAGCGTCAGTATTGCAAGAGCAACGTAGAGCGGTAATGGACGCTTTTCGAGCTGCCGGAGGATTCGTGCAATCATATGAGATCATTGGGTTCGAGGGGACGGTCTGATGTAAGGCGAATACGTTCTGCAGTCCTGTATCCGTCGATCAGTGCCCGAACAATACTTAATTCGATATCACCTGATATGGCCAGATTGCCGGCAATTTTTCCAGAAAGGACATCTCCAAACCCCGCGCGTGCGAATATCCGGGTATCATACCCGGTTAAATAGTTTTTACCCTCCGGTGTTCCGATAAAAACCGGATTGCCTTTGGAGACCATGTAAAGAGATCGCTGTTTTGAATAGTCCGCTGCCCACTGCAGGCGTTCAAAATCATCTTCAAAAGACTTTCCGTGCAGTTTATGGGCCTCCCCGGGATGAGGGGTAAGGATCCAGTTCCTGTTCACAGGAAGATCCGGAACGGCACGAAGGGCATCGGCGTCAATGACCGTATCCTGCTCAAATCCGGAGAGAATTCGTTCGGTAAAACGAATGGTTGTATCTCTGGAACCCAAACCCGGGCCGATCAGAAGGACCCCCTTTTTCCGTTTTAGAATATCAAGCACTTTTTCCTGGTGCCCTTCTTTGAAAAAGGTGTCTCTCCCGGTTCCGACGGGAGATTTGATAATCCCCGGCAGGGTTTTTTCATAAATGCCGAGGAGGCCTTTTGGAGTAATCAGGATAACCGCACCTGTCCCGGTTCGCCATCCACTGGCTGCAGCCATAACCGCCGCCCCGGTTAATCCTTCGGATCCCGCAATCAGATAAAGAATGCGGTCACTGTATTTATGTTCTGCGAATCGGGAGATGTGAGGGATAACCTTATCCAGATCCGGCGTAATCAATTCAGCTGTTGCCGGGCGATAGCTTTTGGGAAAACTCAGATTGAACTGACGGATTTCACCTGTATATTGCCTGCCGTCATGCAGATAAAATCCCACTTTCAACGTTCCGAAACTGAGGGTATAGTCGGCGTGTACGGCGTCCGGCATGGCTTTGCCGGTATCCGCATGAAGTCCGGTCGGTATATCTACGGAATAAACCGGGCATGTCAGCCGGTTGATTTTTTTGACTGCTGAGTTGTAGGGGGGGCGCAAGTTATCACTCAGCCCGGTTCCGAGCAGCCCGTCCACAACATAATCGACCGGCCCCCCCATTAAACAGGCAGCTGATAAACAGTCATCTGAATTTTCATCTGTCCCGACACCCTGTTCATGGAAATGAACCGGTTCATTTTGAGAACGGAGCTTTAAGAGCAACTCAAGATTCTTCTGTGCATCCGGAGAAAGGCTGTCCTTACCGGCCGGAAAAATGATATGACAGGTATGATTTTGATGAATAGCCAGGTAACGGGCTATTACAAGTGCATCACCGCCATTGTTGCCCTTTCCGCAAACATACAGGCCCACGGCGCCGGGACCGGATTTGCCTGAAATAAATTGTGCCGCCTGCAATCCTGCCGTTTCCATCAGAGTAAAGCCATCCATTCCAAACAGTTCGATTGTTTTGCGGTCGGCCTCACGCGCCTGATCGCCGGTCGACACCCGATGAGAATATGGCAGGTTTTGCAATGACATAGTGGATTCTGGTTTGCCGGTCACTGGAGGAGAGTGCAGGTATCCGGCCTGTTGTCAGTAGGAACGTGCAAAAAGAACTTTCTGTTCAGAGGGCTTGCCTGTTACCATGCATTTGCCGGGTTTGCCACCTTCCAGCGGAATGCACCGTATGGTAGCTTTGGTCTCTTCTTTAATTTTCTCCTCTGTTTCGGCTGTGCCGTCCCAGTGAGCATAGATAAATCCGCCGGAATCTATTTTATTTTGAAATTCTTCGTAGTTTTTTACAGAAGAGGTCTGCCGGGCCGTACGTTCACGTGCAGCAGCCAGAAGTTCCCTTTGAATCGTTTCCAGCAAAATGGTGATGCGGTCTGAAATATTTTCCCTTCCGACAATGTCTTTAGTCAGCGTATCCCGCCGGGCCAGTTCAAGATTATTGTTTTCCACATCCCTTGGACCGATTGCAATCCTCAGGGGAATACCTTCGGCTTCATGTTGCGCAAACTTCCATCCCGGTTTATAGTTGTCTCTGTCATCCAGCTTGACGGCTACACCGGCATCCTTTAATTCCCTGTAAACAAGCGAGGCATAATCGAGAACGGCCTGCCGCTGTTCATCATTTCTGTAGATAGGCACGATCACCACCTGGACCGGAGCCAGCCTGGGGGGATAACCAGTCCCTGGTCATCTGAATGAGTCATTATTAGTCCGCCGACAAGCCGGGTCGACACCCCCCAGCTGGAAGCCCAGACATATTTATGCTCCCCGTCCTCATCCTGGAATTTAACGTCGAACGCCCTGGCAAAGTTCTGGCCGAGGAAGTGGGATGTTCCCGCCTGCAGAGCTTTCCCGTCCTGCATAATGGCTTCAATGCAATACGTGTCTACAGCGCCTGCGAATCTCTCTGACTCCGTCTTGACGCCTGTTATCACAGGCATGGCCATATAATCTTCCGCAAAGGTCCTGTAGACATCCAGCATTTGCAGGGTTTCCCCGACAGCCTCGTCACGGGTGGCATGGGCCGTGTGCCCTTCCTGCCAGAGGAACTCCATGGTCCTGAGAAACAGCCGGGTTCGCATTTCCCATCGAACCACATTGGCCCATTGGTTGATCAGTATGGGAAGGTCCCTGTAGGATTGTATCCATCCGCGGTAGGAATCCCAGATGATCGTTTCGGACGTCGGCCTGACAATCAGCTCTTCCTCCAGTCTGGAGGCAGGATCCACTTCCACGCCGTTATCGACGCTTTTGAGCCGGCTGTGGGTAACGACAGCGCATTCCTTGGCAAACCCCTCCACGTGCTGTGCTTCCTTTGATAAAAAGGATTTGGGAATAAACAGGGGGAAATAGGCATTTTCATGACCCGTTTCGCTGAACATCTTATCAAGAGCCTGCTTCATATTTTCCCACAGGGCGAACCCGTTCGGCCGGATGACCATGCATCCCCGAACCGGAGAATGGTCAGCCAGTTTTGCCTCTCTGACCACATCCAGGTACCATTGAGAGTAATCTTGAGTCCGCTCTGTTATATTTTTTGCCATCTTCTTACTTTTTTACCTGCTGTGTAGGGTCAGTTAAATTTTAGAATTCTGAAAATATCCCTGATTCGCCTCAAGATAAAGATTGTTTTCCATTTGCGTAGGATCAATAATTTCAACGACGCCCTGACCGGCAGCCCCCCTGTGCCATGATTCTGTGACATCTGGACAAATTCTGAAAAAAAACGTCAGTTAGATTATTTGCGTATATGTTTTACGGACGGGCGGCAGTGGGGATTGACAGGGTGTGTTGAGTTGAAAAGCGAACTATTGCCCAGTCTGCACGACTTCCCGGGAAAAAGCACTTCACCATTGCTGGTGAAAGTGTTATATTAAAAAGAATATCCAAAGGATGATAGATGGCGTGGTAGCTCAGGTGGTAAGAGCGTCGGATTCATAACCCGGAGGCCGAGGGTTCGACTCCCTCCCACGCTACATGAACGAAGCCCTTAACTGTTTAAAATAGCAGTTTAGGGCTTTTTTATTTGGGTCGGGTACTGCACAGGTACTACTTTTAAATATCAATCCAATCGATTACTGTTTTCAATTATCTTCTGATCAAGCCGTAAAGTTCCTCATATTTATCCAGAATTTAGTTGTGTAAGCTAAGGGGGCCGGCTTCTTTGCGCATTCGGAACCGGCAGATCGGTGAGAGAATATTGCCACTTTGAATAAAATAATTAAATTATTCCTGTTCACAGGACAGGAAAGATTGATAATCCATGGAAAATATGAATCGGAATAGAATGCGGATCAGGGGAGATCTGAGAGAAAAATACCGGGATGTTTACACGCCTGAAACTCTTTCAACTCTTCAAAGTCTGACGGGATTTAACCGGGAGATCCGGGAAACGATGGCCGGGCGTCTTCAACGAAGGAAAGAACGCCGGCAGCATCAGAGAAAAATCCGGTTTCTTGATTCGGAGAGCAACATTCCCCGCACCGATATCCATGTGCAGGATGCCCGGGACGGGAATTTCGAAGGCTCTGAGATCCCCGGGGATTTGCAGCGTCAATGGATACAGGGAACAGGTCCGGCGGCGAAGCCGAACGCTCCCGTCGAGAGCAGTATTCGGAACGTCGCGTATGCGTTACTCTCAGGAGCGGACGGCTGGATGTTTGACGGGGAGGATGCGCTCGGACAGATTTCGACCATGTCTCTGGACAATCAACGCAACCTGAAACTTGCGATCCACGGGGATCCGCTGTTTTTAAAGGCTGCAGAACAGGTTGCAGGCGAGATGAACCACTGGGCGACCGATTTCTTCGGCCGGGAGATCGTACGGAACTGGAAGAGGCAACTGGAGTTCACCACAAAAATTTTCCGTGTACGGGGACTCCATCTCGACGACCGTCATATTCGTGATGAATCCGGCGACGCTGCGGCAGCTTCTCTTGTCGATCTGGTTTTGTATGTGGTGAATAATTACAAAGCGTTGCAAAACGCCGGATCGTCAATGGTGTTGTATCTGCCCAAAATCCAGACGGCCGGGGAAGCGGCGCTCTGGAATGAGATGATTACAGCCCTTGAGCAGGAGCTCGGTCTGGAGACAGGTTTGATCAAGGTGTACGTGCTGATCGAACAGCTGGAGGCGACTTTTCAGCTGATGGAAATCCGGGCAGCTCTCGGCCGGCATTTTGTCGGGTTTAATACCGGCCGGTGGGATTATATCAACAGTGTGGCGGATGCCATGAGCTGGGATGACCGCTTTGTCCATCCCAATATCGAAGAAATTACCATGACGTACGGATATATGCGGAATTACGAAGATCGGGTGCGTCGTGCAGTCAACACTCCCGACCGGAACGGCAATTTCGCCCTTTGGCAGGGAGGAATGGAACCCAATATTCCGGTCGGATCGGAAAAAGGTGTGGCGGACAGCATGAAAAAAGCTTTGGCCGGTGCAGAACGGGAACAGCGCGAAGGAGCCAGTGGAAAATGGGTTGCGCACTGGAAAATGGTCCATATCATACGACCCGTATGGGAGAAAGAAGCCCGGCCGAATCAGCTGGGGCGGGAATTTCCGCCGCTGACGTACACCGGGGAGGATGAAGAGGGGTTGATCGCACTCGAACCGGCGGCCCGGACGATCCGTGGGGCTCGCAATCTGTTGAGTGTTGCCCTGCAGTATGGAAATGCCTTTGGCCAGGGGATGCAGGCGGCGGCGCTGAAGCCGGCTGATTTCTTCGGAAATGACGACATTCTGTATCTGATGGAAGACATGGCGACGGGTGAAATCCGGTTGAGTATTCTCTGGGAATGGGTTCACAAGGGGGCAAGACTGACGGAGGACGATCCGGAAACCGGCCGGCAGGCAGGGGACGTGTTTACCCCGGAACTGTTTCAAAATCTCCTCGAAGAAGAGTACGAAAAGTTGTTGAATGCGGACGACAGGGATGTGTTTGACTCATCGAAAACCACAACATTGCCGATCTCTCATGAGATCGCCCGGGTGTATGTACTCGAGGACGCGAAAGCTCCCTGGTTCATCGACCTGCTGAATATCAATCTGAACAACCAGAGTCTGGATGTGGCAAAAAAGAGGATTGAACTGTACATGGATCGCTTTGAAAAGGAAAATATCCGTGTGACGGAAAATCCCGACTTTCGTACAGACTAGAAGGACGACGGACACAGGCCCGGTGAGGCAAACCTATGGATAAAAAACAAGCTGCTGTCTCTGAGTTAAAGGCCCGGATGAAAGGAGATGTTCTGGATGATAAATATTCGTTGGGGATGTACTCGACGGATGCCAGCATCTATCAGATCGAACCTCTGATGATTGTACTGCCGAAGGACGAGTCCGATGTTAAAATCGCCGTTGAAACCGCCCGCAGGAACAAGATCAACATTCTGCCGCGGGGAGGTGGAACCAGTCTGGCGGGACAGACTGTCGGTGAAGCGCTGGTGCTGGATTTTTCGAAGTATATGAACCGGATTCTGGAAATCAACGAAGAGGAGAGATGGGCACGGGTTCAGCCCGGCCTGGTCCGGGACGAGCTGAATGAGGAGTTGTCAAACTATCACCTGCATTTTGCTCCCGATCCGGCGACGTCCAGCCGGGCCAATATCGGCGGAATGGTCGGAAACAATTCATCCGGGACCAAAAGCATTCTGTATGGCAAAACGGTCGATCACATACTCGAAGCCAGGATTCTGCTGACGGACGGAACAGAGCTCTTGCTGAAAGAGCTTCCGCTGGAGGCCGTCCGGGAAAAGGCACAGCAAATAACACGGGAAGGAGAGATCTACAGTCGGTTTTCTGCCATTGTTCAACAGAACCGGGAGGAGATCGAGAAGCGCTTCCCAAAAGTGATGAGGAGGGTTGGCGGGTATAATCTGGATGAGTTCATTCACAGCGAATCCTGGAATTTGTCAAAACTGATCACCGGCAGCGAAGGTACCCTGGCAACCATTCTCGAAGTAAAAATCAATCTTGAACCCCTTCCGGCATTCAAATCTGTCGCGGTTGTTCATTTTTCCGAACTCGACGAGGCGTTGCGGGCGGTGAGTTCCATGCTCGATTTTCAACCGGCTGCCATCGAAATACTGGACAGAACGGTATTGAGGTTAAGCCGGAAAAATCTGACGACGAGCCGTCATTGCCATTTTATCGAGGGGGATCCTGCCGCCGTACTGATCACGGAATTCTATGCGGATACTGCCGGGGAGGTGATGGAAAAGCCCGCGGAAATGGTTCAACACCTGCAAAAGACGGGTCTGGGATATTCCTATCCGGTGTTTGCCGAGGGAAGAGAATATGAAGATGTCTGGATTGTCCGGAAAAAAGGGTTGGGGCTGATGCTGGGGTTGAGCGGCGAAAAAAAGCCGCTGCCGTTTATTGAAGATGCCTGTATCCCTCCGGATGACCTGCCGGACTACATCGGGGAGGTACTGGAAATATGCAGGAAGCACAATACAGACGTGTCGATGTATGCCCACGCCAGTGTGGGAGTGATTCACGTCAGACCGATTCTGGACCTTCGTCAGGCGGGTGATGTTGAAAACCTGAAAAGTATTGCCGGAGAAGTGTTTGAGCGGGTGATGAAATATGGCGGGTCCTGGAGTGGGGAACACGGAGACGGGTTGGTCCGAAGTGCTTTTAACGAGCGTTTTTTCGGGACTCGTCTGTACAATACTTTCAGGGAGGTCAAGCACCTGTTTGATCCGGAAGACCTGATGAATCCCGGCAAAATCGTGAATGCTCCCGGTATGGACTCCAATCTCCGTTACGGTACGGGCTATGCCGACCGGCCGGTACAGACGGAGTTTCAGTACCGGGCCGAAAGCAGTTTCAGGGAATCCGTACATATGTGCACGGGGGTAGGCGAGTGCAGAAAGATGCTGGGCGGAACCATGTGCCCCAGCTTCAAAGCGACCCGGGATGAGGAGCATTCGACGAGGGGACGGGCGAATGCCCTGCGACTGGCGATGTCCGGTCAGCTCGACGAGGATGGTCTCGCGGGAGAGCGTCTTCACCAGGTCCTGGATCTCTGTCTTTCCTGCAAAGCCTGCAAGTCGGAATGTCCCAGCAACGTGGATATGGCCAGAATGAAGAGTGACGTTCTGCAAATGTATTATGATGAGCACGGCATTACCGTGCGGGACCGGATGATCGGAGGCTCTTCCAAAGCGGCTTCCCGCCTGTCGGGAACCTTTTCCGGCATCGCGAACTTTGTCCAAAAAAAGAAATTGTTCCGCTCGGCGCTGCAGTCGCTGTCCGGTTTCGACAAAAGGAGAATACTGCCCGCCTATACCCGGGAGCCGTTTGACAAGTGGTTTGAGAAAAACAACTCGTACATGAGCTCAAAAAAAGTGGTTCTGTTTGCGGATACGTATTTGAATTTCCATGAACCGAATATCGGAATTGCGGCTCTCCGGTTGCTGAATTCGTGTGGATACGAAGTGCTGCTGGCCAACACCGGATGTTGCCAGCGACCGAAAATTTCACACGGATTTTTACGTCAGGCAAAAAAAGAGGGAGCCGGTACGATCGAAGGCCTGCGGAGATTTCTCGACCGGGGGTTGAAAATCGTGGTCTGCGAGCCCAGCTGTGCTTCGGCTCTGAATGACGATTTTCCCGATCTGATAGAAGATGAAAAGCTCGCAGCCCGCTTGCAGGAACAGGTGGTGATGATCGATGTTTTTTTAGCCGGGGAAATGGAGAAGGGCGCTCTCTCCGGGGAGTTCGAATCTGTTGCAGGAGATCTTCTTATTCACGGGCATTGTCATCAAAAGGCTCTGTACGGGACGGATACCATGAAAATCATCGATGAAAAAACCGGCCGGAAGGTGGAAGAGATTCCGTCGGGTTGTTGCGGGATGGCGGGATCTTTCGGCTATGAAAAAGAGCACTATGACCTGTCGGAAAAAATCGGGGAGATGGTTCTGTTTCCGGCAGTAAGAAGGATGAAGGAGGGGACTCTTTTGATTGCCAACGGCTTCAGTTGTCGTCATCAGATTGAGCATTTTACCGGTGTAAAACCGAGGCACTGGGTAGAAGCCATACAGGTCCGCCAGTGAGATTTACTCCGGAAGTTTTGAAAAATCAGAAGTTTTCTTCAATATCCGGTGTTCCCGAACCTGGTTTCGGACCCGGCGTGCTGTGGCCTGGCTTCGGATCCAAAGCCCGTCAGGACACCATGTACGAGGTTTCGGACCCGGCGTGCAGCGCGGGCTGGTCCCGGAGGTCGCGGTTCGCAGGGTCAATCGTGGAGGTCCGGATGACGAAGGAGGTTTTATTACGTAGGGAATTGTCCTAGTCTCATTCTTACAGGTCGGGGTTTATGTCACTAATCACTCTCGCGTTTCTGGCTTTTTTGCCGATCCTGCTTGCCGGCATTCTGTTGGTCGTTTTCCGAATTGCAGCGAAAATTGCCATGCCTGTTGTCCTGGGTGTGACAATCATTGTCGCATATACTGTATGGGATTTTTCTTTTCTCAATATCGTTGCTTCATCTGTACAGGGACTGTTTATCACGTTCGATATCCTCTGGATTATTTTCGGCGCCATTCTGTTGCTGAATTTCCTGAAGTACTCGGGAGGAATCAGTCTGATTCGGCAGAGCTTTGCCGACGTCAGCTCGGACCGGAGAGTTCAGGTGGTCATTATCGCCTGGCTATTCGGGTCGTTTCTGGAAGGGGCCGCCGGTTTCGGGACTCCTGCCGCAATCGTTGCCCCCCTGCTGCTGGCTCTGGGGTATCCGGCCTTTGCCGCCGTCATGCTGGGTTTGATGGTGCAAAGTACCTCCGTGACCTTCGGGGCCGTCGGGACTCCGATACTCATCGGCGTGCAGGCCGGACTGGAAAGTGCGGAAGTGGGTTTGCAGCTGGCGTCCGCAGGCATCTCCATGATGGATTATCTGCTGATCGTAACCTCCCGCGTTGCCATTCTGCACGCTATTGTCGGCACTCTGATGCCTCTGCTGATGGTTTTTATGATGACCCGTTTCTTCGGTAAAAACCGATCCTGGAGGGAAGGTCTGCCGATTCTTCCGTTTGCACTCTTTGGGGGGCTGGCCTTTACCGTCCCCTATGTTCTTACGGGCCTCTTTTTAGGGCCGGAATTTCCGTCCCTGATCGGAGCCCTCGTCGGTCTTCCCATCGTGACGTATGCGGCAAACCGCGGGTTTCTTCTTCCGGATGACCGGTGGGATTTCCCGCCGGAAAGGAGCTGGCCGGCCACCTGGATCGGATCTCTGACGGTGGGAGCGGATCAAGAGGTGAGGAAGCCGGGTTTGACGCTCACGAGAGCCTGGGTCCCTTATCTGCTGCTGGCTCTGCTGCTGGTTCTGAGCAGGCTGCATCAACTTCCGATCCGGGAAGCCTTTTTGAGCTTTGAGGTTGGCTGGCAGGAGATACTCGGATCTACAATCTCCGCCGTGAGCACCCCTTTGTACCTTCCGGGAACCATCCTGTTCATCGTTGGTGTCATTACCATATTTTTACACAAAATGAGCATTTCAGAGGTTCGGGCAGCTGTTTCAGACAGTACAAGAATGATTGTAGGTGCGGGGTTTGTATTGATATTCACCATTCCCA
>JBBDRV010000230.1:0-15868 GCA_040905285.1 Balneolaceae bacterium | reverse complement strand
TGTCTTTTCTTCACTTTCAATGAATGCCGTCGGCCGTGCGGCCAAGGCGATGATTGAAGAAGTGCGTCGTCAGTTTGCCAGTATTCCCCCGCTCAAGGCAGCATTATCCGTAATGCGGAAAAATGAAGGCATTGACCAGAAAGAATGGTCGGATGCAGACAAAAAAACCTTTGATGCGGCTCACGGGTCGGCTGAATACAGCAAATGTGTAGAAATCTCCACAAAATCCGCCCTCCGGGAGATGATCACCCCGGGTCTCCTGGCTATACTGGCGCCGGTCCTGGTCGGCTTTATCTTCGGTCCGCAGGCGCTGGGCGGGCTGCTGGCAGGTGTAACGGTCGTCGGCGTGCTGATGGCCATCTTTCAGGCCAATGCCGGCGGTGCCTGGGACAATGCCAAAAAAATGATTGAGGCGGGTATTGTTATCGACGGAGAAACTTATGGCAAAGGCTCCGATGCACACAAGGCCACCGTAACCGGGGACACCGTGGGGGACCCGTTAAAAGACACCTCCGGCCCCTCCCTCAATATTCTGCTGAAGCTCATCGCTGTTATCGCCCTGGTTATTGCCACGGCGCTGTAACAGCGGTAAAGCCACCGTTGAATTTTTAAAAAAGTCCTGACGTTTATCCGTCAGGACTTTTTTTATAGACAGATACGGTTCGTATTTTACTGTCAGACACAGTCTCCATGTGCAGAGACTTGTATTTTTACAGTCAGGCACAGTCTTCATGTGCAGGGATTATCTTTGCAGGCCCCTGTTCCAACTTTACTGTTCCTTATTTGCAGGCACTGTCCCTTATTTACAGGCCTGTCCCAACTGAACCGGTCTTCTGAACCGGTCTTTTCAATCGTCAACCCGCTTTCAACAACAGCCGATGGATATTTTTAAATTGATTTATGAACATGATCTTCGAATGGATGACTTGCGGGGCCGTCATACCGACCGCGATTCGCAGGACCTTACCCAGTCGATTGAGGAGTTCATGAGGCCCGACCCGACTTATTCCAGGTTTTACCTGAGCGGAAGCCGGCTTGACCTGAATCATTTCGGGCTGGATACGCTTGACGGGTACCCGGCCGTACTGGACAAGCTCCGGCAGGCGCTGTCCGGCTACCGTTTTTTTACGGAAAAAGGTGAGTCCACGGATATTGGCGAGGCCCTGAAAGAGACGGATATCTGGCAGGCCATCCTGTTAACCCGTGAAAGCCAGCCCAAAAGCAGTCTGGACAGTCTTCATATAGATTCCGGCAGCAATGTGGGCCACCGCAAAACCCCCCTCCGCGAAACACTGATGAGAGATGAACTGGTCCTTTACAAGGAAAAGGCGCATCAGGGATTTGACCTGCATCTTTTTTCAAAAGAGAACATCTACCGGGATTTTTTCTTCCCGCTGAAAGAGCTGGTTTCCGACCGGTTTCGTTTCTTTTCAATCAACGGAAAGCGGGTCCGGACGGAACGCAAATTCTATTTTGAAACCTGGACCCTCCAGCGGCCGCCGCACGGTGTGGAAGAAGTCTTTGACGAGACTGTGTTATAATTTACAACTTTATAGCATTTACAGCTTAACAGTAGTTTACAGCGGCTCTTTTAAAGCGTCTTACAGCAACAATCGTTCATAGCGGCCTGCCGTTCTCAGGAAGACGGCTTCTTCCGGACTACCATCACCAGTCTCGAGCTGGATGTCGGATTATAAACCTCGCCCCGGTAATTGCCCATAAGCTTTTCAACACTGAATCCGCAGTGCTCAAACGTCTGCAGGAACCATTCCACGTCGTAAAGTTTCACCTGTTCCACATACGTCAGAGGCTCTTCCAGCTCGCGGCCTTCAAACCGGATCTCCTTGTATATAACGTCATCTTCGATATACCGGGTTATCCTGTATTGGACATTCCTGAATTCCCCTTCCCCGGACGGTTCATACGTTGACCGGACCCAGTCGGCATTCATGTAATCCAGTAACAGGATTCCGTCTTTCCTGAGCATCTTGTATATACTTTCAAAGACCCTGATATTTTCACTGTCCTCTTTAAAGTACCCGAACGAGGTGAACAGATTGAGCACCGCATCGAAGGACTGATCCAGAGGATTGCGCATATCCGAAATATGGAATTCAACTCCTGTAATGCCGCTCCCCTCAGCCTTTTTCCGGGCCTGGCGGATGGCTTCTTCCGATAGATCGATTCCGGTCACTCTGTACCCCCTCCGGGCAAGGGTAAGCGAGTGCCTTCCCCGGCCGCAGCCCAGGTCCAGTATGTCGGTAAATTGAGCCGGCGGAAGGATTTCCTCAATCAGAGCGGCCAGCCGGGCAGCTTCCTCCTCATTCCTGTTGGCGTAGAGCAGATCATAAAAAGGACTGTCAAACCAATCTTCAAACCAGTGCATATCATCTTTTTTCATTCAGGCGCCGAATATATTAACAGGTGGCTCAATTTTATGTATTAATCTTTATCTTGCCAACCAAAATACTATTAACCGGAATGGAATATACAGACAAGCTCCTGGGAGCTGTGCAACACAATAAAACGGTTCTCTGTGTCGGACTGGATCCGAATCCCGACCTGATACCTGACAGTATAAAGGAGGACTTCCCTGAGGCAGAACGGTATGTAGAACAATTCTGCGCAGAAATCATTGACGCCACCCAGGACTATTGTTGTGCGTATAAACCCAATCTTGCATTTTTTGAAGCACTCGGACCGGGGGGACTGAATGTCTATGAGCGAGTGACCAGGCGAATACCGGGGGATAAAATCATCATCAGCGATGCCAAGCGGGGAGATATCGGATCCACCGCCGAACAATATAAAAAAGCCTATTTTGACAGATTTGATGCCGATGCCGTTACGCTTAATCCGCTCATGGGCTTTGAAACCCTCGACCCGTTTACCGGCGACTCCTCCCGGGCCATCTATTCCCTGGTACTCACGTCAAATCCGGGGGCCAACGACCTTTTGCTCCGCCGCTTTGAAGGACGCGGTTCCCTGGCGGAATATATAGCAGATCAGCTGCGCAGAAAAATGGAACTGAGCAAGACCCATATCGGCATGGTGGTGGGCGCCACGTATCCGGCCGATATCAAAGGAGTGCTCAGTGCCTACCCCACGGCATCCCTTCTGATACCGGGAATAGGATCCCAGGGAGGCAGCACCGCCGATCTCTATTCAATTCTGGCCGGCCACCAGGGAATTCCGGTTGTAAGTTCCAGCCGTTCGATTATCTATGCCGGCTCCGGGAAAAACTGGAAAAAAGGGGTTGCCGAAAGTGCCGGAAAAATGAACAGGGAGCTTGAAAAAATCAGCCGCTTGTATATTTAGCCTGAATGGCAGGTCTGATATGCCACCATACAGCTATACAATTATACAGCTATACAACCCCACAACCCTGCAGCCATGCAACCCTGCAACCCCACAGCCATGCAACCCACAGCCATGCAACCCAACCATATTCACTTCACAGCCTGCAGATACATCCAGCCAACGATTATCACTACGAAGCCATATAGCCAACGGTCATCATCATGAATGAACAGAAAAGCGACAGGGTACAGGATAAGGAAGAAGTGACCGTCTATACGGACGGGGCCTGCAGCGGCAATCCCGGGCCGGGCGGCTGGGGGGCAATTTTAATCGCTGACGGCAGAAGGAAAGAACTTTCGGGGGGAACGCCGGCTACAACCAATAACCGGATGGAAATGCAGGCAGTCATAGAAGCATTGCGGGCATTGAAAAAACCGTGTATCGTCAAAATACACAGTGACAGCGCCCTGATCATCAATACCTTTCAAAAAAAGTGGATCTACAACTGGCAGAGAAAAGGGTGGCGCAAGGCAGACAGGAAACCGGTGGAAAACAGGGACCTCTGGGAGCAGATGCTGGAAGCGATGAAACCCCACGAGGTCAGGTGGATCAAGGTGAAAGGTCACTCTGATAACGAACTGAACAATCTGGCAGACCGGCTGGCGGTTGAGACCTGCCGAAAGTACGGGTGAAATAAAAACAGGTGAATAAAACAGGGAGGAGCCTGCGTTCCGGCCTCAGTCGACCCGGGCAAAGGGTTTCAGCTCCATCCCGTCGAATTCCCCTTTTGCCGCTTTCATGTACCCGGTCACGGCAATCATGGCCGCATTGTCGGTGCAATATTCAGGCCGGGGAATCAGCAGATCCACATTCAGCTCTTCAGCTGTCTGTTTCACTTTGGTCCGCAGCATACTGTTCGCAGACACCCCGCCCGCCAGCATCATGACCGGCACCCCGGTTTTTTTCACAGCACGCTTCAGCTTTTCCGCCAAAACGGCGGTAATCGCTTCAGACACACTTGCACAGATGTCATCCAGATGCCCGCTGATGAACTCCTCTCCCTTTTCCCGGGTATAATAGAGCAGATTCGTCTTCAGCCCTGAAAAGCTGAATTCAAATCCACTGCTGAGCATGGCTTTCGGAAAGGAATGGAAACCGGGATCGCCGCGCCGGGCACGCTTGTCGATTTCAGGCCCTCCGGGGTAGGGCAGGCCCAGCACTTTTCCAATCTTGTCGAATGCCTCACCGGCAGCGTCGTCACGGGTTTTTCCCAGTACGTCCTGCATAAACGGCTCCCGGACAGAAACCAGACGGGTATGCCCGCCTGATGCCGTAAGGCATACGAACGGATACCGTGCCGGATGATCAATAAAATTCGCATACATATGGGCATCGATGTGATTTACACCGACCAGCGGCTTGTTATTCGAGAGTGCAAGACCTTTGGCAAAACTCAGTCCGACCAGCAGTGAGCCCATCAGTCCGGGGCCGTTGGTAACGGCGACAGCACCTATCTCATCCATGGATACTCCCGCTTCCTCCAGGGCCTGCCCGACGGTCTTTGAAATGGTTTTGTGATGTGCGCGGGATGCCAGTTCAGGAACCACCCCTCCAAACGTTTCATGTATCGCCTGGGAAGCAATTATATTCGACAGGATCCCGTCCTCCGGCGTATAGACTGCCGCTGCAGTCTCATCACAGGAAGATTCTATACCGAGAATTTTCATACCCTGAAAATAAGCATTCAGCACGTAAAGTGCCGTCCCTGATTCAGCAGCCCCGCAGGAGACTCACACAAGACCCCGCCAGCTGCCGGGACATAAAAAAACCTCACGCCGGCTGCCGGGCACACAAAAAAAAGCCTGCAGCCGAATGGCCGCAGACTTATCAGTACAGGCACTGACCGGCGAGACAGGATGTGCCCTGCCGGACGGTTATGCTACTGTCTGCCTATTTTTTGTCCTTATTCTCATCTTCCTCATCAACCACTTCGAAATCGGCATCAACAGCATCCTCATCCTGGCTGCCTTCACCGGAAGCGCCGTTATCGGCGGACGGTTCTCCCTGCTGTGCCTCTTCGGAAGCCTGGTAGATCTCCTGGGACGCATTCGCCCAAACCTGGTTCACTTCCTCAATGGCCGTATCGATTTCCTCGACGTTCTCGTCATTTTTAGCTTTTTCAAGGTTTTCAACAGCCTCTTCGATTTTGGTTTTATTCTCTTCGGAGATTTTGTCACCGTACTCATCAAGCTGCTTCCGGGTTGAGAATATAAGGCTGTCTGCCTGATTCAGCTTTTCGACGCGGTCACGGATCTTCTGATCCTCATCGGCATGCTCTTCGGCGGCCTGCTGCATCTTTTTGACCTCTTCGTCAGTAAGCCCGGAGCTCTGCTCTATGCGGATGCTCTGCTCTTTGCCCGTTCCCTTGTCTTTGGCGCTGACATTCAAAACACCATTCGCATCGATATCAAAGGTGACTTCAATCTGTGGCACACCACGCGGGGCGGGCGGAATACCGTCAAGATGGAAACGACCGAGCGTGCGGTTATCCTGCGACCGGGCACGTTCTCCCTGCAGGACATGGATCTCTACACTGTTCTGATTATCCGCCGCTGTAGAGAATGTCTCTGTCTTGCTGGTCGGGATCGTCGCATTCGACTCGATCAGTTTGGTCATCACACCGCCCAGGGTCTCGATACCCAGCGTAAGGGGCGTTACGTCGAGGAGGACAACATCCTCAACATCACCGGACATTACACCGCCCTGTATGCCTGCTCCGATGGCAACCACTTCATCAGGATTCACACCTTTACTCGGATCCTTGCCGAAGAATTCCTTGACCACTTCCTGGATCTTGGGTATCCGGGTGGAACCGCCGACCAGAATCACCTGGTCGATTTCACTCTTGCTGATGCCTGCATCTTTCAGCGCTTTTTCACAAGGCTTGACGGTACGTTTCACCAGGCTGTCCACCAGCTGTTCAAATTTGGACCGCGTAATATCGATATTGAGATGTTTCGGGCCGGCATCCGTCGCTGTGATAAACGGAAGATTCACATTGGTTTTCTGCGAGCTGGAGAGCTCAATCTTGGCTTTTTCAGCCGCTTCTTTCAGACGCTGCATCGCCATCGGGTCCTTCGTGAGGTCCACACCCTCATCTTTTTTAAACTGGTCTGCCAGAAACCGGATAACTTTCTGGTCGAAATCATCCCCTCCCAGGTGCGTATCCCCGCTGGTGGATTTCACTTCAAAAACCCCGTCACCAAGCTCAAGAATAGACACATCGAATGTACCGCCTCCAAGGTCATATACGACGATCGTCTGGTCAGTATCTTTTTTGTCCAGTCCGTAGGCCAGGGAAGCTGCTGTCGGCTCATTGATAATTCGTTTAACCTCAAGGCCGGCAATCTTTCCGGCTTCCTGTGTCGCTTTCCGCTGGGCATCATTAAAATATGCGGGAACAGTAACAATCGCTTCCGTCACTTTTTCGCCCAGGTATTCCTCAGCGGTCTGCTTCATTTTCTGAAGGATCATCGCTGAAATTTCCTGCGGCGCATACATGCGATCGTCAATCTGAACCCGGGCGGTGCCGTCGTCTGCCTTGGCCACCTTATAGGAAACCTGGTCGATTTCCCCCTTCACCTCAGCAAATTGCCGGCCCATGAACCGTTTAATTGAGGAGACGGTTTTTTCAGGGTTGGTAATCGCCTGCCGTTTGGCGGGAGCTCCAACCAGACGTTCCCCGTCTTTGGAAAAGGCGACAACCGACGGTGTTGTCCGCCCGCCTTCTGAATTTTGAATAACCACCGGTTCATTGCCCTCCATAACGGAAACACAAGAATTCGTTGTACCCAGATCAATTCCTATAATCTTACCCATAATCGTTGTTTCGTTTAATTTATTCGGTTAATAAAATCGTTTTGTTTTAGAATTATTCTGTCGGAAAAACACTGTAAAACTGTTATAGCTGTTATAGCTGTTCAAAATAATTCAATAACTGTACCAATAATTCATAGCTGTACCGCTTACTCTGATTATGTAAAAGCAACGATGATGCCAATAGAGGGACCGGCCCCGTAATATGACGTATTGACATAGAAGACCGCGGCTCGCTGTGGGCTTGTCAGAACAGCTCTCTCATCCTGTCGTAAATTGACGTATCATCTGCAGCAGGCGGGCATGAATATGAACATCAGTCAGTCAGCCGCTCAAGGTCCGTCCAGAAACCGGGATAGGAAATCGCCGTGGCTTCAGCATCATTTATAACAGAATTTCCATCTGACATCAGGGCCATAACAGCCGCAGCCATTGCGATACGGTGGTCGTGCTCACTTTGATAACGGGCGGGGGCCGGCCGGTGAATGCCGCGGCCGCTGATCCGGATACCATCTTCACTTATTTCAAACGTCTCTCCAGCCGATGCCAGCACCGCAGCCATGGCCCGCAGCCGGTCTGTCTCTTTATGACGCAGCTCGCCGGCTCCGGATATGTCAGACCGCCCTTCGGCAAAACACATGGCCACCATAAGTACGGGCAGTTCATCGATACAATTCGGCACAAGGTCCGGATCCAGTTTAACAGCCCTCAATTCCGAACTCCGGACGGTCACGGTTCCCAGAGGTTCCGAACCGGATTCACCGGACTCTTCAATTTCGATATCGGCGCCCATTTCCTGAAGAACCTGCAGAGCTGCCGTCCGGCTGGGATTCAGGCCCATGCCGGCCAGAACGATTTCCGCATCGGGATGAACGGCACCTGCCACAAGCCAGAAGGCAGCGGCAGAAAAGTCTCCCGGCACCGTGTAGTTCTGCTCGGGCAGCGGGTCATCTTTGGAGCTGCGGATTATCCGCCCCCCCTCGTACGGTTCCACCCGGAGCTGCAGCAGCCTTTCCGTATGATCCCGGCTGGGAAACCGTTCGACAACTTCCGTGTCATCCTCACCGAACAGGCCCGCCAGCAGAATGGCCGATTTCAGCTGTGCGCTGGCAATGGGCAGCGGGTAACGGATCCCCCTGATGCGCTGCCGGTTCTCAATCACCAGAGGTGCATATTCACCCTTTGTGCCGGAAATAACAGCCCCCATGCGGGCCAGCGGATCAATAATTCGTTTCATGGTCCGGCCGCTCAGTGAAGCGTCCCCCGTCAGGCGGGCCGGGATGCCCGCACCGGCAAGCATGCCTGTCAGAAGCCGCATGGTCGTCCCTGAATTGCCGCAGTCAAGATCCCCCCGGGGAACCTGCAGTCCATCCCGCCCGACTCCGCTTATCTGTACCGACCCGTTTTCCCGGTCAACCGGCACCCCCAGCTGTTGCAGGCAGCGCAACGTGCTCTGGGGATCTGCAGCGGGGGAATAGTTTCCGATGACGCTCCTGCCGTCCGCTATAGCTGCAAACAGGGCCGCCCTGTGGGAAATCGACTTGTCAGGTGGAAGGGAAAGCGTTCCGCGCAGCCTGACGGAACCCGATACGGATTGATTCATATTAATTCCTGTCTAAAAGCCTTCTTGCCTTCTCAGCCGCTTCTGTATCCGGATAATTATCAGTCACATCATTCAGCACATTGACGGCGTCGCCCCTGTTTCCCTGCAGAATATGTATCTCTGCAGAACGGTATTTGGCTTCCGCCACCCAGATGTCATAGGCTTCATATAAAACGCTGACCCGGGCATATTCCCTTAACGCTTCTTCATAATCTCCCTCTTCCTGATACGAGAGCCCCAGTTTGAATTGAGCTTCAGCGCCGGTTTCCGTCGAACTTTCACCGGACACCAGCCGGTAGAGATCCCTGGCCTCTTCAAAACGCTCTTCCGAGAGCCGTATATTCGCTATCCCCAGATTCGCTGCAGGGTTATCCGGAGACTCTTCCAGGACGGTTTCAAAATAGCGCCGCGCATCCTCCGTATTTCCCAGTGCGAGACTTGAAGATCCCATCCCGATGTATGCCTGTGTCCGGTATCTGGAACCCATGTCACTCAACTGCCGGTAGTAATCCAGGGCTGACCGGTGGTCTCCGTCCCCGGCGGCCAGTTCGCCCAGCTGGCCCAGGGCCATGGCGGCCCTTTCACTTTCCGGATACTCTTCCACAATGGTGGCATAGCTTTCAACAGCCTCTTCCCTCCTGTCGGTGCGCAGATAGGATTCGGCCAGGTTGTACCAGGCCTCCGGCAGCAGGTCCGTTCGGTTCGTAATCCGGATATACTGTCTGAACTCATCCACCGCCGCACTGTAGTCACCGGAGCGGTACCTGTTTTCAGCCTGCCGGTACCTCAGCCGGTCGGCGGTTTCAGAAACGGGATTGTCATCCAGGAATTCCTCAAGCATGCCCGTACTCGTATCCTCGTCCCCTCCGGATAACTGGGCAAACTGAATGCCGTCAATGGCTTCAAGGACATAGTCGCTTTGAGGATATCTTTCAAGCACCTCACCGTAGGCATTGATGGCTTCTTCATAATCCCCCGCGTTGTAATAGGCATCCCCGATGTTGTACTGGGAGCGGGCCGCCCACTCCGTCTGCGGGTACTGTTCGATGACCGTTCTGAATTCACTGACGGACTGCTCATAATTGCCCGTATTCAGATAGATATAGGCAATATTGTATTGAGCCTGTTCTCTCAGGGAACTGTACGGATAAATTCTGAGCATCCGGCGAAATTCCGTAACCGCATCGAAATTCTGGTCCATCCGGTAATAACTGTTGGCTACCTGGAACATCGCATAATCGCCACCGGGTTCTGCACCGATTACCCTGTTGTAATAATCCAGTGCCGACCCGTAGTCGCCCAGGGCAAAATAGGAATCCGCGATACGCAAATGGACATCCGTATCGTACGGGTAAAGGGCGATAGAAGGCGGTTCATAGTTCTCCTGAAAATCCCTGAACGGCTCGATAGCCTGTTCAAAGTCGCCCATCATGAAATAGCTCCAGCCCAGGCCGTATTTTGCTGCGCCGGCAAGCTCATGGGCCGGATTCTCCTCTATGAATCTTGCATAATGTCGGGCTGCCGGACCATAGGTCCGAGTCTCGTAATGACTGTCCGCACTCCAGAAAAGCGCTTCACCCCCCAATTCGGAATTGGCCGGCGCACTGTTGTAAACCTCTTCGAATTCTCCCTGCGCCTGTTGATAAGCCTGGTTGCTGTACTGAACCCATGCCCTCTGGAACCGGGCCTGCAGCTTCAGTTCCGGGTCAAGGTCCGTAAGCTCATCGGCCACGTCAAAAGCCTCAATGGCACGGGAATACTCTGCATTGGCGTAATAGGACTCACCTAAAAAGGTAATAACCTTGCCCGGTTCCTGCAGCGTTTCCGCTCTCCGTGCAAGAGGCAGCAGTATTTCGATCGACTCGGCATACCTTCCTGCCTGGAATGCGGTGAGGGCCCATTCGTAATAAGCCTCTTCAATAAAAAGGCCGTCCTGGTACCGGTCCCCGAATTCCCTGAATGTCTCAAGAGAGCTTCTGTAGCGGCCGGCAAGCTTTTCATTGGCCCCCTTGTAGTACAACGCCTTCCGCGCCGTTTCATCATCCCCGTCGGTCGCCCTGGCAAACGATTCGGCCGCCCAGTGATAGAGACCCTGTTTATGAAATACCCAGCCCAGGCCGTAATGGGCGATACGGGCCCGGTCCTCCCCTTCCGCCCGGTTGAGGTAGTAGCGGTAATACTGTGACGCCTCGTCCAGGTTGTCAAGCATATTATGACTCTCCGCAATCAGGTAAACGGCCTTCGACCGGTTTTCACCCGTCAGATGGGAGAGTGCTTCATCAAATGCCTCTATCGCCTCTTCATAACGCTGCTGCAGATAGTAGGATTCTCCCAGGGCGGTACCGATCCGCCGGGTCATGGCATCCTCGGGAAACCGGGTTCGAAGCAGTTCAAAAGCCTCGGACGCAAGTGAATATTCTTCCTCTTCCAGGTAAAGCCGGCCGCGGGCATACAGGGCCCTCGGAGCCCACCTGGAGTCGGGGTAGAGGTCCGCCGCTTTCAGAAAATAGTCCCGGGCCTCATCAAATGAATCATCCGCTGCCGCCGTCTCTGCCATCCGATAAATCAGCTCGACCCGCTTGCTGTCTGTCATCGGCAGGTCGACAGCCCGCTCGAATTGTGTGAGTGCAGACCGGTGGTCGCCCTGTTCCCGGTATTTCTCCCCCAGCTTAACGAGCAATTCACCCGAATGACGGGTATGTGGATGCCTTGAAAGGAACCATTCCGTTTTTTCCTCGATAAGGGAGGGATCCATTTCAGAAACAGCAAGCACCAGGTGAAATCCGGCCGATTCGGCCAGGATACGGTTGTCCGGGTGATCGGCTGCCTGCCTGAAGCGGGGGATGGCTTCAGCATAGAGGCCTTCCTGAAAAAGCTGCAGGGCAGTCTGAAAGGTTTTCTCGGGGGACTCCTGCAAGTCCTGGCCTGACAGGACAGTACTTAATCCGGACAATAAGAAAAAGACAGTGGCAAAAGTAAGAGTGCGAATCATCAACGTATTAAATTAATGCAGGAATTCAGGCAGGGATAATATAGAAACTATCGGGATACCAATCCGGAAATCCCCCGATAGACATCCGGAAATCTCCGGCGTACTGTCCCCCGGATTCCAGTCTTTATACATCCAGATAGCGCATCAATTCATCTGCCTTGTCGGAAATATCGAACTGCAGCAACTCACTGTGGCTTTCCGAACGGATGTCGTAACCGTGCCGCCTTAACGACTGGCTGATCCCGGACGTATCATTCAGATTCAATTTAAAAGAGACATGGAAATTTTCACTGAGTCCTTTCGGCGCCTCCACCGCAACGCCCAGTATCCTGGCGTTTTCCGATTCGATCAGGTGCACCAGTTCGCTCAGGCTGTAGTCCCCGGGGTCCACCTCGACAGAAATGACAGAACCGGACACAGAGACATTCAGCATTTCGGAAAGGACTTCAAGCACTTTTTTCCTTTCGGCAATGCCGCGAAACGTATGATCGGCATCAATCACTGAAATCATGCGCACTTCGTGCATCAGCATCTGCCGTGCCACTTCGAATATATGCTGATGAGGATATACAGCTGCAGGCGATTCGAGGGGCAACTCCGATACGGAAATGCTTTCGTCCTCCAGATCAGCCAGCTTTCCCAGGTCCAGCTGGCCAATCAGTTTCCCGGTTGTTGATTCAACGACCGGGAGACAGGTTGTCTGCCAGGCATTCATCCTTGCAAGTGCTTTTGACGCTGTGTCAGAAGGGCCAAGAGGAGTAAATTCCTTGTTTATGATTTTTTCCACTAACATGTTTTCGTACTCCTGTTATGTTACAGGTTAACCATTTGTTGAATTCAGGGGTTTAGCTGCTTGCGGCACTGTTCAGTTCTGTCAGCATGGATTCCATCTTCTTTTTATTACGTTTTGACATACTTCCGGTAATTATCACTTCTTCCGGCTCAAATTGTTCCTTTTCGACTACAGCAACCTCATGTAAAAATGCCGCCGCCTTGTACTGAGTTAACGGTATTTTGTACTTGAAGTCAACATAATCTTCCTCAATAAGATTCACTATCCGCTCCTTCAGTTTGTTTAAGCCTATGCCCCTGAAAGCCGAAACATAGACGGCGCCGGGGTAACTTCGCTTGAGCTCCACGAGCATTTCGGGCTTCAAACGATCAATTTTATTGAAAAGGAGCAGCTGCTTCTTGTTGCGGATGCCGATCTCATCAAGCGTCCGTTCCACGATGTCGATGTATTCCCCGACGGCAGGAGCGGATGCATCGACCACATGAAGCATGATATCCGATTCCCTGACTTCATCAAGGGTCGACTTGAAGCTTTCGATAAGGTCATGGGGCAACTTGCGGATAAACCCGACGGTGTCGGAGAGCAGGACCGCATGGTTCGCCAGCTCCAGCCTCCGGACAGTGGAATCGAGTGTTGCAAACAGCCTGTCTTCAGCCAGCACATTGGTTTCGGTGAGCGTATTCATGAGTGTGGATTTGCCTGCATTGGTGTAGCCCACCAGTGAGATGCGGGGAATCTTCCATCTGCCTTTCCGCTGGGTTGTACGCTGTTTATCCAGCTTCTTCAGCTTCTCTTTCAGCACAGCTATCCGTTTGCCGATCAGGCGCCTGTCCGTCTCTATCTGTGTTTCACCGGGCCCTTTTGTACCAATACCGCCTGTTTGCCTGGACAGGTGAGTCCAGAACCGTGTCAGCCGCGGCAGCAGATATTGCAGCTGGGCAAGCTCCACCTGCGTTTTTGCCGCAGATGTCTTGGCTCTCGACGCAAAAATATCCAGGATCAACCCGCTGCGGTCGAGAACCTTGACTTTAATCTCCTTCTCGATATTCCGGATCTGCGTCGGGCTCAGGTCATCATCAAAAATGAGCGCGTCAATCCGCTTCTCTCCGACAGCCGTTTTCAATTCCTGCAATTTTCCCTTGCCCACATAACTGGTCGGGTCGGGATGCAGCCGGTTCTGCAGAATTTTGTCGACCGTGACGGCACCGGCCGTCAATGCGAGCATTTCAAGCTCGTCAATATATTCCTTTGCCTGCCAGCGAACGATATCAACGCCATACACGCCCACAAGGAGGGCCCTTTCTTTTTTCAATTGACTTGAAACCGGTTCTACTGATTCGTCTATCAAACAGCTGACTCCGCAGAGTTATTGATGATCAATTTATTTATTCAGCTTATACTTTCCGCTTATTTTTTCCGCCCGGGTGTTTCATTAAAGCTCGGGGTTTATTCAGATCGGGCAACCCGGATTTTCAGTTTACAGCGCCTGCATCTGTTAACGAACTGTACTCGGGGCTGATCGTCTGCCCCAGTTTGTAAGATACGATTTTTTTGAATTCATCGTGCTTGTGGGCCGGGACCTTCAGCTCAAGGCGAACACAGGCACTGGTGAATTTCTCATCCCTGTCACAGTTCTGGTAAATAAATATGTAATCCCTGTCTCCGTTATTGTTCCTGTCTCCGGATTCCTCCTCCCGGCCGGCGGGTTTAACAACAAAATCCGTCATCTGAAACCAGGCCACGGTCTGAGAGGGGTCATTGATATTTTTTACAATGCCGTGATCGGTAATGAACCTTTTGGATGCCAGGTAACTGGCGATAAACCAGTTCATCCCGATCCAGGCGTAACAGCCTGTGATAGTGTAATACTGCCCGAGAGACTGCTGATAGACCACAGTGCACAAAACGACTGCGGTGAGAAGAAAGATCGTGGCAAACAGGGGATAGCCTCCGAGTTTTCCCGCCTTCCAGCTCAGGCGGACATGCCTTAAACGCACCGCATTAAGAATGGAATAAGCCGACAAAAAAGTAGACCCCAGCGTAAATGCGGCCAGAATCAAAACAAAAAACCCATATATGTCGGTTGATATCTGCATAATTACTGAATCGATTCTGCTTTAAATAAACGGGCTGTAACGGATTCCGTCAACAGTAAAATCAGGGCACCTGTTATGAACCAGTACCATAATTCCCGGCTGTAGCCGGCCTGGACCTCTTCACCAAACTCTTCAGGGCTGCTGTCAGGGACCTTCTGAACAGATACATTCAGAAAATGATCGTCAAGCAACTCTTCCATCTCACGCTCTTCTAACGCTGCAAAATCCGACTCCATTGTGTCCGGATTGAGAGCAATGTTTATTTTTTCTCCGTCAGCGGCCACACCGGCGAATCCGGGGCTCCATCCGCGGGCCGGATCACGGATGACCAGACCCTGAAATGAGGATCCCCGCTCCGGATATATCTGCCGCCCGTCAATCTCGATGGAGACGTCTTCGGGAATTCCGTCCAGCTGCAATTCAAACCGGTTTCCCAGGGTGTGTTCCATCAACCGGAGATTTTCACTGTCGGCCAGATAATGGACCGTGCGATAGAAAATCGGCGCGAAAACCGGTTTGACCGGAAAATCAGACCAGCCGGCGTCGGCTCCGATTGAGGAAACCATGAACCGGCCTTCCCCGAACGACTGTTCAACCAGCACAGGATTTCCGTTCTCGGTATCCAGCAGCCGGTATCCGTCAGACCCGTCCTGAAGATCCAGCCTGTATTGATAGAAAATTCCCGGAAGATTGACTGTGGGGTCCTCGCCGTCAGTGATATCGAAAATCTCATCCAGGACGGGATGTCCCCTCTCCAGTGGGGCCAGCCGGTCGATGACAGAGAAGGAGCCGTAACTGCCTTCCACATCCTCAAACCGGCCCAGCCCCGTATGTTCAAGGAACCGGTTGTAGGAGCGCATGTCACCGTTTGCAGAAGGCAGAAAGAGGACTCCCCCGCCCCCCTGTACATACCGGATCAGGTTATCCGCCGCATAGTCGGGTATCCGGTCCACACCATCCAGGATAATCACATCCGGCTGATCCCCCTCAAATAGACTCTCCTCCCAAGTCACCCGGCTGACCTCAAGCAATCCGTTGTCCGCCCGGCCGGCATCCAGCACCGGAACAAGATAGGAGGGAAAAGAGGACTCCCTGTCCGCTTCATCCTGCACCACCAGAATGTGCCGGGCATCGGGAATCCGGACGGAGAAATACCGGCGGTTGTCGAAGGTCATTTCATCCCCTTCAAGCAGAAAGGACCCGGCCAG
>JBBDRV010000229.1:0-16073 GCA_040905285.1 Balneolaceae bacterium | reverse complement strand
CTACAATACACGGAAGGCCAGAGGACATCGCTTCAAGAGTAACATTTCCAAAGGACTCGGTATCAGACGGGAAAAAGAAAATATCACTGCTGGCATAGGCTTTTGCCAGATCTTGCCCGGTAAGGAATCCTGTATAGACAGCTTCCGGAAGCATTTCAGACAGTTTCTGCCTTGCGGGCCCGGCCCCGACCACCAGCGGTTTGACGTGAGAATATTTTTCCATAACCCTTTTGACTGTCGTGGCAAATATTTCAAGATTTTTCTCCCAAACCAGCCTGGAAACCAATGTCACCACAACATCTTCCGGCCGGAAACCCTGCCTTTCCCTCCACTCTTCATCTCTTCTGGACGGGGAAAAAAGGGTTGTGTCCACACCCCTGGCCCAGATTCTCAAGTCCCCTTCAAATCCGTTTTCCTTTAGATTGTCGGCCATAGACGGCGTCGGAACATAAATCTGGTGCACATGACTGTAAAACCACCGCAAGTATCTCCAGGCAAAAAATTCCAGAAACTGGAGCCGGTAATATTTCAGGTAACTTGTGAAATGAGTATGAAAAGATGAAACAATGATTTTATTATTTTTGACTGCCCATTTCAGAGCCTTATAGCCAAGAAAGTCCGGTGTGGCTATATGGATTATATCCGGATCAAAAGTCTCAAGCTCCATCTTTGCCTTTTTGGAGAATGAGACCGTCATTCTGTACTCCGGCCTGCCGGGTAAAGACACGGAAGGAACGTCAACCATTCTGCCATTGTGTTTTAAAGCCGGATTGTCAACTGTAGGACTGAATACAAGCACGTCCATGCCGGCGTCTTCCAGAAACTTCACCAGCCTGTTCAGGGTCAGGGAGACCCCATCCCTGATATGATTATAATTGCCCGTGAATAATGCTATCCGGAAGGTTTTCATATTTTTTCAAATGCTACTTTCAACTTTGTATCTTCACATGTCGGTTGACGGACCGATTATAATTCATCCATGCGCATGCTGACATGGAAGATTACTGCACAGAATAAAACGGCAGATTAACGGCGGGTGAATATAAGGATTAAATGAGAGCATTTGTTACCGGCGGAACAGGTTTTATAGGAAGCCATCTGGCAGACCGGCTGATGGAGGAGAATGCGGTCACAGAGGTCAGGTGCCTTGTTCGTAACCGCGAAAAATGGCTGAGAGACAAATCATACACCAGAATTGAGGGGGATCTTGCAGACACTTCTGTACTGACAAAGGCGCTTGAAGGGGTGGATGTCCTGTTTCATGCAGCCGCACTTGTCAAAGCCCCCACGCGTGAGGAGTATAAAAAAGCCAATGTCGACGCCACCGTCAATATTGTCAGGATAGCTGCTGAACGCGGAGTGAAAAAAATAGTCATTCTCTCTTCCCTTGCCGCAGCCGGTCCCAGTTCAGGCAGACCACTGACGGAAGAAGATCCGCTCAGGCCGATAAGCATGTATGGCGAATCGAAGAAAAATATGGAACAGTCAATCCTGAATACCGACACAAAGGGGCTTTCGATTTCCATTCTGCGGCCGCCGGCAGTTTACGGACCCCGTGAAAATCAAATCTACACCTGGTTCAGGCTGGTTAATAAAGGAATCTGCCCCATTGTGGGTGATGGCAAAAAACCACAACTTTCCATGATCTATATATCCGACCTGATCGATGGAATATGGCTTGCTGCCAATGAATCCGTGCCGGGTGTGCGGTCTTATTTTATCACGGGTCCGGACATCAATAACTGGAACCAGATAAAAAATATCAGCTCAAAGGTACTTGCCAGGAAACCTGTTCCGTTGTACATCCGGCCGGGATGGGTCAGGCAACTGGCAGGGCTTGTAGAATCGACAGCCTCCGCATTCGGTGCCTATCCGGTTTTCAACAGGGAAAAAGCCAATGAAATGGTACTGGAATGGACCTGTACAAGTGACAAGGCAGCAGCCGAACTGCATTATATTCCAAAAATTTCCCTCGAAACGGGGATTTCACAAACCATACACTGGTACAAAAAAAACAACTGGTTGTAACACGATGCGATCAATCTATAATACGGCAATACCATTTGTCCTGACTGTACTGTTATCCATGGCAAGCAGTGATGTTTCAGGACAGGATACGTGGGTTCGCGATTTCAGAAAGATGATGGAGATTCCCTCAGTCAAAACTCTGGAAAGCTCGCCTGCACATTTGTTTGTCCTCTCTGAAGCAGAAGGACTCGTGGTATTCAGGGCAGGAAAAGACAGTCTCCAGTGGCTTTACTCATCTGAAGGGATGGAAAAACGCGGAAACAAACTGCAGTCGGATGTTCGGTTTGCCTACCTGTACGGAGACTCAAAAAATCTGACCATCGTCGAGCCTACATCCGTCCTGGGTGTATATTCCTCTACGACTCTTCCGGAAAAACCGCTCTCGGTACAACGGCTTGGAGATCATATCTATATTGCAATGGGTTTGCACGGGCTGGGCCAGCTTGTGCTCAGCAGTCCTGACGATTTCGATAAAGATCCCGTAATGCTGTTTGAAGATATTCTCGGAGGCAGGAAGGTGCTGGACCTTGCTTCAAATCAGTCGTCCCGCATGTATGTGCTGACTGGAACGCCGGAACTGCTGGTTCTCGACAGGACTGATTCCGGAGATCATGTGGAGTTGACCCGGTCCGTGCGGCTGGACAGAACGGCAGAACGGCTGGTACTTACGGAAGATGAGTTGATCGGTGCCGGGGCAGACGGTTCAATTTTTCTTATTGACTCATCAGGCAGTACTGAAACAATAGCAGAAGTAGAGGAATCCGTCGTAAAATTGAGCCTGTGGAATGATCACCTGGTGGCAAAGACCGATAGCGGCAAGTTGTGGATCGGAGAGTATGGCCGCCAGCCCGAACTGTGGAATGAAGACGGGAAGATTGATTTTTTTACCGTGTCAGGCGGAGATTTATGGATTTCTGAAGATGACAGAATATATCCCGTCACAAGAAGGGAAACCGCTGTCCGTGAAAACAGCCGGGCTGAAGACGGCAGTCCTCTGGAAATTATGACTTTAGACAATCTCACGATACCTTTTCCCCGCCCGGTAATACGTCCCCTCGCACTCCGGAGCAATCATGATATCAATGACGTTGAATTCTTCTACGAATCGGAAATAGAGAATGCAGCCATCAGGGGCCAGTCCTTTTACTGGCAGCCAACATCTTCACAGACCGGCAGAAACGAGTTCACCATAGGTGCGACCACAGCGTCGGGAGAGACAGATACAGTCAATTTTTCTGTCGATGTCCGGCCGTTTAATGCTCCCCCGAGGTTTACCCCTCTCCCGCAAATCACTGTCAGTGTCGATGAAGAGTACAGTCTGGAAATAACAGCTGTCGATCCGGATGGCATGGATGCGGGGCTCATTCGCTACATCGGAGTGGATCTGCCGGAAGGAGCCCGGCTGAATGAACAGACCGGCCGGTTCAGCTGGACTCCCACTATACGGCAGGTAGGTGAATTTGAATTTCAGGTAATAGCAACCGACCAGTTCGGCGCCGCCGCATCCCGGGACATGAACATCAGGGTCATTGAGACAGATCCCGAACAGGAAGCTGACATAGATTTATAAATACCGTGGACAAATTTGCTACAACCGACCTGTTGAACTGGTATGACCGGAATAAACGGGATCTGCCCTGGCGCAGGAGTGAAAACCCGTACCACATCTGGATATCGGAAGTCATGTGCCAGCAGACCCGTGTGGACACAGCTATACCTTACTATCACCGTTTTACTACTGCATTTCCTACTGTTCAGGATCTGGCTGAAGCCAGCAGACAGGACGTTCTGAAAGTATGGGAGGGCCTGGGCTATTACAGCCGGGCCAGAAACCTGCAGGACGCGGCAAAACACATCGTGAAATTCAGGAACGGGGTTCTGCCCGATACCTATAAAGAGATATGCAGCCTCAGCGGAATCGGACCCTATACCGCATCGGCTATTCTCAGTATAGCCTATAATCAACCCTATTCTGTCGTTGACGGAAACGTCATTCGCGTAATTACCCGATTTAACGGAATAGAGGAGGATATACGGAGCCAGGGAACCAAAAACCAGGTCCGTGAACAGGCAGACCTGTATCTGGATAAAAACAGGCCCGGGGATTTTAACCAGGCTTTAATGGAGCTTGGTGCCACTGTCTGTAAACCTGTTCGGCCTGTGTGCGGTTCATGTCCGCTCTCCACGGATTGTATCGCAAACCGGACTGCAGCTACCGGCAGAATACCTTACAAGTCCCCCGTTAAAAGCATCCCCCACCATGATATCGGGGCTGGCCTGATCGTTGACAGCCAGAAACGGTTGCTTATAGCATTGCGGCCGGAACATGCTATGCTGGGGGGATTATGGGAATTTCCCGGCGGCAAAAGGAAAACCGGTGAAAAGCTCAGAACAACGGTCCGCCGGGAGCTGAAGGAAGAGCTGAATCTGGATGTGCGGGTTCTCGGCAAATTCATGGAGCTGAAACATGCTTACTCTCACTTCAGAATAACCCTCCATGCTTACTGGTGTCTGCCGGAGCCATCGGATCAACAGCCGGCAGCCAGACAGAGTCAGGAAATCCGTCGGGTATCCGTCCCGGAACTGGCGCAGTATCCGTTCCCGAAAGCCAATAAAATCCTGACGGAAAAATTGATCCGGGAAGGATTACCGGATTCTAAAACCTGATTTTATGCACAAACCGCTTCGCCGGCACAGCCACAATAAATTACTGGAGCTCAAGCCCCTGCTTGACGGAATCAGCCGTGAAGTAGAATCTGCCGGTTATATCCGGAATGATCCCGTCCAGTTCATGCATGCCTTTGAGTCAAAGAGGGACATGGAAATTGCCGGTTTTCTTGCTGCATTAATGGCCTGGGGGCGGCGGGATGTTGTGATCCGGAAAACGGAAGGCCTTCTGAAACGAATGGGCTACAGCCCCTACACCTATGTAATAAACTATTCTCCGTCAGATGCAGACGACTTCAGGACCTTCCGGCACCGTACATTCAACCAGACGGACATACATGGTTTGATCTCGGCTCTGCAGGCCGTCTATCTCAGCTTTGATGACTTTGAAGAGTTCTGGAAAACCTGTTATAAACAGTCGATGGATGAGAAAAGAACTCTTCTGTCCGTTTTTCACAGTCGTTTTCTTACGATCTCCGGTGAGCTGGATGCCAGAACCTGGAAACACGTCTCCAGCCCGGACAACAACAGTGCCTGCAAAAGGTTGACCATGTTTTTGCGCTGGGCCTGCAGAAAAGGGAGCCCGGTCGATACCGGAATCTGGGATTTCCTCTCTCCTTCTCAACTGTTCATACCCCTCGATGTACACATCGCACGACAGTCTCGGCGGCTGGGTTTGCTGACCAGACGATCCAATGACTGGAAAGCCGTCGAAGAGTTGACAGAAATCTTTCGTCTGATGTCCCCGGCTGATCCTTCTGTATATGATTTTGCCCTTTTCGGGCTGGGGGCACTGGGGTATTCCCTCCCGCATCGCTATTTTCTAAACCCGGTATAAGGAGCTCCCTTACAGAGTAGTTAGTGTCTCTAAGAAAACGTCAATCTCTGCGTTCCACTTACCCCAAAAATGCTCATGTACGCTTAGTACACTGTGCTTTTTGGAGTTTCGCGCGCCTTGACCTTGACGTTTTTTTAGGACACTATGAGTTTTCTTACAAACACTATTTACATCTTCCCTTACAGAGTAGTTACATCGGTATCGCCGGTATCTCCCTCAGGCAAATCAAACTGAAAGCTCTCGGTATACGGCGATTTTTCCCCTTTCTGAAAGGTCCTGTACAATTCAGTATATTCCTCACGGGCCGCCTCTACCGTCTTTTCCCCGGAAATGATGTCGTGGGCAAGATTGATCGCGGCAAAGTTCATCGATGTACCGGCACACCGGGCTGACATCTCCCCTTTTGTTCGTTCAACAATTATGCTGCCGTCAAACCTTGCCAGACTTGAGAACAGGGAAACAGGAACTTTATAATTGATGACCTGTTCGAGAAAATCATGATGCTGTGCCGGAAAATTATGAGGAATCTCTTCGGTGGACAGGATCGTTCGTTTCCATCCGTCACCGGTATTATGCCATATCAGCCGTGATGCGGAATATTCATCGGGGTCGCCATAGTAGTCAATCAATCTTTGTCCATATTCTTTGGGTTTTCTGGGCCACTTTTCAATAATCCCGATTACCGGATTATCCGTCTCCTTGACAGAATCGTTTAAGTCCTTCATTGATTTTTTCATACTTTCCCTCATTGTATGCCTGGTTTAAAGTTGCTCCGCAGTCAATAAAAGTCCACCCTGTCTTACAACCTGACCTGATCCATTTTTCCCTGATCCGTTGATCCATTCACAAACAAGATGTCTTCTAATAATTCGTTGATCCTTTCCGGACAAGTTAATCCCTTTCCGAACCAGATAAACACAGATTATTTAAGGTTAATTCAATTCACCTGTTCAATTCAACCTCCATTCACTGCCGTCCTTCACGGGCGGTGACATGGCCGAAAACACTGCGAAATTCAGCCTGCGGCAGTCCCTTTTTAATCGGTGCAGGAGACAGAAGAATTCATTTGAGCGATTATAACCCTCCGGTGATCTTTTCAGAGAAACATTTTTCAAAAGGGCCTGCCTGCAGAAAACCGGATTGGAACGGCAGAAAAGAGATTGAACAATCAACCGGCTATAGGATAGTATCGATTAGTTTATTATATTCAGTATTCCAAAATAAATTTTAAAATGCTTTATCAGTCTATGATCGGAGTAAATGTAAAAGATAACGAGAGCATCGACCGGGCGATCAACCGCTTCAAGAAGATGGTTACACGTTCACGGGTCCTTAATGAATACAAGGATCGCCAGCAATTCACCAAACCTTCAGAAGAGCGCCGGGAAGCCCTGAAGAAAAGCGTTCGCGAACAGCGCCGACGTCAGCGGGACAACTACTAAAGCAGCTCACGGTTCCTGTTTCTGTTTTCTGCATGCCCCCGGACAGAAACGGACAGCATTCCCGGAGTCAGACATTGCCTGAATAGTCTTCGGAAGATTCCTGTTCCAATGCCAGGGTAATGGCCTGGGAAACATATTGCGCCCCAATGATACTGATAGAATTTGCTGCCGGGTCTTTTGCCGGGGAAAGCACCTTTTTAAAACCCATTTTGCTGCCTTCCCTGATCCGGCGTTCCAGATGGGGGATCATTCTGATCTCACCTCCGAGTCCCACTTCCCCCACGACAAACATCTCCTGTGCCAGTGGCCTGTCCCTGTAACTCGATACCAGTGCACATACCACGGCCAAATCAGCCGCCGTATCCGTAATACGAAAACCGCCGGCAATATTCAGGTAAACATCCCTGCCTGAAAACTGAAGACCGGCCCTCTTTTCAAGTACGGCCAGCAGCAGGGACAACCTTCGCTGGTCAAAACCTCCCGCCGTCCTCTGCGGTGTGCCGTAGCTGCTCGGGATCACAAGTGCCTGAACTTCTGTCATCAGAGGTCTGCTGCCTTCCATCACACATGTAACAGCATTTCCACTCACCTTCAGACCGGTTTTCGAAAGAAAAAGTGAGGACGGATTTTTCACTTCCTTCAGGCCTCTTTCATTCATTTCGAAAACACCGACTTCCTGGGCGGGGCCAAACCGGTTCTTTATGCTGCGGAGCAGCCGGTGAACCTGTCCCGGGTCTCCTTCAAACTGCAGGACAGTGTCCACCATATGCTCCAGAACCCTGGGCCCGGCAATGTCACCCTCCTTGGTAACATGACCGATCATAAGCGTTGTAACACCTTCCCTTTTAGCCAGCTGCTGAAGCATGGCAGCACACTCCCGTATCTGCTGCACGCTTCCCGGCAGGCTTCCAAGTTGGCTCCTGTAGACTGACTGAATCGAATCGATCACCAGCAGATCAGGTTTTTCATCCTGTGCACAGGCAATGACCTTATCAAGGTCAGTCATGCTCAGTACTTTCATGTTGCTTTTCTTTATACCTATACGATCCGCCCGCTGGCGAATCTGTCCCGCAGATTCTTCCCCCGCTACGTACAACAGATTCAGTTCCGGATTTGTCCTGGCGATATGCAGCATCAGCGTACTCTTTCCAATACCCGGGTCACCGCCAAGGAGAATCAAAGAGGACGGCATCAGCCCGCCGCCAAGAACCCGATCCAGTTCGCCGACATTTGTTTTGAATCTTTCCTGCTCCTCACGGGGTATTTCAGAGAGCCGGAGAGGCACTGCATTTTCTTTCTGTGCACCGATATCAATCTTGTGTTTCTTCCGGTCTTCCTTTTCTTTTTTGATCTCACTGAAGGTGTGCCACTCATCACAGGAAGGGCAAAGGCCCAGCCATTTGACAGACGTATGGCCACAGGCACCACATTCGTAAAAGACTTTGGATTTTGCCACTACTGCTCTGTTTCGGTCATCTTTTCAGCCGATTCCGGTGTTTTATGTACGATCTCTTCTACCTTGTGGTTCACATACCATGTTGTGGCCATTATGCCCAGACCGATACTGATATAATAGGTTATGAACCTCCAGACAAATACAGCAAGCCCGATAAATGCTTTTCGTTCGATCAGCGGGCCAAGAAACAGTGCAAAAAGGCCTTCCACACCCCCGGATCCGCCGGGCGTTGGAATAACGAGAGAGGCAAGATTCATGGAGAGGCTTCTGAACACAAGCATCACCTCATCCCCGGGAAGCAGGCTGAGAACCACAATCACCGGAATTGCGACCCGGCACAACCAGGCCGCTGTTGACAGGTAAAAGGCTTTCACTATAAATTTCCCCGATTTTTTTCGCAACTGGTGGGAATACTCTTCAAGTGTTTCCGCCTCCTCGCTCACCCTTTCTTCATATTTTCTAAGCACCGGCAGCCGGAAAACCACCTTCAGTACTTTCTTTATTGAATCCGGATTGACCAGAAGCCCGTAGGCAAGGAGGCCGCCGTAAAGAAGCAGGCTTGTATAGATCAGGACCATTGTTGCAGCACCCACAAATCCTATCTCCGGTGGTATCACCTCGTACCAGATACCTGCAATCAAAAGAACCGGCACGGCGACAGCATACCAGAATTGATCCAGAAGAACACCGTAGAGAACAATGGCAGTCGATTTGCCCAGCTTCATCCCTTCTCTGGACATTGCGTATGTCGCCACGGGCGCCCCCCCTATGGTGGATGGCGTGACAGCTGAAGCAAAATCCCACGTAAGCGCTATCCTGAAAGATGCCTCCCAGGGGAGTTTCCCTTCAGCCAAAAATCTGATTTTTGCTGAAACAAACCACACACGGAGCAGGGTTATTCCAAAAGCTATAACGAGTCCCGGCATCCTCTTCAGGCGCAAATGTTCCAGGATTCCCGGCGAATAGGTAAGGTAAATTACAAGAGCCATGCCGAGCGCACTCAGGCCAAGTGAGATCAGCAGGTACTTCGTGGATATGAGCGAACTGTTTGCTTTATTAATTTTGTTAACACTCATCAGACTTTGGACTCATCAGCAGAGTACAGCAAGCTCTGTTTGGGATACAGCCAGCTGCCCTTGAATCAAAACGCGTTCCTTTCCTCCCTGAAGCTACGGGGTAGCTCCGCTCTGGAAGATATGAAAAATCAGGCTAAATCTATGTTGTCATCCAAATAGACATCCTGAACAAAGTTGAGGAGTTTGATTCCTTCATCCCTTGGCCGCTGGAATGCCTTTCTTCCGGTAATCAGGCCCATACCGCCTGCACGCTTGTTTATTACTGCCGTTTTCACAGCCTGAACAAAATCATCCTTGCCGGATGCACCGCCGGAATTGATCAGCCCGGCACGACCCATATAACTATTGGCGACCTGGTACCGGGTCAGGTCAATCAGATGATCGGTGGTAAGCTCATCATAAATACGCTCGTCAAGTTTGCCATACGTGGAATTGCCTGTATTCAAAGCCTTGTAGCCACCATTGTTTACCGGGAGCTTCTGTTTGACGATATCGGCTCCTATAGTCACTCCTATATGGTTGGCCTGCCCGGTAAGATCAGCCGATGCATGGTAATCCGTGCCGTTTACTTTAAAAGAGCTGTTTCGGGTATAGCACCACAATATCGTACCCATGCCCAGCTGGTGTGCGTAGTCGAAGGCTTCGGATACTTCCACAATCTGCCGGTTGGACTCTTCCGAACCGAAATAAATAGTCGCACCGACAGCTGCAGCTCCCATATTATATGCCTGTTCAACAGTACCAAACATGATCTGATCATATTTATTGGGATAAGACAGCAGTTCATTGTGGTTCAATTTTACGATAAAAGGAATCTTGTGGGCATACTTTCTCGAAACAGACCCGAGAACCCCGAATGTGGAAGCAACCGCATTGCACCCCCCTTCAATGGCAAGCTCCAGAATATTTCCCGGATCAAAATAGTCGGGATTTTTGGCAAAAGAGGCACCGGCACTGTGTTCAATTCCCTGGTCCACAGGCAGAATTGACATGTATCCGGTTCCCGCAAGTCTCCCGTGGTCAAACAGGGACTGGAGATTTTTCAATACCCTGGAATTCCGGTCCGTATGATACAGGACCCGTTCTATAAAGTCGGGTCCGGGTAAATGAAGCTTATCCTTGGATATTGTCGCACATGTATGTTCCAGTAAATCGGCAGCGTCATCCCCCAGTAATTCTTCTATATTTTTTGTCGCAATTGCCATGCCATTCTCTGATGTTTTGATTCAATTTTTTAATTAGCGAATACTATAAAATATAATTGATAGAAATTGCAATGGCTAAGGATAAATGGTTGAAATTCGAAATAAATTATCAAAGAGAGCCTGAAATGTAAGGTTCAGCCGCCGGTCTGCTCTTACTTTAAAAAAGAGAGATGAACAGGGGAGATGAACAGGTGAAATGATCTATCCGGAAGAGATTATTAAAAGTTCCTCTGAAGCCGTGTTTTTTAAACATTCCACCCGCTCCAGAATTATATATCTGACTGTTCTCGTTTTTTTGACAGGTTGTGCCTTGCTGCTGCCTTATATAAATGTGGATATCGGTGTGCGAAGCCGGGGAATGATCAGACCTGCATTTGAACGACTGGAGATCTATTCACGGGTATCAGGCACTGTGAAGAACCTTTCTGCCAGAGAAAACAATCGCGTCGATGCCGGGGATATCCTTGCCGTTATGGAAACGGAGAGTGTCCGTGAATTACTGCAATACAACAAACGACGTATAGGTCAACTGAAGGAGTACCTTTCGGATCTTCACCTGCTTTCCGGAAACCAGACCATGGGAAAAGATCCGGATCGTATCCTGACCGCCCGGTATCGGCGTTCCTTTCATGAGTATAGCCTGAAGACCAGTCAGGCTGAACGAGAACTTGAAAGAGCAAAAGGTAAGCTGGACAGAAGCCGGGTTCTTGCCGGCAAGGACCACATCAGCGGACTTGAACTGGAAAATGCTCGTTTCCTGTATACTGAAGCAGAAAACAGGAAAGAGTTAATAGATGAACAGCAAATACACCGGTGGCTGCTGGAAAAAAATGAATTTCAGGAAGAAAAAGAGCTTTTGGAAATTGACGTGCAGAAGCTGGATAAAAAAATTGAAGAATCTGTCATCAGAGCACCGGTATCAGGTTCGATTTTGAATCTTGCAGGAATTCATCGCGGAAGCTTTATCCGGGAAAATCAGATCATTGCCGAAATCAGTCCGGATACGGAGTTGATTGCAGAACTGTATATCAGACCTGAAAATATCGGGCTGATCTATACAGATATGCCGGTGAGACTACAGATAGATGCCTTTAACCATAACCAGTGGGGGGTTATAAGCGGCACGGTCAGTGAGATTGCCGACGACACAGACCTCATGGAAAACGGACCGGTTTTCAAGGTACGCTGTACAATACAGCATCCGTATCTGGAACTGTCCAGTGGTTATCGCGGGAAATTAAGAAAAGGGATGACTCTCCAGGCCAGGCTCCTGATAACAGAGCGCACTCTGTTTCAGCTGCTGTACGACAAGGTAGATAACTGGTTAAATCCTGTCTGGAGTTAACGGGGAGCCGGGTTAACCGGCGTTGAACGGAGTAAAACAGACTGCCGGTTCCTGAAACAGAAAAAGAACAATGAATAAAAAAAGAATATCTGTCCGTCAACACGATATAACTGATTGCGGAGCTGCCTGCCTCGCTTCTGTACTGGCTTACTACGGTTATGAAATCCCCCTTTCAAAAATAAGGCAGTATGCTTCAACGGATAAAAAGGGAACAAATATACTCGGTATTATAGAAGCAGCTGAAAAGCTCGGCCTTTCGGGAAGGGGTGTGCGAGGTGAGTTTGAAAGTCTCAGCGGTATACCGCTTCCGGCCATTGCACATGTAATACTGAAAGGCGAACTGCAGCATTTTGCAGTCATCTATCGTGTTTCCCCTCAATTTATTGAAATAATGGATCCGATGGACGGCTTCCTCCGTAAAGTCCCGGCCGGGGAATTCAGCGACCAATGGTCCGGGGTATTAATCCTGCTCACGCCCGGCAAACAGTTTAAAAAAGGAAACCACCGGATCCCTGTCCGCGAACGACTATGGTTTCTGGTAAAGCCACACAAAACAGTTCTCTTCCAGGCCCTGTTTGGAGCGGCTATTTATACGCTTGCAGGTCTGTCAACAGCCATATACGTCCAGCTGATCGCGGACTATGTTCTGGCAGATGCGAATACCAATCTGTTGAACCTGCTTGCCTCCGGAATGATTTTGCTGCTGCTGCTACAGATATTTATCGGTGTAATGAAGCGGGTATTCATTCTGAAGACAGGTCAGCTGATTGATGCAAGACTGATCCTCGGCTACTACCGGCACCTGCTGAAACTCCCCCAGCGATTCTTTGACACCATGCGGATCGGGGAAATCATATCCCGGATAAACGATGCCGTGAAAATACGTGTGTTCATCAATGACGCCGCCATACAGCTGTCAGTCAATCTGTTTGTCATACTGTTTTCGTTCGGCCTTATGTTCACTTACTACTGGAAGCTCGGCCTGGTGATGGCAACCATGATTCCTGTCTACTTCCTTATCTACCTGGTCATAAACAAGCTGAATAAAAAAACACAGCGGGATGTAATGGAGAATGCAGCAGAACTTGAATCCCAGCTTGTGGAATCACTGCGGTCCGTGACAACCATCAAGCAGTTCGGCCTGGAACAGGCTGCCCATGCAAAGACAGAGGTTCGGTTTGTTTCGCTTCTTCAGTCGGTATACCGGTCAGGTTTAAACTCGGTCGCATCCGGTTCCGCCACCACTTTTACTTCAGGACTGTTTACCATACTTCTCCTCTGGACAGGCTCCTATATGGTACTTGAGGGAGATCTTTCTATCGGGGAATTGCTGTCATTTTATGCAATTATCGGATATTTCACGGGGCCTGTGAGTGAACTGGTGGAAATGAACAAGACCATTCAGGATGCCGTAATAGCAGGCGAACGTTTATTCGAAGTCATGGATCTTGACAGGGAAGAAGAGAAAAAAAAGATTATTCCTGAACCGGGACTGGCAGGGGAAATACGTTTTGAGAATATACACTTCCGGTACGGCTCGAAAGGGTCCGTCTTCAGGGGTTTCAATGTTGCCATTCCGGCCGGGAAAACAACAGCCTTCGTGGGAGAAAGCGGCTCGGGCAAAACCACCATTGTCAGTATCCTCCAGAAGCTCTATCCCGTCCAGCAGGGCAGGGTTCTTTTCGGAGATCTGAATATTGAGCACATAGATACCAGACACCTTAGATCAATTATAGGAATCGTTCCCCAGCAGATTCATCTTTTTTCCGGAAATATTATCGACAACATTGCCGTCGGCCGGCCGGAGCCCGATATGGGCCGACTTGTAGCGGTCTGCAGAAATCTCGGCATCCTCGATTTTATTGAAAATTTGCCTGACGGATTTGAAACACACCTTGGTGAGAACGGATCAAGCCTCTCGGGCGGACAGAAACAGCGGATCGCCATTGCCCGTGCTCTCTACAAAAAACCGGAAGTGCTTATACTGGATGAAGGTACCTCCTCTCTTGACCCCGTCTCTGTTATGCATGTCCAAAAGTGCATTGACTTATTCCGGAAGGACCGGAAGACTGTCATTCTGATCGCTCACCGTCTGAGTACTGTTTCAATGGCGGACAGTATCTGCGTGTTGAAAAACGGCCGGCTGGCAGAATCGGGAACCCACAACCGGCTTCTGAAGGCTGAAGGTCACTATTATGCCCTGTGGAAACAGCAGTTTCCTGAAGTAAACGGCATAAAAACAGAAGAGATGCTGAAAACATGACCGGCGGCTGAGTTCCTGTTTTCCTGTGTAAATCAGTAGCAAAACCCTTAAATTGGCTATATGAAAATTTCAAACATCGACATCGGCCCTCAGCCGGTCCTTCTGGCCCCAATGGAAGATGTGACTGATTCTCCATTCCGTCAGATTTGCCGGGATATGGGAGCGGACGCCGTTTATACCGAATTCATCAGTTCTGAAGCTATTATCCGCGATTCTGAAATCGCATCTCATAAAATGACCTTTGAGGAAAAGGAGCGGCCATTCGGCATACAAATTTTTGGCGGCCGGGAAGAGGCGATGGAAGGAGCGGCCAAAGTGGCGGAATACAGCAGACCCGACTTTGTGGATATCAATTTTGGATGTCCCGTCTATAAAATTGTAAAAAAGGGAGCCGGTTCCGCCTGCCTGAAAGACATTGATATGATGGAGAGAATGGCCGGCACGGTTGTTGACTCCGTCAGAAATACACCGGTGACTGTCAAAACGCGACTGGGCTGGGATGACAACTCCATCCGCATACAGGAAGTGGCGCTGATGCTGCAGAGCACAGGTGTGAAAGCCATCACCGTGCATGCTCGTACCCGGTGCCAGAAATACAAGGGGGAAGCTCGGTGGGATTGGCTCAGGAAACTGAAAAATACCCCTGGCCTGGAGATTCCGGTCATCGGCAACGGAGATGTAACCACTCCGCAGGAGGCCCGGCGGATGTTTGAAGAGACAGGCGTCGACGGGGTGATGGTCGGACGCGGAGCCATTGGCAATCCCTGGTTCTTCAGACAGGCAAAACAGTTTCTTGAAACGGGAGAAATGCTGCCGGAGCCCACGATGGATGAGCGTCTTCAACTCTGTGCAGACCAGCTGCGCCTTTCCGTGGAGCATCATGGTGAAAAATATGGTGTAATCATCATGAAAAAGCACTACGGCCAGTACCTGAAAGGCCTACGTAACGGTAAAAAGCTGAGAACCGCCATAATGGATGAGAAAAAGACAGCGCCCATTCTTGAACTGCTTTTAAACTTCAGCGGAAAAGATCAATTTGCCGTAGCATCCTGAATACCTGCAGGAAGCAGAATGTGCAGGTATTCAGATGTTCAGGATCGCTGTGGCTCTGTCACAGCAATTCCCGCCCCATGTAAGGCTGTAGAACTGCTGGAACGGCTACGCTGCCGTCTTTTTTCTGAAAGGTTTCCAGTATGGACGCGACCACCCTCGGCAGGGCCAGCCCGGAACCGTTGAGGGTATGCAGTATTTCTGTATTCCCCTTTTCATTCCTGAATCGCAGCTGCATCCTGCGGGCCTGATAGTCTGCAAAGTTAGAACAGGAACTCACTTCCAGCCATCTCAGCTGACCGGGACTCCAGACTTCAAGATCGTATTTTTTACTCTGGGTAAACCCCATATCCCCGGTACACATAAGCAGGGTCCGGTAGGGCAATTCCAGTTTTCGGAGCAGAGATTCAGCATATGTCCTGAGGGATTCCAGCTCCTCATATGAGTTTGAAGGGTGTACTATCTTCACCAGCTCCACCTTATCGAACTGGTGAAGCCGGTTGAGGCCCCGAACATCTTTCCCGTAAGATCCCGCTTCACGTCTCCAGCAAGGTGTATAAGCTACATAACGGACTGGCAGATCCGCTTCCGTAAAAATCTCGTCCCGGTGGAAGTTTGTAACCGGAACTTCGGCTGTGGGTATTGCAAAAAAAGCATCCCCTGGGATGACATACATCATATCCTCCTTGTCAGGCAGCTGACC
>JBBDRV010000228.1:0-16094 GCA_040905285.1 Balneolaceae bacterium | reverse complement strand
AAACAGGTCTATAAGGAAAGTCAGGAAAACCGTTCTGCCTTTTGGGAGCATGAGGCAGGAACTTTTTACTGGAGAAAACGCTGGGACAAAGTTCACAGCGGCAGTTTTGAGAAAGGAGACATCAAATGGTTTGAAGGCGGCAAGCTGAATGTAACAGAAAATGCGCTGGACAGGCATCTAAATGCCATTGGTAATAAAACGGCATTTATTTTTGAACCCAACCATCCGGACAGTTTCCGCCGCACTATCACCTACCGGCAGCTGCATGCAGATGTCTGCCGTTTTGCAAATGTCCTGACGAGCAAGGGAGTTAAAAAAGGAGACCGGGTCTGTATCTATATGGCGATGACGCCTGAACTTGTCATTGCCGCTCTTGCCTGCGCCCGAATAGGTGCCGTTCATTCCATCGTATTTGCCGGATTTTCCGCACAGTCGCTCTCAGAACGGATACTGGATTGTGATGCGAAAATGCTTATTACAAATGACGGGCTCCGCCGCGGTGACAAACATGTACCGTTAAAGGACATCTCTGATGAAGCTCTTAAAAACTGCCCGAAGGTTAAAAATGTGATCGTCTGCCAGCGGACCAACCGGGATATAGACTGGGTGGAGGGGAGAGATGAATGGTGGCACCTGCTGATACGCAACGCCTCCAAAAAACATGAAGCCGTAGAGATGGATGCCGAAGATCCCCTTTTTATTCTGTATACGTCCGGTTCTACCGGCAAGCCGAAAGGTGTTCTTCACACCTGTGGCGGCTATATGGTCAATACCAGTTATTCTTTCAGCAATGTTTTCCAGGTTGAGGAAGAGGATGTCTATTGGTGCACCGCCGACGCAGGCTGGATTACCGGTCATTCCTACATTATTTACGGGCCTCTTTTCAACGGTGCTACAGGGATTATTTTTGAAGGCACCCCGACCTATCCGGATGCCGGCCGCTTCTGGGAAGTGGTGGAAAAATACAAAGTGACTCATTTTTATACAGCCCCCACTGCGATCCGGGCCCTGATGAAGTCAGATCTCGACTATGTCAAAAAATACGACCTGAGTTCCCTCAAAGTACTGGGTTCTGTCGGTGAACCAATCAATGAAGAGGCATGGCACTGGTATCATACCAATATCGGCGGGGGAAACTGTCCGATTGTCGATACCTGGTGGCAGACTGAAACCGGAGGTATCATGATTTCATCCCTGGCGGGTGTGACCCCGGGCAAACCGGGTTTTGCCACTCTTCCGCTGCCGGGAGTTGAACCTGCATTAATGGATGAAAAGGGCAATGAAATTGAAGGGAACGGGGTAGAAGGCAACCTCTGTATTAAACATCCCTGGCCCGCCGTCGCCCGCACCATCTGGGGAGATCATGAACGGTATCTAAAAACCTATATGAGCGCTTACGAGGGGTACTATTTTACCGGTGACGGCTGCCGCCGTGATGAAAGCGGCTTTTACCGCATTACAGGCCGTGTAGATGATGTGCTGAATGTTTCCGGTCACAGACTGGGGACTGCCGAGATTGAAAATGCTGTCGATGAGCATGACAATGTCATTGAAACCGCCGTGGTGGGTTATCCGCACGAGATAAAAGGACAGGGCATATATGCGTTTATGATTTGTGAAACGGTCCCTGAAGATCTCGGCCAGTTCAAGGAAGAGATTAACAAAATCGTTACCAGGATCATCGGCCCGATTGCCAAACCCGATAAAATACAGGTGGTTCCCGGATTACCGAAGACCCGGTCGGGTAAAATCATGCGCCGTATTTTACGGAAAGTAGCCTCACAGGATCTGGACAATCTGGGCGATACATCTACACTGCTTGATCCCTCGATTGTAGACAAGCTCACAAATGGGCACAGTGCGTAATACGATCTGACGGACACGGCCTTTTCCTTTTCATGTCTCAAGCCCGCACTGTGTCGGGAAAGGCTTCAGGTATTCAGCCGGACGAAAGAAAAAGGCCGACAGGAGTCAGGGCCAGGCTTGTCAGGAAAACCGCCAGCCTGAAACGTGTGCTGATGAAAACACGGTGAAAAAACAGCCCGTAGCTTGTTGGATACTTCTCCAGCCAGTTATAAAAATGGTGCCGGTGAAGTGAGCCGAGAGCCATGGTAACATGTCCGTGAAGGATTGTTATCGCAAAGGGAAGTGCGAACAGCACCGAACCGGCATATCGGTAGGCTTTGTCAATCCCGGCCAGCTCACAGATCAGGTGGTAGGGCCATGCAAAAATCAGCAGAAGCGGCAACACCAGCGACCAGTTGAGCAGGGCAATGCGGCGATAATTCTTTTCACTGAGTTCGGAAGGTGTCAAACGCGAGGTTTTAAATCTGATTAAGGTTATCGGTCTGCCGGCTGTATGAGTCTGTGTTATCCGCTTTTGCTTTACCACTGCTTTACCACTGCTTTACCACTGCTTACCACCGGTGTAAAAATCGGCGGACCCCCGGGAAGTCAGCCGGACTGCCAGCCGGGAAAATGCTGTTAAATCTGTGATGTGATCAGCATATCTATGTCCCGGTAGGACATGCCAAACAGGGTCGCGAGAGATTTTTTAGTCAGGTGTTTCTTGTAAATATATGTTCCGTTTCGAAGTGCTGAATTTGTCCAGAGGCATTCATTGATTCCACCGGCGTCCCCGATCGCCAGCAGATAGGGTACGATAACATTATTCAGGGCATATGTTGCTGTTCTGGCTACATTCGAGGGAATATTGGGGACACAGTAATGTATCACACCGAGTTTGGTGAATACCGGGTCCGTATGGGTAGTGGGATGGCTTGTGTCAACGCAGCCGCCCTGGTCCATGACTGTATCAACAATAACGCTTCCGGTTTTCATCGTTGACACCATGGGTTCGGTAACCCAGCAGGGTGATCTTTCCCCTTCAGTCATGGCGGCCCCGATCACCACATCGGCAAATTGCAGGGCAGAGGAAAGGTACTGATGATTTGCCGTGGCTGTAATGATCCGCCGGTCAAGCGTGTTTTCCATTCGCCTGAGACGGGCAAGGTCGTTGTCCATTACAAAAATCTGGGCTCCATAACCCAGTGCCGTTCTGGCAGCATATTCCCCTATAATCCCCGCACCGAGGATGGCTACAGTGGCAGGGGGAACACCTGATATGCCGCCCAGCATGATACCCTGACCGTGGCTGTTATTTTCAAGATAATGCACGGCAATTTGTACGGCCATCGAGCCTGTAATTTCATGCATCATCCTTACGATCGGAAATTCGTCGTCGTCCCCCTTTATGAACTCATACCCGATACTGCAGATGCCTTTCCGGATGAGGGTTGCAAGATACAGTTCACTGATGTTGCCCAGATGAAGGGCAGAAAGCAGTGTCTGGTTCGGCTGCATCATATCCTGTTCCTCTTCTGTGGGAGGGGCCACTTTTACAACCAGCTCGGACTTGCGGTACAGTTCTTCCGGACTGTACAGAATCTCCGCTCCGGAGTCGGCATATTCCTGATCGGAAAAACGCGCTTCATGCCCCGCATCCTTTTCTATATAGATTTCATGGCCGTTGGCAGAAAGGATGGAAACACCGCCGGGAGTCAGTGAAAGCCTCTGCTCGTCAAGCGATATTTCTTTCGGCAGCCCGATTTTGAGAGAAATATTCGAGGAGGACTTGATCAGCCTTTTTTCCAGGGTCTTAATGCCGATCTGTTCAGTATCGAGGGGTTTAATTTCCATGCCTTGAAAATAAGACTAAATGAATTGGTTGCTGAATTACAATTTCTCTAAGTTAAATCTAAACAAAAACATCAGTTGCGCAAATCATGCATGAATCAGATCAAGCCTAAAAAAAGCCTGGGGCAGCATTTCCTGAAAGACGGAAACATTATAAGTAAAATAGTTGAAGCAGTACCTGCAAATGCAGAAGACCCGGTTATAGAGATCGGCCCGGGAACCGGCAGATTAACAGAGAAGCTGCTGCAGCGCCATGGCCGTTTGAAAGCTGTTGAGCTGGATGGCAGGGCCGTTGATTTACTGGAGGAAAAATTTCCGGGCCTGGACGTGCTGCACGCCGATATCCTGAAAGTATCCTGGGATGACCTTCTGAAAGAATCCGGTGATATTCATATCGTCGGCAATCTGCCCTATTTCATTACCAGCCAGATTCTGTTCAAAATTCTGGAGAACAGGCTTCGGCTGAAGAGTGCCACCCTGATGATGCAGAAAGAGGTTGCCCGGCGCCTGATTGCTGTTCCGCGTACGAAGGATTATGGGATACTGAGCGTCCAGGTGCAGCTGATGAGTTCACCGCGGATCGCTTTCGACGTCTCCCGAAATGCATTTTATCCCTCGCCGAATGTTACCAGCAGTGTTGTTGTTCTTCACTTTGACAGGCCGGGCCTTGCCTGCAGGGATGACAATCTGAAAACTGTAGTCCGGACAGCTTTTCAGCAGCGACGAAAAAAAATGAGCAATTCCCTGAAAGGAATAGGACCTCTTCCCGCAGGTCCCGGCTTCAACTATGACAAACGGGCAGAAGCGTGGGAACCTGCGACTTATGAAAAGTTGACAGCACAGCTGGAACAAGATGGCACCCTTGCCTGAAGTTTCGACCTTTTCGGCAGGAATTGATAGAAAAGGCAGGCCGGATGAGTGGAAAATCCCTTCAATTATATTTGTTTGTCACTGTGGAAGACTTTGGTATGGAAGTTGCTAAAGTATATTACCGGAGTGGGTGAAGAATGCGACCCCCCAACATTTTACCTGTTTTTCAAACACATAACATATAAACCTAATATTGAAGGAGTCATTTATGGCTAATATTAAACCTTTGAGTGATCGAGTCCTGGTTCGTCCAGACGATGTTGAAGAGACAACCAGTTCCGGAATCATTATTCCGGATACAGCAAAAGAGAAGCCTCAGCGAGGAACTGTCATTGCTGCCGGTCCCGGCAAAGTGGAGAATGGAAATAAAATTAATATGTCCGTCAAGAAAGGGGACCATATTCTCTATGGTAAATACTCAGGAACCGAAATTACACTGGATGGTGAAGAGTATCTGATCATGCGTGAAGCCGATATACTCGGTGTTGTATCATAAATCGTTGTTCGTAATAGTTTAACCTGAATAAAAAATAAAGAGCACTATGTCTGCTAAATTAGTTCATTATGATTCTGACGCCCGCGACGCGTTGAAACGTGGCGTGGATAAACTGGCAAATGCCGTTAAAGTCACATTGGGTCCGCGTGGCCGCAATGTTGTTATTGAAAAGTCTTTCGGCGCTCCGACAGTGACCAAAGACGGTGTAACTGTTGCCAGAGAAATTGAATTGTCCGATAAAGTTGAAAATATGGGTGCGCAGATGGTGCGTGAAGTTGCATCCCGAACTGCCGACAACGCAGGAGACGGAACAACCACAGCTACCGTTCTGGCACAGTCCATTATCAGAAACGGACTTAAAAATGTCACTGCGGGTGCAAATCCCATGGAGCTGAAGCGGGGAATCGATTCAGCCGTCAAATCTGTCGTTGAGGAACTGCGGAAAATCAGCAAAAGCGTTCAGGATAACCCTGAAAGCATCAAGCAGGTTGCCACCGTGTCTTCCAACGGCGACGACGAGATCGGAACCAGAATAGCCGACGCATTCGAAAAGGTCGGCAAGGATGGTGTGATAACCGTTGAAGAAGCCAAGAGTACCGAAACGTATCTCGATACTGTGGAAGGTATGCAGTTCGACCGTGGATATCTCTCGCCTTATTTTGTTACGGACAGTGAGAAGATGTCAGTTGAAATGGAAGAGCCCTACATACTGATCTACGACAAAAAGATCTCCAATATGAAGGACCTTCTTCCGGTTCTCGAGAAGGTGATTCAAACCAACCGTCCGCTTCTGATTATCGCGGAAGATATCGAAGGTGAAGCTCTGGCTACGCTGGTGGTTAACAAACTGCGTGGCTCGCTGAAAGTGGCAGCCGTAAAGGCTCCCGGATTCGGTGACCGGCGCAAAGCGATGCTGGAAGATATCAGCATCCTGACGGGCGGTACCGTTATCAGCGAAGAGCGTGGCTACAAGCTGGAAAACGCAACGCTTGATTTTCTCGGCGAAGTGGACCGTCTTACCATCGACAAGGACAATACCACAATCGTTGGCGGTAAAGGAAAAGACACCGATATCAAAGGCCGGATCAACCAGATCAAGTCTCAGATCGAGAATACAACCTCCGATTACGATCGTGAGAAATTACAGGAACGTCTGGCGAAACTGAGTGGAGGCGTTGCCGTCATCTATGTAGGTGCTTCTTCTGAAGTTGAGATGAAAGAGAAGAAAGCCCGGGTGGAAGATGCATTGCATGCTACACGTGCCGCTGTCGAGGAGGGTATCATAGCAGGAGGCGGAGTCGCTTATCTGCGTGCGCTGAAAGGCCTCGACAAGATAAAGGGTGATAATGCCGACCAGGAAGTCGGATTTGCCATCATTCGCCGTGCACTTCAGGAACCCCTTCGCGCCATTGCGGACAATGCGGGAGTCGAAGGCTCGATTGTTGTGCAGAAAGTACTGGATGGCAAGGATGCCTACGGTTACAATGCACGAACTGAAAAGTACGAGGATCTGATCAAGGCGGGAGTTATTGATCCCACCAAGGTAGCCCGTACTGCTCTGGAAAATGCCGCTTCTGTCGCCGCTCTGATGCTGACTACAGAAGCTGTCATCGTCGACAAGCCATCCAAGAATGGCGATGATGATGATGCCGGTGCCGGCGGAGGAATGCCGGGCGGAGGAATGCCGGGCGGAATGGGCGGAATGGGTGGAATGGGCGGCATGATGTAATCAGCCGTAACCACCATCAGATTCATTCTGCAGGATTATAAAGCCTCGCTCCGAGTAATCGGGACGGGGCTTTTTTATTGCGGACAGATGGTCCGTGAAAATCATTTTCAATGTTTCTCTTTGATCTGTTATCATCCGTAACAATACGGCTGGTATGGTACAGGTACAGAGTGGAAACGAACTTTAAAAATCGTCACGGATAGAAATCATCTATAAATCATCACGAATATGGATTTAAAAGAAGATGGAAACAGGAAAAGTCACGGTATTTCCCGTAAAACGTTTTTGGGCAGTTCTGCGGCGCTGGTCGGAGGGGCACTCCTGCATTCGCTGCCGGTAGAAGCCAGTGCTTATGTCTCCGGCGGTGAACCTTTAAAACTGGCCCTGATAGGATGCGGTTCCCGTGGAACGGGAGCGGCTGTTCAGGCGCTCCGGAGCGTGAGGCCTGTAGAGCTGGTGGCCATGGCCGACATTTTCAGGGATATGCTGGACCGGAGTTACGATAACCTGACGGGTATTGAAGATGTGCAGCCGTTTGTCCAGGTTCCTGAAGAACATAAGTTTGTCGGGCTTGACGCCTATAAAGAAGCCATTGATCTGGCGGATGTCGTAATTCTCGCAACGCCTCCCGCGTTTCGGCCGCTTCACTTTGAAGCCGCTGTCCAGGCAGACAAGCATGTGTTTCTGGAAAAGGCCCTGGCTACAGACGGTCCCGGTGTCCGAACAATACTGTCAGCCGGAAAGCTGGCAAAAGAAAAGAACCTGAGTGTTGTGGTGGGGCTGCAGTACCGGTACAGCCTCGAGTATATCGAGCTGGTCAACCGGATTAAAGAGGGCGGAATCGGGGACATCGTCTCGGCCAATACACAGCGTTTTGGTGGCCATATTACTCTTATCAGGCGTGAGCCGGAGCAGACGGAACTGGAGTTTCAGCTGCGAAACTGGCGTTATTTCAACTGGCAGTGGGGCGGTTCTCCCGTCGGGCTGAATATCCACCATACCGATATCGTCAACTGGGTAAAAGAGGCTTATCCCGTCCAGGCCCACGGCGTCGGTGGACGGGCGGCATTGAACGACCCGGATCACGGTGATATTTTCGACCACTATTCCATTGAGTACCAGTATGAAGACGGGACCAAAATGCATTCTCCCATCCGGACGATTGACGGCTGCCATACGAATGCGGCATTTTACCTGCAGGGAACAGACGGAACAGCTGATTTGAGGGGAGGGATTCAAAACCGGAAAGGGGAAACCGTCTGGCGGTACAGGGATATCGATGACCCAAGCCCTTATCAGAGGGAGATAGATATTCTGTTTCAGTCCATACTGGACGGTAAAGGGGTTAATGACACCGAGTGGGGTGCACACAGTACCCTGACCGCCATTATGGGGCGTATGGCAGCACATTCCGGACAGATCATCCGGCGGGAAGACGCACTCAATTCGGATCTCCGGCTGGTTCCGGAATTGCATTCATTTGAAGACGAGGCCCCGGTCCTTCCCAATGAAGACGGCACCTATAATGTCCCCGTTCCAGGGAAAACCGCGGTTTTATAGCCGCTTGCCATCCCCCGGGCAAGAGTACCCGGAAAAACCAAAAGGACCCGCGACTCATGATCAGATCTGAATCGATAATCCGCATAACCCTGGTTACAGCAATTTCTGTTGTGTCTGTACTGGCTCCGGTCCTTGCCCCCGGCCTTTTTACGACTGACTTTTCATCCTATACCCAGAAGATAGACAGCGATACCGGCATACAGATGCTTCCCGTGGATGGAGGAACGTTCACGATGGGAACCACTCCCGCCGACCCGCATCACCGTGAAGATGAGGGACCGGCACACGAGGTGAGGATATCCCCTTTCTGGATGGGCGCATACGAGATCACGTGGGAACAGTATGAACGTTTTATGCTTTCGGAAGAATTTGAGGAAATCAGCGAGCCGTTCGGCGCGGAACAGGCTGATGCCGTTACCCGGCCGAGCAGAACAACGATTGATCCGAGCCATGGCCTGGGAAGAGGTGACAATCCTGCAGTCAGCATGACGCAGTACGCCGCTTTGGCTTTTACCCGGTGGCTTACTTTAAAGACAGGGCATTTTTACCGCCTGCCGACGGAGGCCGAATGGGAATATGCCTGCAGGGCCGGTACGGACTCCTCCTATCATTTCGGTGACGACCCTGCGGAGCTGGATGAGTACGGCTGGCATTTCGGGAACAGTGATTACGGATATCACGAAACAGGCATAAAACGGCCGAACCAGTGGGGGCTGTATGATATGCACGGCAATGCGGCAGAATGGACACTCGACCAGTATGATCCGGATTTTTATAGTAAAGATACAGCCGCTCCCGTATCTGATCCATGGTCCGTACCGACGGATATCGAACCCCGTACGGTTCGGGGGGGCTCCTGGAACCATGACCCCGATCAGCTGCGCTGCGCTTCACGGATTGCTTCAGACCGGGACAGGTGGAAACGTGACGACCCCCAGATCCCGAAAAGCCTCTGGTGGAATACAAACTCACCCTTTGTCGGGTTTCGGATAGTACGACCTGCAGAACAGCCATCTGTCGGGGAAATGGAGGCCTTCTGGGAAAAAAACCTGGATCAGTTTTACTATGAATAGGATTCCGTTCAGGCCACGCCGGGGAAGGCCGCGTCCGGGAAAGTCGGCCAGGTCCCGTCCGGGAAACCCCGGCAGGCCCGCACTTTCCGCTGTGTTCTCTCTATTTATGGTGCTGGCTGCCGGATGGGCCGGTTGCAGCCGCCTGCAATCGCTTCAGTCCTACAGCTTCACCGAAGAACATATGGGGACGGATTTCAATATCCTGTTATATGCGGCTGACAGCACACATGCGTCACATGCTGCGCGGGCAGCATTTGACCGGGTGGAAGAGCTGGATCAGATATTAAGCACCTATAAGGAAGGCAGCGAACTGAACAGATTATCCGAGACTGCCGGAAGCGGCGATATGATGCCGCTGAGCGAATCACTTTTTTTTATCGTGTGCAAGGCTGTTCAGATCTCGGGGATGACGGGGGGCGTCTTTGATATGACAACAGGCCCTTATATTGAACTCTGGCGAATAGCACGGCGGACGGGACGCACTGTCCCTGCAGAGGAGTTGCAGGCCGCCGGCCGGAGAGTTGGCTATGACTATATAGAAACTGACGGGAAAACCCGTTCAGTACGGCTGCAACAAGAAGGAATGGTTCTGGATAGCGGCGGAATCGGGAAAGGATATGCCGTGGATGAAGCCCTGTCAGTCTTGCGTGGATTCGGTATAGAATCCGCACTGGTAGACGGCGGAGGGGATATTTCGGCTGCCGATCCTCCGCCCGGCAGGGAGGGATGGGAAATCGGGTTCAGCGCTGCGGACGGGGGCGAACTTATACAGGCCAGGCTGATGATCGCCAATCAGTCTGTAGCTACGTCGGGAGATTACTATCAGTTTACCGATACAGGCGGTGTGCGGTACTCGCACATCATCGATCCCCGGACAGGACTGGGAGTGACTGGCCGGAACACGGTAACGCTCCTGGCACCGGACGGGCTGCACGCCGATGCATTCGCTACGGCTGTCACAATCATGGGCCCGGCTGCGGCAGAGCAATGGATCTCACTTATTCCGGATGCTGAATTCCAGTTTGTCCGCAAAAAAGACGGGATCTTTGAAAGCAGGACGACCCCGGGATTCGACAGGCATGTTATCAGCAATTAATCGCCTGCTCATCATCCGAACCGCTGTTCCAGCTGCTTTTCTGTCTGTTTCTCTGTCTGCTTTTCGGTGCGCTGCCGTTTCCCTGATCAGGGCGGACGATCAGGGAAACGGCATCCGGTCAGCCGGCAGGATCAAAAAAGCGGTCCAGATGTTTACTGACAAAGGAATCGTCATGCAAGTGGGGATAACTCCTGTAAATACGGTCGATTTCATCTTTCTGCCCTTCAGACAACTGTTCATCCGGGTTCAGGCACCATCGTCCGCTGAGGAGTCCCTGTCTGCGCAGGACTTCATGAATTCCGGGAATGCAGCCCCTGAAACCGTTTGCCGCATCAAAAACAGCGGCATTGGCATCCGTGGTCTCTGCATTCAATGTCAGGAAACGTGCCGGAATCTCATCCCCGGTCTGTTTTATCTCTCTCAGCAGGTCCACGGCTTTTGAAGTCCACACCGCCCAATGGCCGAGCAGTCCGCCGACGATCCTTTTCTCCACAGTTTCACCGTTCACTCTGAACCGGTACGGGGTCAGCAGGTCCCCTACAATATGATCATCGTTACCCGTATAGAGGGCTATTTCATCTCTCCTGTCCGATTCAATGACAGCACGGACCACATCGATAGTCTGATACCGGTTAAAGGCGGCGATTTTTATCGCATGTACATTGGGTATTTCTACAAAGTCCTTCCAGAAACTGTAACTGAGAACACGCCCCCCGACCGCCGGCTGAAGGTAGAATCCGAACACGGGAATCACGTTTGCAATCTGCCTTGTCCTGTCCAGGAGATCCTGTTCGGAGTAATCATCCAGACCGCCCATGCTTGCCAGTCCCAAATGATAGCCGTGCCGTACGGCCAGTTCAGCTTCCTGCAGGGCCTGCCCGGTGGGCCCGCAGATACCCGCAATTTTAATCACGGGTTGCTGCCGCCCTGAGGTGTTCACTGCATCGGCTGCAAGTTCCAGGACCGGACCCAGAAGATTGACCTCCGGGTCCCGTATTTCAAATTGTGTGGTATGGACTCCTACAGCCAGACCGCCGGCGCCGGAAGCGAGATAATACCGTGACAGTGCACGCTGCCGGACCTCGTCCAGTTCTCGTTCCTCCGTCAGTGCAAGAGGATGGGCGGGTATGACCGTACCTTCCTGCAGTAGTTGATTGATGTCCGGATCAAGTCTGGGATAACTCATCTTAAAATTTACCTTTGCGTTGCTGGAAATGGGTTGGCTTGCCGAGAGTTTCACCATCGCTTTCGACCCAGCCGGCTGTCCATTCCATCATCCGGCGTACCGAAACCCGGGGAGGCCCGAACATTTTTCGGGCTTTTGACGAATCGCTGAGCAATGCGGTGGTCGCTTCCGTATTTACAAATTCCGGAGTTTTATTCAGTAACCGGCCAAACTCTTCAGCCAGCCACCGTACAGAAATTGTTTCGGGTCCTGTGACATTGAGCACATTGGCCGGCACGGTACACTTTTTCAGGCAGCGCAGGGCTGTCTCATTGGCATCCCCCTGCCATATTACATTGACATATCCGGTTTTCAGGTCAATCGGCTTTCCATGGTAGACGGATTCGGCCACTTCCAGAAGAACGCCATAGCGCATATCGATAGCGTAATTCAGGCGAAATATCAGCAGCGGGGTGTTGTTTGTTCTTGAAAAATATTCAAAAACCCGTTCACGGCCGAGACAGGACTGTGCATATTCACCGACCGGGCCGGGCGGATGCTCTTCCGCCGGGCCGCCGGAACCGACTTCTGTAAAGGGATAGACGTTTCCGGTTGAAAAAGCGACAATGGATGAGTTTTTGAATTTTTCTGCCACACGACCGGGCAGGTAGCTGTTTAAAGCCCATGTAAAACATTCATTTCCGCTTGTGCCAAATTTGGTCCCTACCAGAAAGATCACATTTTTGGCATCCGGCAGTGAGCTGAGGGCGCTGTCATCCAGCAGGTCGGCCCTGATGGTAGTGATTCCCCTGTCATCAAGCTGCTTGCGGAACTCCGGATTGGAAAAACGGGACACCCCGATGACTTTGCCGGCGGATCCCGTCTCGTCGAGAGCCCTTTTAGCCAAAAAAGCGAGACTTGGTCCCATTTTCCCGCCGACACCGAGGATCAGGATATCTCCGTTAAGCTCGGACATATCACTTAACAGGCGATCGGAGGGTTCGGACAGTTTTTTATCCAGCTCTTCAATTGAGTTCATAAGCTTTTGCAGTCGTGAAATATCAATCAGTTAAAAATCAAATAGGCATTGCGGAATGCCAGCCCGAACAGGACAAGCAATCCCAACAATCCGAAAAATTTACTCCAGAATCCGTTTTTAAGCTCTCCGAGGATGTCCCCGCTGTTGGCTGTCATATACAGAATGATCCCGATGAAGGGGACTATAAAAATAGTGACTCCCTGGGCAAAAACAATAAGATCGATGGGAATTCCGCCAAACCAGACAGCCACGGCGGCACCTGCAATCATGACTCCCATGATAAACATGCGCGTGCTTAGTTCACTCAGCCGGCTGCCGTATCCCAGCGCGTCTCCGAGGAGCGTCCCGCCTATGGTTGCATTCCCGATCAGCGAAGAAAATGATGCGCCGAATAACCCCACCATAAATAGCGTGGTGGCGAAGCCTCCAAACAGGGGCTCGATGGCTATACCCATGTCTGCAGCACTGGTGATAGTGATATCGAGGGGATGTAAAACTACTGCAGCACACATCAATATAACGGCGCCGATACATCCGAGGACGGCTATTCCCGAAAACCCTTCCGCCTTTGCCTCTTTCAGCTGGCCCTTTCCCCACTTTTTTTCCTGTACCAGATAAGACTGGTAAAACGCTCCGACAATGGAAAAACTGGAAGCGACCAGCGCGATAGCCAGTAAAACCGATCCCGGCGGGAAAGTGGGTACCAGTCCCCCCGCGATGCCCTGCAGCGAGGGCTGAATAATCACAAGGGTCCCGATAAAGGAGATCAGCATGATGCTGACCAGCAGCAGCATCAGTTTTTCCAGAATTTTATAAAAGGATTTAAAAAACAGCAGAGAGATGCTGATCAGGGTAAACAGGATGATCCACGGTGTGATATGAGTACCGGACAGCTCGGAAAAAGCCAGACCGGCGCCGACGGCATTTCCTGCCTGGAAAGATGCGGCAACCAGAAATATCCCCACGCCGATAACGACAGAGACCTGTTTGCCCCATTTGTTGCGAATGGTGGCGAGCAGGGACTGATCTGTTGCAAGGCCTATCCTGATGGCCATCCCCGTGAACGTCATCATGAAAAATGTCGCAATCAGGATAATCCAGAGGAAGGAATATCCATAGGATGCTCCGAGACTCGACGTTACCGTAAGGCTGCCCGGCCCGAAAACGAGGGCCGCCGTTATGAAGCCCGGCCCGAGATATGAGGTCCATTTGCCGGTAGTGGCCGGTCGTCTGTCTGTGCTGCTTCCGGAAATGGATTTGCTCATATTAACTCCCTGGCTCATGCATGATGGTGACGGGTTTACCTGCACACAGTAGTGAATGGCTTGTAAAAGGGGGGCTGGAGTGTTCCTGGTGCCCTCAATCAGCCCAAGTATACTATTTTAAAATTAAATGCTCATCAATTTTCGGGGTAAAGAACTTATTTGGATATTCCTGTGTGCCGAACCAAGCCGATCGATATGCATAAAATTTTCTGGATACTTCTTTTTTCCCTGATCTCTTCTGACCTGTTTTCCCAGGGATTTAACAGGATTAACGGGCGGAATCATCCCTATTTGAACTGGCAGGTCTCTGAAACAGAGCATTTCCGGATCATGTATCCCGATTATCTCGAAGGAATCGATGCGGAGGCAGCAGCGATAGCCGAAGACGTCTATGGCACCCTGGTACAAAATTTTTCAGTGGATTTTGACCATAAAATACGTCTGTACCTGACAGATACAGACGAAATAAACAACGGTTTTGCTGTACCCGCGGGAAACGGCTACGCCGGCATATGGGTGAATGTCAATGACTATGCGGAGCTCTGGACAGGACCGGAAAAATGGCTTCGGAAAGTGATTGCCCATGAGCTGGTCCATATTTTTCATTTCAGGGTTACCCGGACCGGCCTTGGCTTGTTGAATTACATAGTGGGTGATCCCATCCCGCCGTTCTGGACGGAAGGCCTGGCCCAGTACCAGAGTGAACAGTGGGATTCCCAGCGGGGGGACCGCTGGCTGAGAATGGCTATTTTCGACAGCAGGCCGAATTACAATGACAGCCGCTCCCTGTATAACCGGAGATTGATGTATGCCTCCGGCAGCTCCCAGGTCCGGTATTTTGCAGAAGCCTATGGCGACACAGCTATTTCAGAATTGCTTTCGGAGAGGGAATCCATTTTGGGCGTTGCACAGTATCATGACTTCCAAAGCGCTTTTCGAAAATCTGCCGGAATATCCTACCGGGATTTTTATGAAGAGTGGCGCAAGCACATGAATATTTACTACAATACACTGGCTTCACAAATGGACCGGGTGGATTCCCTGAATGCGGAGACGGAGGATTTGCCGGGCCGGTTTTATTTTGATGTAAAGTACAGTCCCGGCCAGTCGAAGATAGCGGTCCTGTCCCTTCACTCCCTTCAGAAGCCTGTCCGGCAGCTTTTAATAGTGGAGAATGATTCTCTGCGCGATGGCGAAGCAGTCGCGGAAGGAAATATAAACAATGACCTTTCCTGGAGTCCGGACGGCGGACGGATAGCTTATTCAAGAAAGGTGAGGGGAGAAAACAGTTCTCTGGTAAATGATATCTTTATTCTGGATACAGAGAATAAAGGTGAAGAGCGCATAACAACCGGCAGGAGGGCCGTTTCGCCTGAATTCAGTGTGGACGGCAGTGAACTGGCCTATATAGTGAATGACAGCGGTACGGGAAATGTCGTAATCCTTGACCTTGAAACCGGTGAGGAACATTATCTGACTGCTTACGAAGGAGACGTCCAGATTGTTCATCTGACCTGGAATCGGATACGTGGTGAACTGGTTTTCCAGCGTTTTGACGAGGTGGGAAACCGGCATCTTGTGGCCCTGGAGACCGATACGGGCGGTGAGCGGGTTCTGGATCAGGGACAGTATGACAACCGGCGACCTGTCATCAGCCCGGACGGGCGGAAGATAGCCTATACCTCACTCAGGGATGATGTGCCGAATATATTTATGGCAGATCTGGAGACCGGCACATCACGACGGGTGACAAACCTTTTTACCGGAGGTACACTTTATGACTGGCTGGCTGTATCGGATTCAACTGACGGGGAAATGCTGGTGGTCAAAGCAACAGAGACCAAGCAAAGGGAGCACATCTACCTGGTGGGTGCCGGAACAGGGAAAGACCCGGTTCAGCCGGATATGACTCTCGCGTATACCACCTGGCGTACACAGGAGCCTCCAAACACCATACCGTCGCGGATTGATCCTGATTCCGCTTTGGTCCTGGACCGTCATCCATACAATTCATGGCGAAACATAACTCATACGGTTTCATTCGGCCTGCCCTATTATGCAGGCGGAAACGATTTTGGCTTCGCCGGGTTCACAAACTGGCTTGA
>JBBDRV010000227.1:0-16207 GCA_040905285.1 Balneolaceae bacterium | reverse complement strand
CCAATGTGTAAAAAGGTCGCATGCGCAGCTCTGTAGAGTAAGTCCGACAGACTGCCAGGCAACAGAACTCCGCACCCGTATAACTACAGCAAACCGCAATTTACATACAACGACTAACGAACGACGATTATGGCAGAAAAAATTGAGATGCCCAAGTTGAGCGACACCATGGAAGAAGGTGTCATTGCCAAATGGAATGTTAAAGAGGGTGACAAGGTGGAGTCCGGCGATGTCATAGCGGAAGTTGAAACGGACAAGGCAACAATGGAAGTGGAAGTATTCGATTCCGGAACCATCCTGAAGATTCTGGTAAAGGAGGGGGACAATGTTCCGCTTGGCGGGTTGATGGCGGTGATCGGGGAAGAGGGCGAAGATATAACCGAAATGCTGGAAGAAGCCGGAGATTCGGGGGACAAGCAAGAGGGACAGCCGGAGGGGGAACAAGCGGAAAAGGAACAAACGCAAGATGCCGGGACCGGAGCAGATGCGGCTGAATCCGTACCGGAAGAAGCGAAAGCAACCGGGGGTGAAACAGATGAGCAGGAAGAGAATGGCCGGATCAAAGCTTCACCGCTGGCTAAAAAAATGGCTGAAGATCGTGGTATTAACCTGAAACAGGTGAATGGAAGCGGCCCCGAAGGGCGTATTGTAAAGAAAGATATTGAGAATTATAAAGAATCTGCCGGAACAGCGTCTGTTCAGTCTTTTGAAACGCAGGAGAGTGAAGATACCCGTGTATCCCAAATGCGTAAGGCCATTGCCCGCCGTTTGAGTGAAAGCAAATTCACGAGTCCCCATTTCTATGAGACGATTGACATTGATATGAAGCAGGCGATGCAGGCCAGGACACAACTGAATGAAGTCAGCGATGTGAAGATCAGTTTTAATGATATTGTGGTAAAAGCCTGCGCGCATGCGCTCCGCCGTCATCCGGATGTGAACAGCTCCTGGCTTGATGATGTGATTCGGAAGCATGGTGACGTGCATATAGCGGTAGCGGTCGCCGTTGAGGAGGGGTTGATGACGCCTGTGATCCGCCATACAGACAGAAAGAATCTGCGTGCGATATCGACCGAAACAAGAGAGCTTGCTGAACTGGCCCGGACCAAAAAACTGCAGCCGGAACAGATGGAAGGCAGCACGTTTACGATCAGTAATCTTGGTATGTTCGGCATCGAAGAGTTCACAGCCATAATCAATCCTCCGAATGCCTGTATTCTGGCTATCGGTGCGATACGGGACGTACCGGTTGTTGAAAACGGGGAGGTGGTTCCCGGTAAGCGAATGAAAGTTACTTTGTCGAGCGACCATCGTATTGTTGACGGCGCCAAAGCTGCACAATTTCTCAATACCCTGCGCCGGATGCTGGAAAATCCGCTTGGCATGCTTCTGTAACGGGGAAGACGGTTCCGCTTTTCCTTTCCTGGGATTAACGGTTATAAACCGTAATTGGCTCCCTCTGTTGTTACAACCCGGGTGTATTTATTCTGTTTCACTGCATCCGCCGCCGCCATTTTTGCATATTTTTCGCCTAAACAGTCATAGTTGATTTCGATATTCCCGCCGAGGCTGATATCGATCGGGTCATTTTCAGGGTCATCGAGATATCCGGGGGTGTTTCCTATCAATACGGATCCGTTGATCGTCGGTGTTCCGCGGCCGTCAAAATCAAAGGCATTTTCAAATATGATCAGGCCGTTGAATTCAAAATTTCCCGCGACACTGAGCGAGCCATCTTCATATTCCATACTTCCTCCCGAACGGATCACCATTATTCCATATCCCTCGCTCTGCTGCCCGGTCAGTTTTACATTTCCGTCGATAAAGAACACTCCCGGCTGTTGTGCGGTTCCCAGCTGACTGCTGTAGTCCCCGTCCACCTTGATGGAGTTTCCGGAGTTATAGAGTCGCTCGATCAGTTCATCGGTCGGCTCGTAACTGAGGGAGGAATCCACCGATATTTCCCCATCCATTTCCGGATCCTCAGCCTCAATTTTCTGTTTGGTCTCTTCCGATTTCACAGCCACCGGAGGCTTGGTCTCACTGCATCCGTGGCCGGCAGGCGGTGTCCCGTTAATTCCGTGAGCCGTACCGTCCAGACTAAACTCCCCGATATCCGTGGGCAATTGCAGGGCGCCGTCGAAATCCGGCACCAGCGCGCTGAAAGGCTGCATGAGGTAGAGACTGTTCACTTCTACGGATATATCGTTATGGACCGCATTCGAGATCAGTCGAATTCTGTCCTCGCTGAAATAGTCGTCGGGATCTTTATCGATATACCGGGTAAACAGGGTGACTTCTCTTCCGTCAATAACAGGTTTCCATGCGAATTCATCCGGATCCTGGCCCTGGTGCTGCAATTCATCATATAGATCAGCCCAGCTCGAGTCGGCATTGATCTCCTGCATTGCCATTTGAATAGCGGTTTGTGCCGCGTTCTTTGCCATAATAAAATCGGCGTAGTTCACTGTATTTTCAGTGATTGCTTTCCCCTGTCTCATTGTGGATATGTTCATGATGCCCGTTGCGAGAAGGGCTCCCGCACAAATAATCAGCATTGCTCGTCCCATACTGTGTCACCGTTATTGGATTTCTGTTAAAGATCGAGGTTCCTGGGGGAAAACCGTTTTTCATAGACGGACCGGATATACCGCCCTCCGGAGTTGGCGCGCGTATGGATCTGTGCGGCACTCTGCATTTCCAGTTCAAGGTATATCTGTTTCACACTGGACAGGGAGACCGGAAAGGTCAAATGTTCATTATCATCCGGGTCCGTACTTTTTCCGTATTCATCAAAATAGCGCAGAGTGAACCTTGTTACTCCGGTCCTGATTTTTGTAACACGTTCACTTCCGGCCACTATTTCACCATTTTCATCCGTATCCTGCTCTATACGGAGGAGGGTGCGGTGACTGTCGTTTTCCGGGGTAAAATCCGGATCTTCTTCCAGCAGCTCCCAGGTAATTAGCTGCGGGTAGTGGCTTTCAATACTTTCATCATCACACTCGGACGCATCCAGTTTTCTGTAAAATTGGATTTTCTCTGTTTCGGCCTGGGTCAGAATCATCCCGCCAAGATCCCCGTTTTCACTAGTCGGTTCATTGCAATTGAATCCCATATTGGGAATGTCGTCATTCAGCATATCTGCAACGTCAGATACATGCTGCCGTGTAATTTGTGTCAGGGTAAGTTCTGAACTACTGCTCGACATGCGTAAATTCATCATCACAATCGACAGCATGAGCATTGCGGCAATAATATAACTGGTAACAAGCGCCAGATTCATAAAATATGCATTTATATGCCGTACGGTTAATCAGCGTAATAGTTTCTGACGAATTCCAGTTTGTAATTCAGGGGTTCCCCGTCTCTTCCGGTCAGAAACTCGTTCGCTACAGAGACTTCAATTTTTTTGAAAGTGGTCTGGCTGTTTGCGGGTTCAAACGAGTATACATCATTTCCGTGATCCACTTTCTCCACATAGAAAACTTCCGCACTCACTTCAAACGTGCCATGGGCGGTTTCAACAGTATCTCCCCAGCAGTGATAATCTTCAAACGCCTCAAAATCTTCATCTCCGCGATCTTTTTCATTCGGGCAGTCGAATTCCGAATCGGGTGTAAATCCCCCGGGAATGTCTGTCGGTGGCAATACTTCGTCAACCGTTACTCTGTCAAAATCTTTGGAGAGGGCTTCTTCAATAATCTCCTGACCGAGAGCAATGATTTCCTGCTCGAATTCACCTTCTATCTGGATCAGGGAATTTCGATGAATCATGTGATTGGCATTGAGCAGGATCATTGAGAATATGATCATGGCCCCTATTACATTTATAACTTCTGAGTAGCCACCCATTATCTCCGGAGTATATTTACCTGATTCTTAGGAAGTTATCATTAATAGCAGACGTTTCAAATGTTTATAAGCAGTAAAACGCAATTTAATCCTGGGTACCGAAAAGTTTGATCGATGATCATGAACCCCGGGCTCCTGTCAAGAGTGAGAGAAAATATACTTGTTACAAATGCAGGGGCCTTCCTGTCAAAAAGTGAAAGGTAGATACTCTCATGTAATTAGGATATTTTAAAACGGGTTTTAATCCGGTGGTCCGGCAAAGACCCCGGCAGAGATTATTAAACCACACTGATAACATATCCAGGCGCTATAATGAAAGGGATCATACTAGCCGGGGGGACCGGTACCAGACTTTACCCGCTAACAAAAGTAACGAACAAACATCTCCTGCCGGTCGGGAACCAGCCGATGATCTATTATCCCATTGAAAAATTAAGGCAGGGGGGGATATCGGAGATCCTGATCGTGACCGGAACGGAGCATATGGGTGATGTGGTCAACCTGCTGGGTTCCGGGAAGGATTTTGACTGCCGGTTTACCTACAAGGTACAGGATGAGCCCGGAGGGATTGCGCAGGCCCTCAGCCTGGCCGAGAGTTTTACGGGTGAAGACCCCATGACCGTCATACTGGCTGACAATGTATTTGATTCATCCATTTTAAAGGTTCTCGACAGCTATCCCGGAGAAGGTGCCATGATCCTGATTAAAGATGTGCCTGACCCTGAAAGATACGGTGTGGTCGAGTTCCGGGGCGACCGGATTGCCGGTATTGAAGAGAAACCTGAAAAGCCTCAATCAGGTTATGCGGTAACGGGCATGTATATCTATGACCGGCACGTATATGACTTTATACGTGAACTCCAGCCTTCCGAAAGGGGGGAACTGGAGATTACGGATGTTAATAACCACTATATCCGGGAAAGGAAGATGACTTATTCCATTCTGGAAGGCTGGTGGACGGATGCGGGAACTCTGGAATCATATAAACTGGCGAATCGTCTTGTAGATAAGAGGGACAGCTGATGAACATGCTTGTTACCGGCGCCGGGGGGCAGCTGGCCAGAGAGTGGAATCTGTATTTGAATAGTCAAGACAGGGACTTTGTCTCTTACCGTTCCTCTGATCTTGATATCGGTGATCCGCAAGCTGTCACTGACGTGTTGGACATGGAAGAACCGGCAGTGATTATTAATTGTGCCGCCTATACCGACGTAGACGGGGCAGAAGATGACAGGGAAACGGCCATGAAGGTCAACAGGGACGGGGTTAAATACCTGGCGGCCTGGTGCAGGGAACATCGTGCGGTCCTGGTCCATTATTCAACCGATTATGTTTTCCCCGGAGAGCGGGCGGATCTGGTAACCTATCCCAAAGGATACCCTGAAGAGGCTGAAACGCGCCCGGTGAATGTTTATGGAGAAAGTAAACTTGCCGGAGAGAAAGAACTGCTGAACTCGGGAGCGGACTATCTGCTGGTCCGGATTTCATGGCTCTGTGGCCAGTACGGGAGCAATTTTGTTAAAACGATGTTAAGACTGGGCAGAGAGAGAAGCCGGATAGATGTGGTGAAGGATCAGCTGGGAAGTCCCACCTACACCGGCAGTGTCACTAAACTGACCGGACAATTGCTGAACCGGGGAGAACGGGGTATCTTCCATATTACTTCTGCCGGAATGCTGAGCTGGTATGATCTGGCAGAAGAGATATTTCGGTATTCGGATATGAAAGTGAAACTGGAGGGGGTGACAAGCGGGGATTATAAGTCAAAAGCGCCACGCCCGTTTTTTTCCAAGCTCGATACGTCCGGCATCTGCCGGACCCTGGGCACTGAAATGATTCCCTGGCAGAAAGGCCTGCACAGATTGATTGATCAGCTGAAGTAATATGAATTTTCTGAAGACAGATCTTGACGGAGTGTATATTGTGGAGCCCCTTCTTTACAGGGATGAGAGGGGCTATTTTCTGGAGACATACCGGGATGAAATCTTTCGTGAAAAAGGACTGGATATGCAGTTTGTACAGGACAACTGTTCTTTTTCAAAAAAAGGCGTTGTGAGAGGGCTGCACTATCAGGCCCGCAGGGCCGCCCAGGAAAAGTTGATTATGGTATGCCGTGGGGAGATCCTTGATGTTGCGGTTGATCTGAGGAGGGGTTCTCCCACATTCGGAAAACATATTTCAGTTCTGCTCAGTGAAAAAAATCATCGCATGGTATTGATTCCCGGCGGATTTGCCCATGGTTTTTCCGTTCTGTCGGAGGAGGCGTCAGTTTACTACAAGTGCAGCACCTATTATGACCATGTGCTCGAGCGGGGTATTCGCTGGAATGATCCGGATCTGAAAATAAACTGGAAGGTATCGGCGCCCGTTGTTTCTGAGAAGGACCGAAACCAGCCGTTGTTAAACCAGGTGCCGGAACAGGATTTGTTCTGACTGTATCCCGGTTCACTGGTACCGGTTCTCTGGAACAGTCCGGAAGCAGAGTGGAATGCATGAACTGTATAAAATAGAACCTTATGAGATTAATTATTACCGGCGGAGCTGGTTTTATAGGATCGAATCTGACCCTGTTTCTACATGATAATTATCCTGAAATAGAGATTTTCAATATTGACAAGCTGACGTATGCGTCAGACGGACAATATTTGAAGCCGCTGAAAACGTCCAAAAGGTACCATTTCTCTAAAATTGATCTCTCCGACCGCAAGGCGGTCAGGGACGTTGTCAGGAAATGGATGCCTGACGGAGTGATTCACCTGGCTGCGGAATCACATGTGGATAACTCTATTCGGGGGCCTGAACCGTTTGTGCTGTCGAATCTGGTCGGCACATTCAACATCCTGGAGGAGTGCCGGCAGTTGTGGGGGGAAAAGAGCGATGATATAAAGAAATTCCAGCGCTTCCTTCACATCTCTACAGATGAAGTATACGGTTCTCTGGGTAACACCGGCTCTTTTACTGAAAAATCGTCATACGCTCCCAACTCACCCTATTCCGCAACAAAAGCCGGAAGTGATTTCCTGGTTCGATCCTATTTTCATACATACAGGTTGAATGTCGTTATCACCAACTGTTCCAATAACTTTGGACCGCATCAACACGATGAGAAGCTGATTCCCACGGTTATCAGGAAGGCACTTTTACAACAGCCCGTACCGGTATATGGTAAAGGGGACAACGTAAGGGACTGGCTCAGTGTGATGGATCACTGCAGGGCTTTGCTGACTGTTTTCTTTGAGGGAAAAGCCGGTGAACAGTATAATATAGGAGGGGGCAACGAGTGGAAGAATATAGATTTGGTCCGCCTTGTTTGTGATATTCTGAATGAAGAGGTGGCGGAGGGGCCTGACGGAGATTATAAAAATCTGATCACCTTCGTAAATGACCGGCCCGGCCACGATTACCGCTATGCTGTGGATGCTTCCAAAATCAGGAAGGAACTCGGCTGGATCCCATCCGGTGGATTTCGGGAGAAGCTCCGCTCGACCATTCAATGGTATATTGCCAAATACGATAAATAGCTTTCAGGTCAGGTTGCAAAGCGGGAAATCCGGCAATGGCATAAATTAAATGAATAAAAGAATACCGTGGACTATGAGTAAGAGACAATTCTGGCTGATGAAATCAGAACCGGACGCATACAGTATTGATAACCTCGAAAAAGACGGTGTGGAACCGTGGGACGGCATCCGCAACTATGAAGCCAGGAACTTTATGAGGGATCAGATGAGAATCGGGGACCGTGCCCTTTTTTATCATTCAAACGTGAAACCGCCGGTGATTGCGGGAACGATGGAGATCTGTAGTGAACCTTATCCGGATCCGACCCAGTTTGATCCCGGCAGTAAATATTTTGACGGGAAAAGTTCTGAAAAAGAACCGCGGTGGGAGCTGGTGGATGTAAAGTTCGTTCAGAAATTTGACAGGCCTGTAACCCGTGACCGTCTGAAGAATACAGACGAATTAAAAGGGATGATGCTCTTCAGGCGCAACAGGCTCTCCATTACAAAAGTGACAGAACCGGAATACAGAAAGATCCTGGAACTGGCGGGGGCTGAATTTATATAATTCAAAAAAATATTCAGTACTTTCACCGGCCAGACCGAACCACAGATTTAGGGGACCATGAAAAAAGAGGTACGACTCCGTACGAAGGGAATACTGCCTGTTCAAAAACTGAAGCTGCTTTGTGAAACCGGGATAATCCGCAGCGCTGAAGGTTATCCGATCGAGGAAAACCAGTTTCAGCCCAATTCCATTGACCTGCGGCTGGGGGAGATTGCATATCGTGTTCGCTGCAGTTTCCTGCCGGAAAATGAAACCGTCCGGCAAAAAATTGAAAAACTCCATCAGTACACCTTTTCAATCAAAGACGGTGCCATACTGGAACCGAACTGTGTTTACATCATCCCTCTTCTTGAAGAGCTCTCGCTTCCGGCCGGCCACTATACATCACAGCAACGCCTGTTCAACGGTCAAAAGGAGCCTGAGGAATTTCGTCTGCAGTCGGAAGAGAATCTTTCTGCCAAAACGAATCCCAAAAGCACAACCGGGAGACTGGATATTTTCACAAGGGTGATAACAGATTACTCCCACAGATTTGAAGAGATAGATCAGGGATACCGCGGCAAACTTTATCTGGAAGTAGTACCCAAATCATTTCCTGTAAAAGTCCACACCGGCCACCGCCTGAATCAATTGCGGGTTCGCCACGGGCACACCGTACTCTCGGATCAGGATCTGCTTCGGATTCACAACAGTGAATCCATTCTTTTTGATTCGTCGGGAAACCCCATGAGCCTTGGAGATATAAAGGTCAGCAATGGGTTGTTCATGAGCGTAAATCTTCAGACACCGGGGGAAGCCTCGGATGAAATCATCGGGTTCAAGGCCAGAAAGCACCGGGATATGATTGATCTGGACAAGATTAACCACTATGAGGTGAATGATTTCTGGGAACCGATCCGGAACAGGGCGGGAGATCACCTGATTCTGGAACCGGAAGCATTCTATATATTTGCGTCAAAAGAGAGGTGCCGGATACCCCGGCACCTTGCTGCTGAAATGATTGCTTATGATACAGGATCCGGTGAGTTGCGGACACATTATGCGGGATTTTTTGACAGCGGGTTTGGTGGAGCTGTCGATGGCAAGGGTGCCCGTGCAGTTCTGGAAGTGCGGTCACACGATGTCCCTTTTCTGATCGAGGATGGCCAGACTTTCTGCAGCATGAAATTCGAGCCAAACACGGACATGCCCGACTTCGTCTATGGTTACGAAATAGAGAGCAATTATCAGGGACAGGAATTAAAACTGAGTAAACACTTCAAGGGACCCGATTCCCAATAACCGGCAGGGGAATGAATCTTTTTTATACCGACAGGGAAATTTCCGGTGAGAAGCCTGCAGAGCTGGTTCTGGAGGGACAGGAAGCTGTTCATGCCTCCAGGGTCATGCGTATCGGGAAAGGCGGACTGATCTCGGTAACAGACGGACGGGGCTCGATATTTGAAGGTACCGTAACCCGTCTGTCAAAAGATCGGCTAAGCATTGAAGTCAGTGGCCATACGAGGTATCCCATGCCTTCCCCCCGGCTTGTACTGGCCGTGGGTCTGATTAAAAAAAGAGACAGGCTTGAATTTGCTGTCGAAAAAGCGGCAGAGATGGGAGTGACAGAATTCATAGTTTTCCGGGGGGATAACAGTGAAAAACAGGGAGTCCGTCTGGATCGGCTTGAAGCAGCTGCACTTCAGGCAATGAAACAGAGTCTCAGACCGTGGCTTCCCAATGTCAGAGAGTCCGGAAACCTGTCCGGGCTCCTGAGTGAATACTCATCTGTCAAAACGGTTGTTGCTGACGAAACCATTTCCACGAAACGGCATGAGCTGGACGTCTGGAAGAAGGAGGAAAAGCTTCTTTTCATAGTGGGTCCGGAAGGCGGGTTTTCTGCTGCAGAAAAACAGGTGATGAGTCAGAAGAAGGTAGAGTCGTTTTCCCTGGGCAGGTATCGCCTCAGGACGGAAACGGCTGCAATAGCCATCGCAGGGTTATTCCTGGATTGACAAGCCCGGCAACCGCCGCCGCTTTATCATCCATCGGTCCCTGTATTTTTTCAGGGGCGATGCATTTGAATGCCTACTGCCGCCGCACCGGCTGATCCGAATGGGACGACGATGCCAGGGATTCAAGCTGCGACACCTCGTCCCACAAATTTGTCGCCTCTGTCAGGATATCATTGAAATAATCGTTGATCACCGGAAAGAAATACTCAAGTCCCCAGACCTGCCTGGCGATTTCGGCCTTGATCCGTCCTTCAACCATCCATATCACATCGTCAAGGTGTTCTCTGGACACAGTCAGGGTATCATCTTCTATCGAGGGTTCTGCGTTGTCGGATAGAATCATTCCCTGGTCCAAAAGCATGCCTACAAATTGTTCCTGGTTCTCTTCAGACCATTTAAAATCACTTCTGTACTGTGGGAAACTATCTTCCCATTTTTGTCTGAAACCCTCTCCCTCTTCGTCCAGGAAGTTACGTACGAAATCAAAATGGATATTGTTGGCAAGCATAAAATTAAATACGTGGAGTGCCAGGGTCGTGTCTTCCTGGACGATAAAATCAGGTACGATACCCCCCCCGCCATAGACCTTTCGGCCGGCGTCCGTATTGTAGACCAGGGAATCCGGAACATGGTCGACGAAGTTTTCCACATCATCCACTGCTTTATCCCGATTGTATATTTCATACGCATACTGCTCGCGTCCTGCTTCAAACGGTTTCTGAATCAGGCGGCCGGAAGGAGTGTGGTACTGGGAAATGGTCACCCGGATATTGCTTTCGTCGATCAGTTCGTATTGCTGTTGTACAAGTCCTTTTCCGAATGTTCTCCTGCCTACGATAAGGCCGCGGTCATGATCCTGGATTGCACCGCTTACAATTTCACTCGCCGATGCGGAGCCTTCATTGACAAGAGCTATCACGGGAAGATCACGCAATATGCCGTTTTTCCTGGAATAGACATCTGACGTAAATCTTGAATGGCGGCTTTTGGTAGAAACCAGCTTTGTCCCCCGCGGGAAAAATTCCTCTGCAATGGCAATGGCCTGGCTGAGATAGCCTCCGGGATTATTTCTGAAATCCACTACGATACGATCCATTCCCTGATTCAAAAGGTCTTCCACAGCTGCCATGAATTCATCATGTGTAGTCGCCGCAAACCTGTTGATCTTGATGTAGCCGGAGCGGTCATCCAGCATGTAATGCGTATCAAGGGTTGTAAGGGGGATATCGTCCCGTTCAATCATAAAGTTCAGCGGATTGCTTGTCCGGGGCCGTTTGATCGTTACCTGGACCTCGGTCCCCTTTTCACCCCGTAATTTGCCGATCACATCGTCATTGGTGAAGCCGATAGCGCTGCTGTCGTCAATTGCTACAATCCTGTCACCGGACATAATACCCAGATGGTCACTGGGTCCTCCTGAAATAGCTGTGATGACTGTAATCGTATCATCAATAATATTAAACTGAATTCCGATTCCCTGGAACTTCCCCTCGAAATCCTCCTGGATACGCTCGCTGTCTTCCCGTTTTATATAGACGGAATGAGGATCAAGAGAATTGAACATTCCCTGGACAGCCCCTTCAGTCAGCCTTTGCATATTCCTTTCCGGATAATTATTGGCGATAAAAAGATAGGCTTCTTCAAACCTGGAGAAGGCTTCCCTGAAATTTTTCAGGTCCAGATCCGTAAATACCGTATCCGCAGGTGTACCTGAAATATCTACCTCCTCCAGTTCTCCGTTGTCTCCGTTCAGGGCTTCTACAAATCCATAAATGCTGTTTTCAAACAGTTCATTTATATCTGTTTCACCAACGTAGTTATCGACAATCCTCTGCTGAACCTGCAGATACTTCGACAGGTTTTGCTGATGGTCATTTTCAACGTAAACCTGGTCAATTCCGGCTATCCAGATGAGAGACAGAAAAATCAGGGCGGCTAAATTCGGAGCTAGAAATTTTCGTAGACTCATTCTTTTTTTATCGTAATAGTTGCGTGCCTGACTGTTATACAGGCTTTATTATACCCAACACCTTCGCGAAAAGCCACTTCGGCTGTTTTTCTTACCACATCGGCTGTTATTCTAAACGTGTTCGGAGTTAAAACGTTTCCCATAGTCAAACATTTTTCACTGTTTACAAAATGTAATGACTCAGGTCCTTGTCAGTTGCAAGATCCTGAAGCTGTTTATCGACATATTCCTTGTCTATGGTAATTTCCCCGCTGCTGATATCATCCGGGACTGCAAATAAAAGCTCTTCGAGCAGCGATGACAAGATCGTATGCAGGCGCCGGGCACCGATGTTTTCCACCTGGTCATTAACCTGGGCGGCAATTCGTGCGATTTCACGGACAGCATCATCTGTAAAACTGATTGTTACGCCTTCGGACTGCAGCATAGCCTGATACTGCTTGGTCAGGGCATTCTTCGGTTTCGTAAGGATATCAATAAAATCATCCTCTGTCAGGGAGTCGAGCTCCACCCTGATGGGAAAGCGCCCCTGCAGCTCGGGTATCAGGTCGGATGGCCTGGACATGTGAAAGGCACCGGATCCGATAAAGAGAATATGGTCTGTTTTTACAAGACCATTGCGGGTTGAAACCGTACTGCCTTCAACAATCGGAAGAAGATCCCTCTGCACCCCCTGCCGGCTTACATCTGCTCCGCCTTTTCCGGGGCTGTTGCTTCCGGAGTCCGTAACCTTGTCAATTTCATCAATAAAAACGATACCCTGATTCTGCACACGCTCAAGCGCTTCCTGTATGGCAGCTTCATGATCTATAAGCTTTTCAGATTCCTCTTCGAGAAGATATTCACGTGCCTCCTGAATAGGGAGTGTGCGGCTTACCTTTTTGCCCCCGCGTGTAAGATTTCCAAGCATATCCTGTAAATTGATACCCATTTCTTCAACTCCCTGAGGCCCGAATACCTGCATCATCGGTTTCTTTTTGGCGCTTACTTCAATCTCTATCTTCCTCTCATCCAGTTCGCCATTCTTGAGCTTTTCCCTGAATTTCTCCCGCGTCCGTTCATTCAGTTCGGCATCCGTTGCCTCATCAGGGTCAAAATCCTGATCTGTCCTGTTGTCTCCCGCCATGCTTTTGTTTTTTTTGACCGGCGGAATGAGAATATCCAGAATTCGCTCTTCAACAATCCCTGCAGCTTTTTCCATCACACGCTCCTGCATCTCTTTTTTTACCATATTTACGGCAATATCCACGAGATCCCGGATCATGGACTCCACATCCCGGCCCACATAACCCACTTCTGTGAATTTGGAAGCTTCCACTTTGATAAACGGCGCGTCCGCCAGCCTGGCAAGACGCCGGGCAATTTCTGTTTTACCAACTCCAGTGGGACCGATCATCAGGATGTTGTTCGGGATGATTTCCTCCCGGATTTCATCGCCGGAGTTCAATCGCCTCCACCGGTTTCGAAGGGAAATGGCAACGGAGCGTTTGGCCTCGGCCTGTCCGACGATGTATTTGTCGAGTGCCTCGACGATTTGCCTCGGCGTCAGGTTTCTTTCTTTGGTTTCCATACCTGCTTTAGTCAATTTCTAAAATGGTCAGATTCTGATTCGTGTATATATCTATATCGGCAGCAATATTCAGAGATTGCTTAACAATTTCTTTTGCAGAAAGGTTTGGGGCATTCTTTTTCATGGAGCGGGCAGCGGCAAGCGCATACATGCCCCCGCTCCCGATTGCAAGGATCTGGTCATCCGGCTCGATCACGTCGCCCTGCCCCGAAATAATGAGTGAGGTTTCGCTGTCCATAACCGCCAGGAGTGCCTGAAGCTTTTGCAGAAACTTGTCTTTCCGCCATTCCTTTGCCAGTTCAACGGCTGCCCGCTGGAGGTTGCCGTTGTAGGCCGCCAGTTTCTCTTCAAATTTTTCGAAAAGAGTAAAGGCATCCGCAGTGGAGCCGGCAAATCCAGCCAGAATCTTGCCTTCCTGAAGCTTTCGCACTTTCCTGACTGTGGCTTTCATCACGGTTTTGTCAAGTGTCGCCTGTCCGTCACTTCCGATGGCAGATTCACCATTGTGAATCACACCCAGTACGGTTGTGGCATGGAGGCCGCTCAGGTCAGTCATCATAAATAATACCTTACTTTAATTTTTTTGGTAATTCTTTTCTTCCCGGGAATTGCCGCTGTTTCTTGCAGGCCGCTTGCTTCGTTTGGAACCGTTGCCATTGCCTTCATCCCTGGAAAAGTAATCAAGGTTGTCACGTTTGGGCTTCCCGCTGTCCATTTCCTGCAGTTCATTACTGGCGGCTGCGATCAGCTGGTCGATTTTTTCACCACGCATCACTGCGTCGGTAATATCGATATCGGATCCTGCGAGAGTCACTTTAAACTCATTCAGCGAGATGGTTTCATCCGGAATCAGTGATATGCGAAGATGGTATTTCATCATCCATTTCATGTTAATGCTGAAGAGCCCCTTGGTGAGATATGATTTAAGGAACGGATTTATATAGATATCGACAGCGCGATATTCAGTACTGGTTTTGAACTTGCTGAGCCAGCCGGAAATATCTGTCAGAATAGTATCACGTGTGACTACCGTACCGGACCCGCCACACATCGGACAGACTTTGGAGACGGAATTTACGACACTGGGACGTATCCGCTGACGGGTGATCTGTACCAGGCCAAAATCACTCATGCCGATCACATTTGTTTTTGCCTGGTCTTTTTTAAACTCTTTTTTCAGCTCGTCATAGATTTTTTTCCTGTTTTTGTCATCCCGCTGATCGATGAAATCGACCACAATGATGCCCCCGATATCTCTCAGCCGAAGCTGTTTTGCAATCTCACGGGCTGCCTCCAGGTTGGTTTTCAGGGAATTGTCTTCCTGTTTCTGTTTGGCGGCATACGGTCCTGAATTCACATCAACAACATACATCGCTTCCGTTTGCTCGAAAATAAGATAGCCGCCCGACGGCATTCTTACCCGGGGGCTGAAAATAGAATTCACATCCTCGGAGATTCTGGTGTGATCGAAAATATGCTCTCTGCCTTTATGCAGCTGGACATTGGGCACCATTTTGGGAGCGATCTGGGAGACATAGCTTTTAATGGACTTGTAGAGCTGGTAATCGTCTATCAGCACGCGTTCATAATTTTTGGCAAAAAGATCCCGGACCAGGCTTTCGGTCATATCGAGATCTTTGTACAGCAGCGTCGGCGGTTTGGAGGTCTCCAGTTTGTTGAGAATATGCTCCCACTTCTTCAGAACATTGCGCATGTCATCTTCAAGAGATTCCTTATCCTGCCCCTTGGCCACGGTCCGGACAATGACTCCGAATCCATCAGGCAGCATGGAACCCACAATGCTTTTCAGCCGCCGCCGCTCTTTATGCTGACTGATTTTTTTTGATACGGCGATATATTCCCCCATCGGTATGAGAACGAGAAAACGGCCGGCAATGGTTATATCCGTTGAAACCCTGGGACCTTTTGAGCCGATGGGCTCTTTCACAATCTGAACAAGCAGGCGCTGTCCGGAATTGAGTATTTTCCCGGCAAGGATCTGCTTGTCATTATTGGACAGCTTGTCAAAGTTGTCAAGATCTTTACGGGCGTGTTTTGTCAGGCTGTTTTCCCCATTGAGCATCTTGACATAGGAGCCGAGATTGTCGCCTGCGTCGGAAAAGTGAAGGAAGGCATCCTTTTGCATTCCTACATCAATGAATGCAGCTCTGATGCCGCTCATGACCTTGTGGACACGTGCTACATAGATGTCGCCGACGGTTCGCTGATTTTCTTCAGATTCTATAAAGAGCTGAGCCAGCTCCTTGTTTTCGATGAGGGCAATACGAGTCTGTTTGCCCGAGGAGTGAATAATTATTTGATTCTTCATGCAACTGTGCAAATTTCATACGCCCGCCTACTTCACTGGTTCGATTTTCTCTGTCACGTAATTGCCTTGGGATAAAACTGCAGAGATCCGGAAAGGCTTGAACAAAGCTGTTTCCTGCAGAATGAAGGCGGGCGTTATTTGAATTTCTGTTAGAACAGGGGGGCTGAAATGTCTCCGGAGTTGGTTTATTCCGGGGTAACCTTCCTCTTGGCTTGCGATTTATCGCCGTCAGTGTACAGACAAAAAGCCAGGGTATAATATGTAAATGCTTAAATATCAATATGATAAAAGTCTTTTTTCAAAAAAAGGGTCCAATCCAGTCCCTCATCCAATATAGCAGAAACTTTACAAAAAATAAGGTTTCCTTGCAGTCTGTCGGACTTACTCTACAGAGCTGCGCATGCGACCTTTTTACACATTGG
>JBBDRV010000226.1:0-16450 GCA_040905285.1 Balneolaceae bacterium | reverse complement strand
ATTAGTGTTTGTAAGAAAACTCATAGTGTCCTAAAAAAACGTCAAGGTCAAGGCGCGCGAAGCCCCAAAAAGCACAGTGTACTAAGCGTACATGAGCATTTTTGGGGCAAGTGGAACGCAGAGATTGACGTTTTCTTAGAGACACTGATTAGTGTTTAATTTAAAAAATTCGTTATACTCAATAAAACAGATTTATTGGCGGGATTGTGTCATATGAAATATGAAATGTTCTGTCTTGTGCAGATTATGTTTACTTGATGAGTGTCATCTTTCTGGTAAATACGCGATTACCGATTTCAAGCCGCAATATATAAATTCCGCTGGGCATTTCAGAAGCATCCCAGACCAGATCTTCGGGACTCTCCCCTTCCGGCAGAGTTCCATTCAGTAATTGTGCTACTCGCTGACCCACGATATTATATACACTAACAACGACTGAACTCTCTTCCGGAAGGAAAAATTCAATATTGGTAAGAGACCTGAACGGATTAGGGTAATTTTGATGCAATTGCACATCCCCCGAAAGACTCTGTCCTGCCTGCCTCGCAGCTGAAGAATGAGGATCCGGGTCAATGGTCAGCCTGAATCTTTCATTTGACTCTGCCGGTTGAACCGCCTGAAAAGGAGTGCTTTCTGAAAATTCCGGGGTGATCCGGTGACCGGGCAGAGCTTCAAATGTCATCTGGAACTCTTCCCTCATATCAACTGTCAGGCCTGTTTCCAGATCTGTCAGCTCGACTTCCCAGTAGTCGGGAATGTTATTCATTTCATCCCACAGTAATGTATGCTCTCCCGAAATGTTATAGTCGCCGTACCCCATCATGACTTCAAAACCGTTTTCAGGCTCAAAGGGACGGGCATCCTGGGCCAGCAAAGAGGCTCCGCTTTCATTCTGCCCGATGAAATAAAGTACAGACGCACTTTCTGCCTCACCTCCGCTGAATACCGGCCACAGTTTTTCAACATCCAGAATGTCGTTGTCATGATTCGCCTCATCATGAAAATAAAGCACGGCCGCATGGTCAGTCAGTGACCTCCGGTTGTCCGAAACCTGCAGATTAAACGTAATAGATCTGTCCGATGCGGGTGGTGTATTCCCGATATCAGCTGCCGGTTCGAACCGGACGGCACCGGCATCCCTGTTTCTGACAACCACCGCCTGCCAGGGCTGGAGCAGATTGTCCGGATTTAAAATTTTGAACGTTTGCATCCGGTTATCCCACACCTGGCCGGTCCGGCTGTAAAAATCACCGTCTGCTGCCTGAATCTGTTTCATCGGAATAGGCACGTTAAATGGATTCCCGAGAAGTATCCATGAATTCTCAGCATCCAGGAGATCCAGCCATACCTCAGACCCCGCGTCCGATTCTTCGGCAATCCATCTTCCGGCATCCTGAACGGCGGTTCTGTCGGTGAGTATTCCCGCTCCGGCAGGCAACCTGACGTTACCGGTTTCGCTTGTCTCTTTGGTTTCCCTGTTTGTCTCTCTTTCCCGGCTGTCCGTCCAGTAGCTGACATTTACCGCCTTATTCGTCAGGAGTCGTCCGGGAGCGCTCAACATCTGCCAGTTTCCGCTTTCAGCCTGTTCTCTTGTAAAGATCCTGGATGTATGTCCACGGGTTCCCGGGGACGCATAAACGCCGGATGACCAAATTTCATCGGATAATTCATAATCGCCAAGGGAAGAATATCCATCCATGGCATGCAGAACATTTTTCAATTCCCAGGACCGGTTTCCGGGATGCTCGTCATATGCTGATCGCAGAATTCTTTCTTCCCCCTGTATCAACTCGATCATGCCGCCATCAGATTCAAGGTACATCCTTTCTAAAATCAGGTCAGGGACCAGACTGGATTCCTCCATGCCGGTATTGGCGATCACTGCCATCTCATAGGGATCTATGACAAGCGGCTCACGTATTATGAATTCATCTTCTCCCGCCCGCACTTTCAAGCCGCGAAGATCAACCGAATCATACGTGGTATTGTATATTTCAAAAAAAGACACCTCTTTCCCTCCCACTGCGCTTCCGGGAAGTATTTCAGTGACAGACAGGTCACCCACGGAAAACGTATCCGGCGGAATGAATTCCCCGGGGGTCAGCCGCAGGCCGTTAATAGCTGCCGCATCCATGACCGTTTCACCTTCATCGCCTTCAAAGCTGAGTAAAACTTCAATGCTGTCTCCCTGTTCCATGAACAGATTTTCAACGATTGTATTCAGGCTGGTAGTCTGCCAGTTTTCCGGAGCCGGCTCGAATTGTCCTGTATTCAACAGAGACCGACCCCTGCTGACAGAACCTGAGTTGTATGAAATGCCAAGCTCCCCTTCGTTGCCTCCTGATACCTGAAAAGCCATATTCAAAGCAATCTGGACCTGATCGACTGTCTTGCCGGTTTCGTTGTATATGCTGAAACGCACTAACGGACGATCCGTCCGGTTCCCCGGTCTCAATGCAAGGTAAGGGCCCTCGGGCCTGTACAGGAGAAAATGCCCTTCCTCCCCACCATCAGACATGCCGGCAGACTGCAGAAAGCCTGTTCCAAAAAGAGAGCCGAAACCACTATCCGCGGGAGAAAGCCTCCAGTAGTTCACATCGGACAAATCCGTAGAATTCGAGATTTCAAGTTCAAACGGAAGCAGATTTTCAAAAGTCACCTGTGCGGACAGTCCACTTGTATCCACAGCTACAATCAGCAGGAATAGAAAAGAGAAATTAAAAAATCCTGTTGCATGCTGTAGCAGTTTGCCCATAAACGATTGCCAGGTCAGTTAATCAGTCATATAATATCAATTAAATAATTTTAGGTTAACTATCCCAGTTATATCTGTCCGTTCACCGATATTTCCTCCACCCGGGGGCGATTATTCTTTATCCGGCCCGATAGTACCGGTTTTCTCCGGATTTTCACGGTTCTCACTGTAGAAGCGTAAATATTCGTAGACCGCCCGTGCCTGTTCTTCACTGATGCCGGTTTCAGCCATTATACCGGAATACTGTTTCCCCAACCGGACGCCGGCGGGATGATTCAGCCTGTTCTCTCTGGGGTTGAGAATGTAGTTGACTATAAATTCCGGTTTCCGCCGGCCGGCAACGCGGCCAAGCGGCGGTCCGGTTAAAACCGAATCCATACGATGGCATATGCTGCAGTAATAATCGAATGCCTGCCGGCCCTGGCGGGCGAGCTCTTCATCCGGCTCCCCGGTTTCTATTTTTTCAGTTACCGGTCCGTACCCATGCTCCTCCACCCACCTGCCTGCATTATAACTGCAGGCCGTAACCAGGAGGATGCATACAGACGTGCGAACATAGAATGAATAGGACACCGAATGATCTTATCTGCTGCTGTTTTTGCGCCCCAGGGCGAATTCATTGCTCATTTCAACGACTTTACCGTCACGAAAATGGACTTCTATGAATTTGGAGCTGCTGACAGGATTGCCGTATTCGTCCTCGAGAGTCGCTATGAGCTCTTTTGTTTCGGCATCAAATACATCAGGTGTGTGACCCCAGGCATACCGGCCGTCCAGGCTGAAAGTTACCCAGCCATGGCCTGTATCGGAAAGCTCCACATGACCCTTCTGTGTAGGGGGCATTTGTGTGGCATCAAAGATAAACTGTCTCTGCCCGTTCTGGTCACTGATCCACAGCTCACTCTCATCAACCGTAAGGCCCGCACCGTGCGTGCGGCTGAGAATTTTTTTTCCTTCCTCATCTACGGCAACTACCCGGTGCAGTGCCTCACCTGTTTGCAGATTGACAACGTCAAAACCAATCTGACCGCCAAGACAGACATACCCGTACTGTTGTTCACTGTCTATCGTGAAAGGAAAAACTCCCCGTTCACCCACATCTTCAATATGCCAGATCATCTCGTCGGTCTCCGTGTCAAAAGCGGACAGTGTCGTGCCCGCACCGAGATAGACCCGCCGGTCATCAAGACTTACGATACTGTTATGGGCCAAAGGCGCTACGGAAATCCAGTCAATAAGCTCACCGTTTTCTGCATCCAGAACCAGCATGCCGCTGTCGTCACCGGAATACCACCAGCCGGTCGGGACGTAGATCTTTTCCCCGTTCATTGTGATTGATGACCGGTCGGCACCCTGTTCATAAGTGCGGTCCCAGATAATTTCTTCCGATTCCAGGTCAAAAGCCCCCACACGTTTGTTTGTTGTCGAATAGTAGAGGGAATGATTTTCCAGGTTTCCGGTCAGCCCCCGCAAGCCCTCGTCTTCATCAAAAACGGGTATCTCGATACGGCGCACGAACTCATGACCATTGTCAATATCAAAAACAAGAAGCCCCCCGGGACCCGACCGGCCTTCTGACTGGGCTGCATCCGGCATGCTGAGGTAGAGATACCGTCCATTCTGCGGCTGCGCCATTGAGATCCCGGAAAAAAACAGCATCAGCACACCTGCCAATATGAGTTGCCGTCCCGGGTTTTTGATCTTTTGACAGCGGAATGAATTATGAGTCAAGAGTTTCCGGCTATGTGAAGTCAGATTACTGCAGAAATTCCCTGATCTTTGAAAAGTCATAATGGCTTGAGATTTGTTGTTATTAAATGCAAAACCGGCTTCACCAGTCTGCTGCTTACCTGCATTATAATTACACATTAAACAGATACCAGTATTAGACGGCAGGTGCCAATTTTGACTGACGGCGAAGAAAGTCAGCCACAACTACATCATTTATATCATCTTTATTATCACTCCGCCACTGTCAGTATCAGGATTGTCAGCCATGCCCGGTATTCTCGCTGTCACCTCCGGCATCAGCAGACAAGCCATTGTCCACATGCAGGGGTCCCAAAAGCTCTTCCGAATAGGCGACAGCTACAGAAACAGCTGCATCTCCCGTAACATTGACGGCGGTACGCAACATATCAAGAATTCTTTCAACCCCCATGATAAGGGCAATTCCCTCCACAGGCACATGAATCGCCTGAAGTACGATGACCAGCATAATAATACCCGCCGCCGGTACTCCTGCCGTGCCAATAGAAGCCAGGGTGGCGGTTAATACGATGCCCAGCTGCTGGGCAACGGACAGGTCCATGCCAAGTGCCTGGGCTATAAACACAGCGGTTACAGCCTGGTACAGACTGGTGCCATCCATATTGATTGTAGCCCCGACGGGTAGTACAAAACTTGAGACCTTTTCATTGACACCGAGGTTCTTTTCAACGCTTTCCATTGTAACAGGTAGCGTTGCGGCACTTGAACTGGTACTGAACCCCAGTAATACTGCCGGCCGTATGCCTTTGAAAAAATTCCTCAGTTTCATCCTGCTGAACCATTTGAAAAGACTCGAATAAACGATCAGAACGTGCAGGGTCAGTCCAAAAATTACCGCCAGACAATACCAGCCAAGAGCCCTGAGCAGGTGTACAGCCTGGGAAAGATCGTCTCCGGCCAGATCGACAATCACAGCGGACATCAAGGCAAAAACGCCGTATGGGGCCGTGACCATAATCATATCCACTATTTTAATGATCACATCATTGAACGATTCAAAGAAACTGACCAGAACCTCCCTTTTTTCAAAAGGAATATTGACCAGCCCGATGCCCAGCAGAACAGCTAAAAAAACCACCTGGAGCATATTTACATTATCGGAAGCGGCTTCAACGACATTCCCGGGAACCATATCCACCAGAAACTGAATCGGACTCCGGTCAAGGAGATCCTGTGCTGCCTGATCACTGCCTTCGATATTGGCACTGTAGCTGTCCATTAAACTGTTTCGTGTCTCTTCAGGCAGAGTCTGACCCGGCTGCATGATATTTACAACTGCAAGCCCTATGATAATCGCCAGAACAGTGGTGATCATATAGAGGGCAACTGTCTTTCCCCCCATCCGGGAAAGCTTTGTCATGTCGTTCAGGCTGGTGACTCCGACCACCAGCGAAGTTACAACAAGGGGGATGGCAATAAGCTTGAGCAGGTTAACAAAGACGGTTCCGAAAGGACGGATATAGTTAACTGTAAAGTCCGTGAACCCGGCGGCACTAGAGATCAGTCCCCAGATCAGACCGGAAATCAATCCGATAATGATTTGCCAGTGGAGCTTTTTATACCATTTCATATCAGATCCATTGAATTAGGAAAAGAGCGATCAGTACGCCTGATCCCGATGCCAGCAGGTTAATGCTGTTATTTGCAGCGGCCGGGGATTCAAAGAACCTGCCGGACCATACAGATCCCCTCTTTTCCCTGTTCTGATGATATAAAGCCCCGAGACAGGAATCTGCAAAACAGCCGAAAAAGCCGCTTGCGGCTATAACGGTTAGATAGGCTGTCTCGAATTCCCCGCTGAAAATCCGGAAACTGAACGCAATTAACAGCGATCCAGCCAGGGCGGCCAGTGTTCCCCGGACACTGATTCCCCCATCCGTGCCGGGTTGTACGTTTTTAAAATTCGTTGCAAGCACGGTCCTTTGCCGGTCTCGATTTCCGAGTTCCGTGGCCCAGGTATCTGCAGTAACAGTAGCAATAGCCGCTGCAGCCAATACGAGCACCTCTTCCTGCTGTGTTAAAAACCAGAGAATCGCAAGCAGGGTAAACCAGAAGCCGTTGGACCAGACCTGAAGTCCGTTTCTGCGGCCATGCCGGGACAGTTCAACAGCCGTATTGGCCGCTGATCCGGAAAAGAAAATGCTGCTGATAAAAAAGATGACAACCAGTATACCCAGCAGCCACCCGCCCAGGCCGAAAACGATCGTTCCGATAACAATAGCGGAAAACAGGGCATCCAGTGTAATGCGGTTCAGGAAAAAAAAGCTGACTGAAAACAGGAGCGAGAGGAGAAAAGCATAAAAAATCCGGATATGGTCAGCCGAATCACCTTCCAGGATGAAAAGGAAAATCAATACAAAAATAAAGATATAATTAACCAGTCTGTCCACATTCAGGCCGATGATTGCAGGTCAGACGAGTTCCCGTCCCGCTTTAATATTGCAACAATAACGGCCATATATCCTGCCAGGATAACGACTGGTGAGATAAAAAGTGAAATAAATCCATAAACCTCGTTTTCCAGATACATGGCGGTGAAACCGATAATGACAAACAAGACACCCAGGCCCATAATCCTGTAATTCAGCGTGGAAAAAAGCATCGGCTTCTTTTCTTTATTTCTGTGTCCTTTTCCCCTTTGTTTTGCAGTCATATTTTTATTCAGAAGGTTGGATTTACTATATCGCCGCGGAGAGTTAAGTTAGCATTTCTTCAAGAACTGCAAAAGCAGTGATGCTGCAAACTTCATATCCGTCAATTTTCATATCTGTTCAGACACTTTATATGTATCAATAATGACACGATTAATTCTGGCATCCAAAAGTCCGAGAAGAAAAAAGCTGCTGGAAAAGATGGGGCTGACATTTGACGTGATACCCAGCAGAATAGAAGAGATTACAGATCCTGAATTATTACCGGAAGAGGTGGTTAAGAGCCTTTCCGGCCAAAAGGCCGTATCTGTAGCCGAACATGAAACGGATGCAGTCATCGTAGCGGCAGACACCCTCGTCGTACACAGCGGAGACATTCTGGGCCAGCCGTCAGATGAAAAAGAGGCTGTTGCAATGCTGCAAAAGCTTAGCGGGACATCGCACTATGTCCATACAGGTGTGACGATCCTCCGGACGGACAGGGCGGGAAGGATTGAAAGGCGTGTACAGTTCTGTGAGCGAACCAAAGTAATGTTTGCAGCGTTATCCAGTTATGAAATAGAAATGTATGTCCGCAGCGGCAGTCCGCTTGACAAGGCCGGGGCCTATGGAATCCAGGATGACCAGGGAGCTGTTTTTGTATCCGGCATTGAAGGGGATTTTTATAATGTTGTCGGTCTTCCTGTTCACAGGTTCTATCAGCATATGAAAGAGATGGCACCGGAAATGTTGATTAAAGCCCGAACGTCCCATGATTAGCAGACTTCTCACATGACCAGCAAGTTCATATTTTTTAAGTACGGTTTTGCATTTTTTGCCCTGTCCGCCTTTTTTCTGCCGGTTAGTCTGGAGGCACAGGATTCCGAGTTCCAGACAGCTAACCGGATGATCCAGCAGCAGAATTACGAAGAGGCTGTGGTTATACTGCAACGGCTTCATGAGGAGAATCCCGATGCCAATATCTTTCTGGACAGACTTCTGGATGGCCTGGTCTACCTGGAGGACTATGAGGATGCGGTTAGGTATATTGACCGCCAGATCCAGCGGGGTGACAACACTGATCATCTGTTGATACGTAAAGCTGAAATAGTTCATATGAAAGGTGACAGAGAAGCGGCAACAGATCTCCTTCGGAGTGTCGTGGAGAAGAATCAGAATAACATGCAAATTTACTTCCAGGCGGGAAATGCCCTGTTGAACCGCAGGGAGTACCGGCTGGCCGCTGAGCTGTATCTTGAAGCCCGGTCTAACTTCGGCGACAGCACACTTTTTATAAATGAAATTGCCAATGCACATATGCAGTCAGGCAATTTCGAAGAGGCAGTCAGCGAATATTTCCGTCTAGTCAGGGAAAATCCGGGGCAGATCAATTTCGTACAGCAACGTCTGATGCGCATGCAGGACAAAGACCTGTTTGAAACTGCCGCGATGGAATTTGAAGATCATTTGACGGATCTGGACACATCCCATGAGGCTTATCATGAATTGCATCAGCTCTACACATGGCTGTTAATAGAAACCGGGCAATTCCAGCGGGCCTTCAGTGCTGCCAGACAGTATGAGTCCCGGACAGAATCAACAAGATACTCACTCTATTCACTTGCCGAACCGTTAGCTGAAAACAATGAGTATAAACTGGCCGCGGATGCGTACCGGTACTATTCCGAGTCCGCTGACCGGGTATTGCGCTATCGTTCAATAGACAATCAATCACGAATATACCGCTTATGGGCAGATTACCTTGAAAATCATAATCTGGATGACCTGCAAAAAAGGGAAGAGCTTTATCGAAAATCCTATCAGACAGCTGCCGGTCTGCTTAATGAGGCACCGGAATACGAACAGCGCGGGCGGGTAATGGTCCGACTGGCCGAAATATCCCTGGATATATTTTACGACAGTGAGAAAGCGAATCGCTGGATCGATCTTCTGACAGAACAGAATAACGGAGAACCCCATGCGAACCTGCTCTATCTTCAGGGCCGGCTACACCTGTTCAACCGATCCTACTCAGAGGCCCGCCAAGCGTTTACACGTGCAAACCGGGAAGCCGGGGAAGCTCTTCCAGCTGAAAAATCCCGGTATTTTCTAAGCCTGACTGATTTTTTTTCCGGTGATTTTGAATTTGCCCTTCTGCAGCTTGGAGAACTTGAAAGAAGGAATGGTTCCTATTTTGCCAATGATGGGCTGAAACTCCGGATGTGGATTCAAAAGGGCACCCGGGCTGATACCTCAGGCAACCTGCTGAGAGACTATGCCCGTGTTATTGAGGAACTATACAGCGGCAGCATCCGGGAGGCTGTCAAAGCCGCCCGTCCGGTGCTGGAAAACCCCGGCAATTCACTTTCCGCCAATACGCTTGTACAGATTTCATCCAGGTCAGGCATCCGGCACGCTTCTGTCCTTTATCCACTGATTGATCATTTTAACCGGGAGACGGAGCATTCACCACTTCGGGAGAGGCTCCTGTGGGAACAGGCCGCCATGGCAAAAATAATCGTGGATGCAGGGGGGCACCAGCGGTTATCCGGCATTTTTTCAGATGAAAATACCCTTATGGAAAACCCGGGAGGTGATTCCATCCTGAATTCTGCACAACTGGACAACACGGACTGGCCTGTCTCCGTCGCCGATGTAGAAGAACTGTACGAAAAAATTATCCTCGAATTTCCCAGGGGATTTTATGCGCCGTATGCAAGGAAGCAACTTCAAGATCTTACTCAGCCCAGTTCCTGACTTTATGAAAAAAAGAAACACGGTACTTATAATTTTTATTCTCTGCTTCCCACTTACAGTTGTTGCACAGCAGCGTGTGCTGATTCCAATGGATGCTTCCCAGACGAATCATCTAAAGGCATACGGAATAATATTCAACCATCTTGAAGACGGGGAAACGGGACAGTGGCTTCTCAACTACCAGGGTGGCAGTTTTCTGACATCCAACACGAACGGGATCGTGAGGAAAAGTCGTATACGCGATGTTGCCGTTGAATTGATCAGCGAAACAGAAGCTGCACAAATTGTTCAGGAAGTGGAACAGGCGGGGACAAATATGGCTGCTGTCAGCCTGGAAAAATCCCCTTCAATCGCGGTTTACACTCCCCCAAAAGCTCTGCCCTGGGATGACGCTGTAACTCTGGCACTGGACTACGCAGAAGTTTCCTATGACCGCATCTATGATGAAGAGGTTCTTGGTGGAGAACTTGAAAATTATGACTGGCTCCATCTGCACCATGAAGATTTTTCCGGTCAGTACGGTAAATTCTGGGCGTCATACAGAAATATGCCCTGGTATATTACCAGGGTTAATAGTCTGGAATCCCTGGCTTCAGAACTGAATTTTGACAAGGTCAGTGACCTGAAACTGGCTGTGAGTCAGGAGATCCGGAGTTATGTCGGGGCGGGAGGCTTTCTTTTTGCCATGTGCTCCGGTACAAATACTCTGGATATAACCCTGGCTGCAGAGGAGATCGATATCGTCCCCGAGCAGTTTGACGGAGATCCTGTCGACAGAAATGTACATGACCGGCTGGATTTTACCAGATCACTGGCTTTTGAAAATTTCTCCGTAAACACCGACCCTCATTTGTATCAGCACGATGACATCGATATCGAGGTGGATCCGGAGCGGCTCAGTGAAAGTCTGGACTATTTTACGCTCTTTGATTTTTCTGCAAAATGGGATCCTGTACCGGCCATGCTCACACAAAACCATGTCAGCAGTATCAAGGGTTTTTATGGACAGACAACTGCGTTTCAAAAGGATAAAGTAAAAAACCATGTAGTCATTCTTGGCGAATCACCCGGCCGTGACCAGGTTAAATACCTGCACGGCAATTACGGTCAGGGAACATTTACATTTTTCGGCGGGCACGATCCTGAAGATTATACCCACCGTGTGAACGACCCTCCGACAGACCTGAGTCTGCATACCAACAGCCCGGGTTACAGGCTGATCCTGAATAATATCCTTTTCCCGGCCGCGCAGGAACAGAAGCTTGAAACCTGATTGTTTTTCCTGTCAGCGGACTCTGCCCGGCCGCGGCCCCGCACACTGGAAGTTTCATACTAACTTCCGTTAATTCAATATTCACCATCAAATCACCGATACGTATTCATATCACGAATACATGCCGGAAAGTACAATGCCAACTGATTGAAATGAAGCCAGGTAGTAACTTTGACAATTTTGTAAAGCTTGTGGAACAAATCCGGATAAATTGTCCATGGGACAGAAAACAGACGCATCACACGATCAAGGATCATCTGATTGAGGAAGCGTATGAAGTGATCGATGCCATTGACCGGGAGAATCCTGAGGATTTGAAAAATGAACTTGGTGACCTGCTACTTCACGTGGTGTTCCACAGTCAAATTGCCTCAGAAAAACCTGCTTTTTCAATAGAAAATGTGATCGGCGCAGTATCGGAAAAACTGGTTCGCCGTCATCCGCATGTATTCGCCGGGGTCAAAGCGACAGAAAAGCAGGTTGCCGGGAATTGGGAGGCTGTAAAACTGGAGGAAGGGAAGAAATCCACGCTGGACGGACTCCCTCCCCGCCTGCCGGCCCTGATCCGGGCCCGGAGGATGCAGGAAAAAGCGGGGAATGTGGGTTTCGACTGGCCGGACTGGGAACAGGCATGGACAAAACTGAACGAAGAACTGGAAGAATGGAAAGAAGCAATTCACAATCAGGACCACAATGCACGCATGGACGAATTTGGTGACCTCCTGTTTTCTCTGGTTAATGTAGGCCGGCTGCTGGAACTGAATGCGGAGGATTCTCTTCGCAAAACCAACAGAAAATTTGAAAACAGATTCAGGTTTATTGAAAAGCAACTTCAAAAGAAAAAGAGATCTGTGACAGATGCTACCATAGAGGAAATGGACAGTCTGTGGGAGGAGGCAAAAGAAAGAGAGAGTTGAATGGACTAAGCCTCATTCACATTATCAATTTTACCTTCATAAATAACAGTGCTTTTATTACCTTGGTGGCATTCTGTAAAACGGTTGCAAATCAAGCAGATCAGTGAAGAAGCTGTCTCTTATCAGCCGTTTTGTTCCAGGAAAAGGAATATACATGGAAAAGCAACCGATTATTTTTGAAGATACGGTTTACAGGACTGTCATCCTGCCTGCATTTATTAACCTAAAACGACTCTGAGAATGGCCAAGCAGAAGATTCAAGACATTGATACGAACGAATATCCTTATATCAACCGCGGTTTGGAAGGAATTGTAGCATTTTCCACTACAAAAAGTTTCATTGACGGACAAAAGGGAGAGTTGATTTATTCCGGATACAATATAGATACCCTTGCCAACAATGCGACTTTTGAAGAAGTGTGTTTTCTTCTCTGGAATGACAGACTGCCCGACGGGAATGAGCTGAAACAGCTAAAAAAGAAGATGATCGGCGAGCGGAATATACCTCAGCCGGTTCTGGATTATATACAGAATACCAGCAGCGAGGCGGAACCGATGGCCGTGCTGAGAACGGCTACCTCCATGCTGGCTGACTTCGCACCGGAATCAACGGGAGATCCCGTAGCGGATAACCAGAATCAGGCAATCGCAATGACCGCACAAATGCCTACCATTATTGCCGCTTTCGACAGAGTCAGAAAGGGGGAAAAGATCATTCCTCCCCTGAATGAAGGCAGTACCGCTTATAATTTTCTGTACATGCTCAATGACCGGGAACCGGGGGAGCAGGCAGAAAGGATTATGGATCTGTGCCTGATACTGCATGCCGAACACGGAATGAATGCCTCAACATTCACCTGCCGGTCCATCTGCTCGACCCAGTCCGATATCTATTCTGCCGCTACCGGAGCTATCGGAGCTTTGAAAGGCCCGTTGCACGGAGGTGCCAACACAGCTGTGATGAATTTGCTTCTGGATCTTGACCGTCAGGGAGACAATGCTGATCCGGTCGCCTTCACCAAAGACAAGCTGGCGAAGAAAGAGAAGATTATGGGCTTCGGGCACAGGGTCTACAAAACCTTTGATCCGCGCGCATTCCATCTCCGGAAAATGTCAAAAGCGCTTTCCGAAGAGACCGGGCACCAGACTTTGAACGAATGGTCAGAGTCCATACTCAAGACGATGAAAGAAGAAAAGAATATCGATCCGAATGTCGACTTCTTCTCAGCAACCGTATATTACTCCATTGGCATTCAACCCGACCTATATACCTGCATTTTTTCAATGAGTCGCGTCTCCGGCTGGACTGCCCATTTTCTTGAACAGGCAGCCAACAACAGACTGGTTCGTCCGAGGGCGCTTTATATCGGTGAAAAGAATCTTGACTGGATTCCGGTGGAAAAGAGGTAACAGCTTCCACAGTCCCACTTCAGGAACGCCGTGGTTTACACCAGTGCTGACAAGGAGTGGTAATGAGTGTCGTCAAGGGCAAGAAGGTATCTTACCGGACAACGAAATTAACGATCCGCCCCGGGACAAAAATTTCCTTCACTATTTTTGTCCCCTCCAGGTAACGCCGGACATTCTTTTCTTTTTTAGCTTCTGCCAGCACATGGTCTTTTTCCTCCGCTTTGTCAACAGGCAGATGAACTTCCCCCCTCACTTTTCCATTAATCTGAACCGGATACATGACCGTCTCGGAAGCAAGAAATTCCTCTTCAGCTTCCGGCCAGTCTTCATATGCAAGCGAGTTCTTGCTGCCGAGCGTCTCCCATATCTCTTCGCACAGATGAGGCGCAAACGGAGACAGGATCAGGATGAAAGGTTTGAGAATACCCAGCGGAAGTGATTTCCATTGATTGGCTTCATTTACAAAGATCATCAGCGCAGAAATGGCCGTATTGAAACGCATTTCCTCCAGATCTTCTGTAACCTTGCGGATAGCTTCATGAAGTACTTTCAATTGTCCGCGGTCAGGTGTTTCCTCCGTGATTTCCTGCCTCAATTTACCGGTTTCCTCATCAAAAACGAGACGCCATACACGGTTCAGGAATCGGTGAACACCCTCCACCCCTTTGGTGCTCCAGGGTTTAACCTGTTCAAGTGGACCCATAAACATCTCGTAAAGACGAAGCGAGTCAGCCCCATACCGAGCCACTACGTCGTCGGGATTGATGACATTACCGCGGGACTTGGACATTTTATAGGCCCTGGCTTCCACTTCGATATCCGTCCCCCTGACGACAAATTTTTCTCCCCGTTTTTCAACATCCCTGTCCGGAAGGCTCAGAGTTTCAGCCCTGTCCGATTTTTCAACCGAATCCGGCCGTACATATGCACCGTTCTCCCTGAAGGCGGTGTATTCCATTTCGCCAAGAATCATCCCCTGGTGAACCAGTTTTTTGAATGGCTCACTTGTAGAGACCACTCCGCAGTCATATAACACCTTGTGCCAGAACCGGGCATACAGGAGATGGAGAACAGAATGCTCTGATCCGCCTACGTAGAGATCGACAGGCATCCAGTAATTCTCTTTTTCCTGATCGACAGGGCCGTTCTTGAATTCAGGACTGATATACCGCAGGTAATACCAGCAGGAACCGGCCCACTGCGGCATGGTATTGGTCTCACGAATGGCCGTCCGGCCTGTTTCAGGATCCGTGGTGTTCAACCAGTCTTTGGCACGGGCCAGAGGCGGCTCACCGCCACTCGTTGGTTGAAACTCATCAATTTCAGGCAATATCACCGGAAGTTCATTTTCATTGAGAGGCTTGGGCTCTCCATCCACGTGAATCACAGGAAAAGGCTCTCCCCAGTATCGCTGTCTTGAAAAAAGCCAGTCCCGAAGCTTGTAATTTACGCTTTTATTTCCAAAACCCTCTTTTTCCAGCCAGCCGATCATCTTATGCTTGGCCTCTTCTACATTCAATCCATTCAGGAACCCACTGTTGATGGTCACGCCATCCCCGGTATAAGCCTTGCCTTCAAAGTTGTCAGGTGTTTCAACCGTTCTGACAATTGGCAGATCGTACTTTTCAGCAAATTCCCAATCTCTTTCATCCTGACCGGGAACCGCCATAATAGCTCCGGTTCCATAGTGTGCAAGCACATAATCCGCCACCCAAACAGGTACAGCTTTTTTGTTTGCCGGATTTACGGCGTAAGAACCGGTAAATACACCTGTCTTGTCCTTGGAAAGCTCCTGTCTTTCGATGTCCGATTTCATCGACGCCTGCTCTCTGTACCTTTCAACAATAGATCGCTGTCCCTCAGTGGTCAGGCTGTCGACCAGGTGGTGTTCCGGGGCCAGCACCATATAGGTTGTTCCGAAAAGAGTATCCGGTCGGGTCGTAAATACCCGGATTCCGGCATCGGATTTCTCCACGGGAAAATCAATTTCAGCACCTATTGACCGGCCAATCCAGTTTCTCTGCATTTCCTTGGTTGATTGCGGCCAGTCCAGCCCGTCAAGGCCGTCTAACAGTTTTTCTGCATAGTCTGTTATCCTGAGCATCCACTGTCGCATGGGCTTGCGAACAACAGGAAACCCCCCGACCTCGCTTTTTCCGTCAATCACCTCTTCATTTGCCAGCACTGTACCCAGTTCAGGACACCAGTTTACAGGTACTTCATCCTGATAAGCCAATCCTCTTTCATAAAGTTTCAGGAAAATCCACTGTGTCCACCGGTAGTAATCGGGGTCTGTGGTATTCACTTCACGGTCCCAGTCATAGGAAAAACCAAGCATCTGCAGCTGTTCCCGGAAACGTTTTATATTTTTTTCCGTAGTGGCCCGCGGATGAGTTCCCGTCTTGATTGCGTACTGTTCCGCAGGCAGACCAAAAGCATCCCAGCCGATTGGGTGTAATACGTTGTATCCGTTCATCCTTTTATATCTGGCAAGTATATCCGTAGCCGTATACCCTTCCGGATGTCCTACATGCAGACCGGAACCACTCGGATAGGGAAACATATCGAGTACATAGTATTTTGGCCCTTCCTGTTCGTCAGATGTTTTAAATGTTTTCCTGTTGAGCCAGTAAGTCTGCCATTTATTTTCAATAGCGGACGGATTGTATTCGTACATAAAAATTTCGTCAGTTTATTAATTAACCGGCTTTCCGGAGTACATGATTCAGCCTGTTTTAACCGGTTTACATAGTCAGCGTCTCATTTAGGGCTCGAAACAATCCGAAATGATTGCAAACATGCAAGGTAATGATTTTTTCAATTGATAGTGACCGGATCATCTGCTGTTCGCACCAGTCATGCGGAAATTTTATATGAGGGGCTTTGGAAATAACAGGCTCGGGATGATATACTATTTCGAGTTCATTATCTTGATTAA
>JBBDRV010000225.1:0-2693 GCA_040905285.1 Balneolaceae bacterium | reverse complement strand
CCAGCAGCTCCGCCACCGGAGTGATTTTGTGCCCTGCCCGTTTAAGATTCAGAAGATCCCTTTCCGGAAGATACCTGGCATAGCTCTCTGAAAATTCAGTGAAGCTTTCGATAGACGCTTCCGCAAATTCGATAATGTACTCCGATTCATCAAACAGCAGACTGCGTACCTTTTCAATCTTTATCAGGGGTGTGGGCCGGGTGTTCATAGCCGTTTAGGTATTTACAGGTTCCGTTATCCGGTGGGGTGCAGGCCGGTTATTTTCATCAAGATGAACAAAAACAATTTTATCGATCCGTATGATGACCTTGCGGGAAAATTTTTGCCGCACTTCACAGCGTACGGTAATCGAACTTTTTCCGAATTTTACGGTCTCCATTCCTATTTCAATGATATCACCGAGCCCGGCCGAGCTGACAAAATCGATTTCAGACATGAATTTGGTAACAATGTTACTGCTTCCCAGCTGACAGCTGACATAAATGGCGGCCTCTTCATCTATCCAGGCGAGGACAGTCCCGCCGAACAGGGTGCCGTGGGCATTCATGTCCTGTGGTTTGACGATCTTTCTGCTAAAGAATTTCATTTCTGGAAATTTTGCCGGCATGGTCTGGTCAGCTTTTACTTTTCAACAGGGATCTTGCAGTTCTCATAAAGCCACTTCTACTTACAATTATACAGAAATATAAGCTACTTATATAATTCATCTGCGGTTGCCGGCGGGTACAAACTGTGTAACAAGAATGTGCCGTGATACTCTCTATATACGCTGTGCAGGTTTTTTAAGCGTTAAAGCGTTCGAACCGGGTTTTCACAAATTGATTGTCTGTTCGGCTGCAAACGTACCCGATCCAATCAAATAATTGCTGATTTGATGCCATGAAAAAAATAGCATTTACCAACCAGAAAGGTGGAGTCGGAAAAACGACCACAACCATTAATGTCGGAGCGGGACTGAGCCTGATGGGACTGAAAGTGCTGATCATCGATCTTGACCCCCAGGCAAATCTGACCTATTCACTCAAAATGAAGACGGGTAAGCCGGACAAGACGGTCTACCATCTGTTAAAAGGAGAATCAGATGCGAGGGATGCTGTAATATCCCACGGAGATTTTGACATTATTCCCTCTTCACTTGAGCTGACAGGTGCCGAGCAGGAACTTGCAGGTGAACCTGCAAGGGAATGCATACTCAGGGACGCTATACAGGATCTTGATGAATATGACTATATCCTGATTGACTGCCCTCCCAATCTGGGTATACTTACTCTCAACGCATTTACGGCAGTTAATGAGATTATTATTGTCCTGCAGTCAGAGTATCTGGCTTTGCATGGCCTGGCAAAACTGATGAATGTGATTGAGGTGGTTCAAAAGCGGCTGAACAGTTCACTGGAAGTGGCCGGTATTATCTGTACACTTTATGACGGCAGAAAGAATCTGAACCGGGAGGTTCTCGGGCATATCCGGGATCATTACGGTTCCAAGGTGTTTGACACTGTGATCCGGGACAATGTGGCCCTGGCCGAAGCTCCCAGCCACCATAAGACAATATTCGAATACGACGGTGACAGCTACGGGGCGAAAGATTACCTCAGCCTGGCCAGGGAATTAAGAAACGGTTACTGATATGTACGGAAAAAAAAGCCTCGGTCACAGTCCCATCAACAGCCGGTTTGAAGACGCGGGTTCCTGTGACTTTATCCCGGATTTAATTTCAAAAAAAAAGAAGCCGGACACACCGGGGAAAGCTTCTTCCGGCCGGCAGACTGCATCAAATAAAAAAGTTGTCAGCTATTATATTGAAGAGCATATAGTGGGGGCTATCCGGAAACAGGCAGTAAAGACGGATCAAAGCTATTCTTCGGTAGCCGCCAGGGCCTTTTCATTCTACCTCAATAATAAATGCTCTCCTGAATGAAGGGGTGACAGTTTCCGGCACTCCCTATCTTTATTTTATCCGTTGTTTATAAATCTTTATCATCTATCCTGCATTATCACAAATAATAATTTATAACGATATAACCATTTATAAATTAACAGGATACCTTTTACATTGCCCCCTATAGTTAAAACAATCTGATTGCCCCTGCGAAATTCCCGCGTGCTTCGTTGAAGTTAATGGCTTGATACGTACTTATGTACGCTTCACTCGCCATTTAAACTTCGTCTTGCACACAACCAATTTCCCGGTGAATAATGCAGGTTAAAAAAACGACGGATGTACAGACTCATTCAAAGCCCTGATATCAGGGAGCTCGCCGGTGCACTGGCCGAACAGCTTTCAGATCATCAGCCTGCCGACCCTCTTGCAGCGGCAGAGGTGATTGTTCCCAACAGGGATACGGGTCGGTGGCTTTTTCTTTACCTGGCCGAATCCAGCGGAATAGCGGCCAACATACGTTTCCAGCTTCCCTCGGAATGGCTTTGGGAACGAAAGAGAGAACTGGTGCCGGGTCTGCCGGATGTGCTCCCTTCTGATCCGGGCCCGATGACCTGGAGCATCTACTCCCTGCTGAAGAATGAAGATGTACTGAAGGAACTGCCGGAGCTGGGTTTTCGTCTCCTGGAGGGCGGGAAGAGCACGAACCACCTTTATCTGTGGCAGCTTTCGCGTCAGATCAGTTCGGTTTTTGACCAATACCAGGTTTATCGGCCCGGTATGCTGCATGAGTGGGAAAGAGGAAAGACGG
>JBBDRV010000224.1:0-2738 GCA_040905285.1 Balneolaceae bacterium | reverse complement strand
CACGCAGTTGAGATTCTTCGAAAAAAAGGACAGAAGGTTTCTGAAAAACGTGCGGACAGGGAAGCCAATCAGGGACTTGTTGTCACCCGTGTAAGCGGGGACGGTAAAAAAGCAGCAGCGCTTGAAATTAATTGTGAAACTGATTTTGTAGCACGCAACGAAGAGTTTCAGGAAAAGGCACAACAGTTTCTGGATGTGGTCTTCGATCAGGAAATCACCTCTGTAAAAGATCTTCTGAAGGAGAAGCTGGACGATATGACCGTCGAAGAGCATCTCAAGGCAATGGTGGGGACAATCGGTGAAAAAATTGAGATCAACCGGATTGTCCTGATTACTGCAGATGGCTCGATTGTGGATTATATCCACCCTGGTAACCAGCTTGGTGTTCTTGTTGAGTTTACCGATACCGTTTCCGACAAACAGATAGCAAAAGATGTGGCTATGCAGATTGCAGCTATGAATCCGATCTCTGTCAGCCGGGAAGGCATCGACTCCTCTGTGATTGACAAGGAGCTTGAAATTGCCAAAGACCAGCTGATCAATGAAGGGAAACCTGCAGAAATTGCTGAAAAGGCTGCAAAAGGAAAGCTGAGAAGGTTTTATGAGGAACGGGTTCTCCTGGAACAGAAATTTGTGAAGGATAACGGAATAACCGTTCAGGAGTATCTCGAACAGAATGATACCCCGCTGGTTCAGTCTTTTCACCGGATTCAGCTCGGTGACAGTATCTGATATTCAGTTTAAGCTGGCTGCCATTTTCAGGCAGCCTTTTTTATTTTAAATAAGTGACCAATAACAGTGGCTAATCTATACAAGCGGATTCTTCTCAAGTTAAGCGGTGAAGCCCTTTTAGGTGAACAGGGTCATGGAATAGACGGAACCATCCTGAGCCAGTATGCGGATGAGATCAAGGCTGTCCACGAAGAAGGAGTGGAAGTATCCGTTGTTATCGGGGGTGGAAACATTTTTCGCGGGGTCAAGGGGGCCACTGAAGGCATGGATCGTGTTCAGGGGGACTATATGGGTATGCTCGCTACGCTTATCAACAGCATGGCCCTTCAGGATGCCCTTGAGAGGAAAGGGGTACAGACAAGGCTGATGTCTGCCATCAGAATGGAAGAAATTGCGGAACCCTACATCAGGCGGCGTGCCATCCGACACCTGGAAAAAGGCCGGGTGGTTCTGTTCGGGGCCGGAACAGGAAACCCCTATTTTACGACAGATACAGCTGCCGCCCTCCGGGCGATTGAAATCGAATCGGAAGTTATCCTGAAGGGGACCCGTGTGGCGGGGATCTATGATTCTGATCCCGAGCTGAATGCGGACGCAGAAAAATTTGACGTCATCACCGGCGATGAAATCCTCAAGCGGCGCCTTTCAGTGATGGACCTTACCGCCTTTACCCTTTGCCGGGAAAACGAAACGCCTATTATCGTTTTTAATATGAATATTGAGGGGAACCTGAAAAAGGTCGTATGCACAGATGAACCTGTGGGATCCACGGTTATTTGGGATGAATCATAGTTTTCTTAAATTATCTTCTGAAGGATAAAAAAAACGAACCTGCCGGAATCGCTAAACCTGGTGTATTATGCTCCCTGAAGAACTGACGACGATCATTTCCAATTCCGAACGCTCCATGAAAGAGGCTCTTCAATTCTGCAAAAAGGAGTTTTCCCATATCCGCGCAGGCAAGGCAACACCGTCCCTTCTGGAAAATATACGGGTGGATTACTACGGATCCCGGACACCCCTCAATCAGCTTGCGAATGTAGGGGCTCCGGAGGCAAGACTCCTGACAGTGGAGCCTTATGATAAATCCATCATTCAGGATATTGAAAAAGCCATTATGGCCGGCGGATTGGGTCTGAATCCGAACAACGACGGACATCTGATCCGGATTCCCCTGCCGATGCTCTCTGAAGAAAGACGCAGGGATCTTGTCAAAAGAGCGAAGGAAGTTGCGGAAGAGGCAAGGGTCAGTATCAGGAATATCCGAAGAGAGGCCAACGACGATATTAAAAAAAGAGTCAAAACCAGCTCGCTCCCTGAAGATACCCAGTACGAAGCTGAAGAAAAAATTCAGGCAGTGACAGACAAGCATATAGAATTGATTGACACGACACTGGAGCAAAAGGAAAAAGACATTCTTACGGTCTGACCCGATATCCCGATGTGTGTTGACCGCTGATCATCCAGACTGATTTTCGAAAATACTTTTTTACAATCACCTCACCGGCGATTCCTGCATGTATATTTCCGAACTTGATCTTCACGGTTTCAAGAGCTTTGCCCATAAGACAAAGGTCACGTTTGACAGTGGAATAACCGCCATAGTGGGTCCCAACGGTTGTGGCAAATCCAATATCGTTGATGCCCTTCGCTGGGTTTTGGGAGAACAGCGCCCCACCCTCCTGCGCTCCGCCTCCATGAGCAATGTCATTTTCAACGGAACGGCCGGGAAGAAAGCTCTCGGCCTTGCAGAAGTCTCTCTGTCCCTCATAAACAACAAGGGCATCCTGCCGACTGAGTACAGCGAAGTAACGATAACGCGCCGCCTGTACCGTTCCGGAGAAAGCGAATACCTTCTGAACAACAGTTCGTGCCGTCTGAAAGATATTATGGACCTGTTTATGGATACCGGCATGGGAGCTGATGCCTATTCGGTGATCGAACTCAAGATGGTGGAGGAAATCCTGAATGATCGGAATAACGACAGAAGAAGGCTGTTTGAAGAG
>JBBDRV010000223.1:0-2785 GCA_040905285.1 Balneolaceae bacterium | reverse complement strand
ATGCAGATCATCGACGAACTGGAGCCAACGAAGAGGGGGCCGTATGCCGGTGCAGTCGGGTATTTTGATTTTTCGGGAAATATGGACACCTGTATAGCAATCCGTACCATGATAGCTACCGATAAAAACGTCTATATTCAGGCGGGGGCCGGTATCGTTGCAGACAGTAAGCCCGACAGGGAGTTTGAAGAAACCAGAGAAAAGGCGGGAGCTCTTATTGAAGCCCTGAGTGTGGCCCTGTCTATAAATGAACCGTATAAGAAGCGATGACTCTATAAGAAGCAATGACCCTATTAGATAAAACCATACTTTCAGGTATTACCCCGTCCGGCAGATTGCATCTGGGCAACTATTTCGGTGCGATGCGCCAGCATATCGATATGCAGGATGAGGGCGATGCCTTCTATTTTATTGCCAACTACCATTCCCTGACCTCTGTGAGTGACGGCAGCAGGATTCGTGACAATTCATTGAATATAGCTCTTGACTATCTGGCCCTCGGACTGAATCCGGAGAAATGCACTTTTTTCCTTCAGTCGGATGTGCCCCAGGTGACCGAGCTGGCCTGGCTTCTCGGCACCCAGTGCCCGGTAAGCCTGATGGAAAAGGCAGTGGCCTATAAAGACAAGGTGGCGGGAGGACTCTCGCCGAATATAGGGCTCTTCACTTATCCTGTTCTCCAGGCTGCGGATATTCTGATCTATGATTCGGATCTTGTTCCGGTCGGTGCGGATCAGAAACAGAACCTGGAAATCTGCCGGGATCTGGCTTCCAAGATGAATCATACATACGGAGAGGACCTTTTAAAACTTCCCGAACCGCATATTGTAAAGGAGGTTTCAGTGGTCCCCGGCCTGGACGGGCGGAAGATGAGCAAATCATACCATAACACGATCGGTATTTTTGATGAAGGGCCGGAGCTGAAAAAGCGTGTGATGGCTATAAAGACAGATTCTGCAGCGCTGGAAGCCCCCAAAGACCCTGATTCCTGCAACGTATTCGCTTTAATCAGGCTGTTTGCCGGTGACGACCGGAAGGCTGACATTGCCGGGAAGTACAGGGCCGGCGGATATGGATACGGACATGCCAAGAAAGAGCTTGTCAGCTTTATCAATGATTATTTCGGAGAAGCGCGGGAACGCCGCCGGGAGCTGGAGAGGAATCCCGGCTATATTACGGATATCCTGAGAGAAGGCGGCAACAGGGCGAGGGATCGTGCAGAGATTGTAATGGAACGTGTGCGTTCTGCCACAGGCATTGTCACAACCCACAGGAGTTCGTAATATGATTCTGATTATCGATAACTATGATTCGTTTACTTACAACCTGGTACATCTGGTTGCAGCCTCCACGGAAGACTATGCGGTCATACGGAATGATGCCAAGACCCTGGATGACATAGTGAAAATGAACCCGGCGGGAATATTGATTTCCCCGGGCCCTGGCCGGCCGGAGAAGGCGGGTGTATCTGAATTGGTTATCCGGGAGCTGGGTCCCCGGATTCCTGTGCTCGGTGTCTGCCTGGGCCATCAGGCAGTCGGGCATGTGTACGGGGCGAGCGTGGTTTACGCACCGAGCCTGATGCACGGTAAAACATCCAGAGTGAATCATGACGGATTGACCCTGTTCAGGGGAGTGGAGGAAAACTTTACAGCCACCCGCTATCATTCACTGGTGTTGAAATCCGATTCGGTTCCCGATGAACTTGAAATCTCGGCTGTCTCCGACGACGACGTGATTATGGGCGTCCGCCACAGGGAGTACCCGGTAGAAGGCATACAGTTCCATCCGGAAAGCATTCTTACCACAGAAGGGCCGAAAATTATACGCAACTGGCTTGAAGTAACTTTCGGGAAAGGATGATCACGGTCCGGGACAATCCGGCGCAGCGGCTGCATGCAGATGCAGACAGCTGAATTTGCAGTGGAGCCCGGTTGCCCAGAACAATGGATAACAAAAATTAATATTACTTTTTATGGCGCATGAATTTAAAGAGATACTTGAAACTCTTTCTGAAGGAGTTGATCTCTCTTCCGGACAGGCTGAATTTGCATTGAATCAAATTGTGGAGGGGAGGGCATCGAGTGAAGAGGCTGCAGCTTTCCTGTTCGGCATGCGCAGCAAAGGTGAAACGGTTGAAGAATTAACCTCGTTTGTCAGGGTTATGCGTGATGCGTCCGTTTCCGTTGACGTCGATACGGAAAGTGCGGTGGATTTGTGTGGAACGGGAGGAGACCGTTCAGGTACATTCAATATATCCACCGCAGCCATGTTTGTGGTGGCCGGTGCCGGAATTCCGGTTTTAAAACACGGCAATCGCAGTGTCTCCAGTCTTTGCGGCAGTGCGGATGTCTTGGAGACACTGGGGGCTGTAGCGACACTGGACAAAGCGGGAGTGGAGCGGGTTTATGAGCAAACGGGAATGGCATTCATGTTTGCCCCGAATTTTCATCCCGCCATGAGATTCATCATGCCTGCCAGACGGGCGCTTAAAATCCGGACCTTTTTTAACATACTGGGACCGCTGTTAAACCCGGCCGATGTTAAAAGGCAGGTAGTAGGCGCCTATAACAGGGAAACAGCCTCTTTAATGATACGTATACTCGGGAATCTTCAGACCGAAAAGGCATTCACACTGAGTGCCCGGGACGGGCTGGATGAATTAAGCACAACATCCCCCACAGATGTTTTTGAGCTGACACAGTCGGAGAACGGGGACACGTTTCTGTTCGAACCGGAATCGCTTGGTTTCAGTCTGGTTGATATGGCTGAGCTGAGAGGAGGG
>JBBDRV010000222.1:0-17497 GCA_040905285.1 Balneolaceae bacterium | reverse complement strand
AATCCGGCTTCGGGACCGTGGGCGCCGTTGCACTGGACAGAAACGGACATCTTGCCTCAGCCACCTCAACCGGCGGTATGACCAACAAGATGTACGGCCGGATCGGGGATGTTCCCATTATCGGGTCCGGTACCTACGCAAACAGTCTGGTGGCCATTTCAGCTACAGGGTCAGGTGAAGAGATTATGAGGCACGTATCCGCACGAACCATTGCCAGCTATATGGAATTCACGGAAAGCAGTCTGGATGAGGCACTGGATTTTATGCTGGATGAACGGCTTGAAGCCGGTGATGCCGGATTTATCGCGGTTGATATCCATGGCAATATCTCCATGAAGATGAATACCGAAAGCATGTTTCGGGCGGGGGGTAACTCGGTGGAATTCAGACAGGTTGCGATCTGGGAAGACGATGAAGAAAACGAGTAATCTGTCTATTTGCTGTCTCTCTGCCGACCGGCATTTTAAAGGCACTGGAAATGCGCGGAACACGTGTTCTGTTTAGCCGGATTCGCTTTACTCAAGGCCAAAGTTGAACCGATCCCGCAGCTCCTGGATATAAATGCCTATGTCATTCCGGAGATCAAACAGCCTGTTATGCAGTTTCCTGTAGGTCACCGGCGACATGTACGGGGCTTTTTTCTGCTTTTGGAGGAGTTGAAGCGCATTATTGGCACAATAAAGACCTTTTTTATTATAGGCGATATTTCCTCCCAGGTAATCCCGCTCATAGCCGAATGAATAACCGCCGGCCAGCTTGGCTCCAATTTTTAAAATTTCACCTATGAAATCATGATAGGCGGGGTTACGATATTGTTCAGGGATGGCTTCTGCCCATTTGAGAATATCAACCGCCAGGATCTTTGCGGTATTGTAGGTATGCAGATTTTCCAGAGATCCGTAGTCGGAATGGGTGAATTCGTCACTCAGGAACTTCCATTCCTCTCCCTTTTCAATATCATCTTCATCCTCCTCTTCTTCGGGAAAGAAAAGATCTTCGTTTTCCAGGAAAAGCTCGTCATCGTCAAGGTCATCCTCCTCCTCTTCCCAGTCATCTTCATCTTCGGGAAAATAGGCTTCATCCAGTAACAGTTCTTCCTCTATAAACGCATCCACAGCCTCATCCTCGTCGATGTTTTCGCGAAGAAGAAGAATCCAGCGGGGTATGTTGCCTTTGGGATCAGATGTAATGAACTTGCGCAACTGCTCGCTCTTCTTCTCAAGTTCATCCAGATGAGCCTCCCATTGGTACTCATTCCAATAGAAATCATCGTCAAAACCGTCAAAGCTCATGAATCAGGGGACTAGATGATGGTTTGGTTCTTACTGGCATTAAAACAGAAACAGATGATCTATGCAAGTAAAAATTACGAATAAAACGTCAATAATAAACGCTCTATTTTCAAATCTTTTCAAGGCTTTCCGGTTCCGCAAGCCGTTAAGACGGCATGAACAGCAGGCTGACGTAGATTCTGTCCGGACACTGGGGAAGGCACTTAAAGGGCCGGCAACGATTCAGCCGCCGCTTGTCTTAAACAATTCTTCTGCAGGCCCTGCACGGGGACGAAAAAAAAATTAGTCTATCTCATCCAGGATATCATCCATATCTTCGGTATCAGAAGGAGAAGGCGGTTTGCCGGCTTCCGGTGGCTTCCCGTCGCGTTTTTCCTTATCGGGGCCTGCCGGAGGGGAAGTCTGCCGGTGCTCCCCGGAATCTGCCATCTCTTTGGCCGGAATGTCAAATAACCCGGCTTCGTCATCGGTGAATTTGCCGAGGGATTCCCTGGCCATTTCAAGATAGGACCGGATGCCGCCGATAATTTCCTTGCGACGGTCCAGCAGGCCGAGTATGCTTTGACGGATCTGCTGTCTCTGCTGGTTTGCTTCGCGGACGACATGATCGGCTTCCATTTCTGCCTTTTCAATAATATTTCTGGAGTCCTTTTTTGCGCTCTTCAGTTTCTGTTCAGCCGACTCCTTGGCTGTCTGGAGTGTTTCATGCAATGCGGATTCGACCCGCTCGTAATGCTTCAGTTTATCATTCAGCTTTTCTATCTGCTCTTCCAGCTCTTTGTTCCGGGCCACCAGATGTTCCCATTCGTTGGCCGTCAGGTTCAGGAACGCCTGGACTTCAGCAGGGTCATACCCTCTGATTGATTTATCGAATGTCTGCTGTTTTATTTCAATTGCTGTAAGTTTCATATCCGGAGAAGCTCTGTATTGAAATGGTTAATACGTTCAGATTGCAACCGAAGGAGGTTTTCTGATACAAAATTTGATAGATATAAGGTAATAAACTAAAACATAATCAACAGTTTATGTTTATGATATCAGGAATTCCCGTAATCCCGTTCACCGAAAATGGCTGTGCCGATCCTGACCATGGTTGATCCTTCCTCAACGGCTATATCAAGATCATGGGACATGCCCATCGAGATATGCTGCATGTCGACGGCACCCCCGTTCAGGTGAAGGTTGTCTTCAAAAACAGCCTTTAATAGTTTGAATTCGTCCCGGATCTCCTTTGTGTTATCAGTATGGGCAGCCATCCCCATGACTCCCCGCACACGAATGTGTTCGAGGGACTGCGCGTGTTTCAGTATATCCGGCACGTCCCGTGGATGGCAGCCCGTTTTCTGGTCCTCTTTGCTGATATTGACCTGAACAAGCGTATTGATCGTTCGACCTGTGCCTGCAACCCGCTTTTCGATCTCATCCAGGTATTTTTTCTTGTAGATGGATTGAATCCAGTCTACATGGTCAACCATAAATTTGATTTTATTGGTTTGCATCGGGCCGACAAAGTGCCAGGCGACCCCTTCCTGTTTCACCAGCCCCATTTTTTCCTGCAATTCCCTGGCCCTGTTTTCACCAAAGTGGAATTGTCCACAGTTTATAGCCTGTAGGACGTCGCTTACCGGCTTTGTTTTACTTACTGCAACCAGGATGATACCGGACGGATCCCGTCCGGCTTTTCGGCATGCCTCCTGAATTCGCTCATTTATACGCCGGAGATTGTTACAGATAGGATTATTCATGTCTGGAGCAGATATGGTGGTCATGGAAAAATTTTAAATGAAACGGTACGGATCCGCGGAGAATCACATGTATGGGATATACTTCTGTCTGAAAATACTCTTTTGTATGAGTGAAATAAATCGTATTTTTGATTTCTGTGAAAAAAACAAAATCACATCCGATGCTTTCCAGATCCTGTGGCATAAAACAGGTGGCTTCACGGCCGGAATACTCAGTCATCCAACACGGCGGGAGGGGCTGAGCGCTTGAAGATTCTGGTCCGGCATATCACCAACTTCATGCATCAGTGGGCGCCCCCTAAAATAAAGATGGATTATGATAATGTCGGTTTGCTTGTGGGAGACCAGCAGCAGGAAGTTGAGCGCATACTGGTCTGTCTTGATGTAACTGAAAAAATTGTTGACGAGGCTGTCAGCAAAGGCTGCCAGCTGATCGTTTCCCACCATCCCCTTATCTTTCAAAAAATCAGCCGCATTAATCCTGAAAATGAACAGGGCAGAATTCTCTACAAACTGATCCGAAACAACATTGCGCTGTTTACGGCTCATACGAACCTGGATGCGGCACTGGACGGAGTCTCTTTTGTGCTGGCCAACAATCTGGGACTTGATAACCTGCAGTTCCTTGAGCGGAATTATTCCGTTAGCCGCAAAATCACCCTTACCACGGCTTTTGAAGATTCCGAAGCCGTATTGAAGCTTCTCAACTATTACTCCGCCGAAGAGGCCCATTTTTTCACGGTGGATGGGAGAAAAGAGGGCTTAAAGTGTTTTGAGGCTATCATGGATGCCCAGAATGTGGATACGTTGAAGAAGACGCTTGAACGTGAGGGCCTGCTGAAAAAAGGATCATTTCAGGTGCTTAAAATGGACAATCCGTCCAGTAATTTTGGCATGGGAGTGATGGGTTCTTACCCTGATGACGGTATCCTCAAAAAAGAATTCCTGCACCTGGTGTGTAGGGCACTGGATATATCTGCGATAAAATTTTCCGGGAATGCCGACCGGGTGCGCAGGGTCGCCGTTTGCGGCGGGGCGGGTGTTTTCCTTAAAGATGCGGCTGTCGCAGCCGGAGCGGATGCTTACCTGACTGCCGACATCAAATACCATGAATATTTTACTGAAAAAAAGAACTTTTTACTTGTCGATGTAGGTCATTACGAGAGTGAGTTTCCGGTTGTGGAGGCCATTCGAAAAGAGCTGTCGGAAGGATTTGAAGAGTTGGAGATCCTGGCCACCAAGGTAGTGACGAATCCAGTACGGATTTATTCAACCGAATTTGAAAATAAAACCATAGAATAACAAAAATCGAACATGGAAGAAGTACTCCAAAAATTAGCAAATCTGCAGTACATAGACACCAGGATTGATGAGTTAAAGCAACTCAGAGGGGATTTACCTGAAGAGGTTCTCGATATTGAGACGGATATCACGCGGCACAGGGTTAAGGCGGAACAGCTCGAACAGGAAAAGAAGGATCTTGAACTGGAAGCCAAAAGTCTCGAACTGGAAATTTCAGATGCGAAGGAGAAGAATGAAAAGTATGAAGATCAGCAGTTATCTGTTCGGAATAACCGCGAATATGATGCCTTGACGAAAGAGATAGAAGCTCAGAAACAGCTGGTTGAAAATGCCAATTCCAGAATTGAAGAAATCCTGAAACGTCAGGAAGAGATCGAGCCTGAATTGGCTGTAGTCACGGAAAAGCTTGACGAGGTTCAGAAACTTCACGATGAAAAGAAAAAGAACCTCGACAAAGTGGTCGAAGCGACCAAAAGTGAAGAGGATGCGCTTCTTGAAAAGCGGGACAAAATGGAGAAGGAGCTCGACAAGCGTTATGTGCGAAGTTACAAACGGCTGCGCAACGGGTTGAATAACGGCATCGCCGTGGTGGCGATGGAGAAGGGAGCGGCTTTGGGCATGGCTCTTCCCCCCCAGACACAGGTTGAAGTCCGAAGAAAAAACAAGATCATCATCGATGAAAACAGTGGCCGGATTGTGGTTGATCCGGAATTCTTTAAAAATGCGAAAGAGGAGATGAATATCTGATCCCTTCCTGCGGTGCAGCCTTTTTCTGTTTAATCTTCTTTTATACTCTTGCTCCACTACTCTTGCTCCATGGTGAGTGCCGGCTGTCAATCCATCAAATCAAGCCTTCTGACCATGCTGCCGGCACCAGTCAGCGGGCTGGCTCAAGCACCTGCAGCCGGGGCGGCAGGCGAGGACGGCCAGCCTTTGTACAGGGCTGTCTTTTCCGGCTTTCAGGTATGCGAAATCAAACGCAAATTCGTTACATTTAATGTGTGTGGTTACCGGGTAATCGCTCTGCACCCAACTCCCTGTATTCCGGTGACAGTTACTGAATCAATCGGCATACGGGGAGTTGGGCGCAGGGAGGAAAGTCCGAACACCAACGGACACCGTGCTTCCTAACCGGAAGGCCCTGGGACTTTGTCGCCGGGGACAGACAGTGCAACAGAAAACAGACCGCTGTCAATATACATAGACAGTAAGGGTGAAAAGGTGAGGTAAGGGCTCACCGCTCCGTCAGTGATGACGGGGGCAGTGTAAACCTCACGGGGTGCAAGTTCATGCAGACTGTGTGCGGTCCGTCACTATACAGTCGGGTAGAACGCTCGAGCTTCGGAGTGATCCGGGGCCCAGATAAATGATTGCCGTCCCGGCGTGCCGGGATACAGAATTCGGCTTACAGGTAACCACAATATTGTCGCTATTCATGTTCAGGCCGTTCCCTCTAAAAGGGAACGGCTTTTTGTTTTCACCGCAGGCCCTCCTTTCCAGTCATGTCTGCCGGCTCCGGAAAACGGACCGATACAGGAATTTAACATTTATGACATTCGTTTACATCGTTTTATACTACTTTAATCGGGAATAAATGTTATATAATTATCCAAAATAAAAGACCGGGCAAGAATGCAATAAATATTTATATTCCCGGTTGTAGACTTACATTTATTTTAACTCTTTAATTTTACATATATGCATTTTTTGAAATCGATAGTAGCCGGCATCACTGTCATGCTGGTGTGTACAGGAATGGTGTTGGCACAACAGCAGCAGCCGCAACAGCCGCAACAGCAGATGCCGGACGTGCCTGCACCGGAAGATATAGATGACGACGAACTCGAGACATTTGTAGAGGCGTCCGATGCAATCCAGCCAATCCAGGAGAAAGCCCAGGGCGACATGCAGACAGTGATCGAGGATGAAGGGATGGATATTGAACGGTTTCAGCAGATTATGATGGCCATGCAGAATCCCCAGATGTCAGACCAGGTGGATATTAGCAGTGAAGAAGAGCAGGCGATCGAGCTCATGCAGCCGAAATTGAGAGATATAGAAGTAGAAGCCTCTGATGAGATCAGAAATGAAATTGCTGATAAAGGCCTGGAAGTGGAGCGGTATCAGGCAATATTTATGAGTCTCCAGCAGCATCCGGAATTGATGGAGCGGCTGGAAGAACTTATGGACGAATAACAGACGAATTCATCACTCAAAAAAAGTTGCTGCAGTTCCTGTAGCAGCTTTTTTTATACCCTTGCAGTCTGTCGGACTTACTCTACAGGGTTGCGCATGAGATCTTTTTACACATTGGAATCCCGCTTTCTCGTTCCGTAACAACGCTACGACCTCAAAAGTCGTAGGAACAGGATGGAAGAACAATTGCCTGCTATTGACTTACGTTACTATAGATTTACTTTATAGGAGCCTTTTATTTTCCTGTCCAGTTCTCTTCGCATCTCCTTGTCCTTTATATCGTCCCGCTTGTCATATTTCTTCTTTCCTGTGGCAAGCCCGATCAGGAGTTTTGCATAGCCTTTTTTGAAATACAGCTTCAGGGGCACGATCGTTTTGCCCTTTTGCGATATGGCTTTGTCTATTTCCCGGATTTCCCGGCGGTTGAGCAGTAATTTCCGATCACGACGCTCGTCATGGTTGTTATAGGAACCGTGTTCGTACGGTTTGATGTACATGTTCTTCATCCAGATCTCCCCGTTCTGGATGTAGGCAAAAGCTTCATTTAAACTGGCTTTCCCCGCTCGGAGGGATTTTACCTCGGTGCCCCTGAGGGAGATCCCCGCCTCGTATGTCTCTTCGACTCGATATTCATGCCTGGCTTTACGGTTTTTTAATGTGACAGGCCCGCTCTTGTCCTTGTTGTTCATTTTTATGCCGGTTATTCCTGAATATTTATTCCAACTTCACGAAGTCTTTCAATGACATCTTCTTCCGGCTGCCGGTCGGGGATGGTTTCATAGACCCGGAGAATCTGGCTGATATGATTTTTGGCAACTTCGTTATCCGCATTGATCCTGAGAACTTCGGTAAACTGCCGCAAGGCTTCATTCATTCGTGTCCGCATCTCATCCTGGTTGAAGGTATTCATATTGTACAGACCGTAATTCAGGTGGGTTTTTTCAAGAAGGCGCCGGACAGCCGGTTTTTCCCGATCTTCTTCATCAAGTATGGCAAGGGCCTCTTCGTACCTGTCATCTTCAACGAGATAGGAGATTTTTTCACTCAGATTTTGAAACTCCGGGTTTTCACTGGAACAGGCTGTGAAAAAAATAAAAACCAGGACCCATTTGACTGCTGGAAGCATATGCTGAACGTGACGTTTAATTTAAGAAATATATTGGATTCGGTGAGATGCAAAGTACAAAAATTACCATAGACGACCATCCAAGCACCCTGCGGGTTTTTGTTAAATGTTGTTCATTCTGCGCCGGAGGATGCTCAAGTCCTACAAAGTAAGTCAGGAAAAAAGACCAGAAGAGCCAAATGAGCGATCCTGTCTGTTGCATGCCGTCGGCTGCAAGAAAAAGATAGGCGCCGGATATAATAAGGGAAACAGCCCAGACGGGTGCAATCCATGTTTGCTCGCTGTGGAAAGCCCGCCGCATCAGCATGTAAAGCACAAGTGCCCAGATAAAAATGGACAGGGGAGCCAGCATTGCATGCCATTCAAGTAATACCGTGTAGACGAAGGGGATTGCCTCAATGCCGGCAAGAGCTGTAATCAGGCCGAACGTAATTCGGGCCACGATGCGATGCCGGCGAAATCCGATCAGTGAATACAATATGTGGCCTCCGTCCAGCTGGCCGACGGGCATCAGGTTAAGGGCTGTAAAAAAAAGCCCGAGCCAGCCGGCAAACAGAAACGGGAAGTGATACATTTCCCACATGGGGGGGACATTATCAAAAAAGCCAGCCAGGAACGAATACAGCAGGGTATTTCCCAGCATCATCAGCATTCCGTCAGATTCCCCGGGCGGGGATTCGGGATAAGAGCCGTGGTCTTCAACATGGGCGACCACCTCGTCATGGTGATCGAAATTGCTGATAAACTCCGGTCCCGGCAGAGTGGCGAATCCGTACATGAGCGTTGACAATGCGATGATGAATCCGGCGATGGGGCCGGCAATTCCTATATCAAATAGTTTCCTCGTGTCCTCGATCTTCTCTTTGATGCGGATCACCGCCCCGAGAGTGCCTATACCGAAAGGGACCGGAATGAAGTAGGGCAGAGTGACACTGATCCTGTGACGGAGGGCTGCAAAGTAATGACCGAATTCATGAGTGGCGAGAAAAAGCAGGAATACGGAAGCAAACAGGATTCCTTCCGGAAGCATATCCAGCATGCCCTCTGCACCGGCCGTCTGCCCGACCCAGAGGATTCCCGTAAAGGAGACGCAAATAAATGTAAGGACAAACAGCAGGGAGTGTTTAAAGAGGGTCTTCGAATCAAGGGGGGAGGTCTCCGGGTGTTGCTCGGCAGGAGATGCCTGTTCTGTAGGCGATGAAAATTCTGGAAAAGGCAAAGGTCAGGTTTTTAAATTAGTTTTTGCGTACCAGGGGCCTGTCAGCCGGGAGCTTCCACTGCCTCTGCCGGGGATCTATCCCCGAATAAAAATACGGTGAATTTTTTGAAGGTGGCCGGTTTTGGAGTAATCCGGTCTGAATGAACAGGTCCGGTACAACAAACATAAATATACACTTTCTGAAGGTTTTTAAATATCACTGAACAGCCCTGCAGCTGCGGGAAAGAAAAACCAGAATGATTTCTTAAAATGTCCTGTTCTCTTCGTAGTTTTAAAGAAAGATCATTAAGAATGACCGATGACCAATAGCATAAAACCAATAGCATAAAAAGATGATCGTTTGCATGAAATGACAACAACCCGGACTGAAATAAAATCACTCATTTCCCTGCTTGAGGATCCTGATCCGGAAGTACAGAGTTCTGTCCAAAATCGTTTTCGTGAATTGGGAGAAAATGCGGTCCCCCTGCTGGACCAGTACAGGACCCAGACCAGTGATCACAATGAAAAAACCGTGATCAGGGATATTATCCACAACATAACTTTCGGCAGTCTGTACGAGGATTTTTCCGAGCTTCTGGATGAAGGGATGGATAACCGCAAACAGCTTGAAAAATCGGCTTTTTTACTGGCCAGGTTCGGTAATCCGACGCTGCGAATAGAAGAGTATCAAAGAAAACTGGACCGTTTTGCCACGGAGATCCGGAGTGACATAACCTACCATCCTTCTGATAACCGGCAAATGCATATTTTGCTGAATTATGTATTCAGCGACCTGCAATTCAGGGGGGACGAAAGACGTTATCATGACCCGGAAAATGCTTTTATCGACAGGGTGCTTGACCGCCGGCGGGGATTGCCGGTCATGCTGAGCCTCATCGTCATATTCATCGCAAGACGACTTGATTTGCCTTTTCACGGAGTCAACATGCCGATCCATTTTATGCTCGTTTTTGAAGGGCAAAGTGAGGAGATCCTGATTGATCCGCTTGATGGAGGAGCCATCGTAACGTACGACCAGTGTTATTACTTTTTAAAGAAAAACGGCATAAAACCCCGCCCGGAACACCTGAAAAAGGCAGACGAACGTGAAATAGTATCCCGCACCGTGCGGAATCTTATGCACAGCTATTCAAAAAAAAAGAGAGAGGATAAAGTAAGGGACCTGCAATCGCTTCTCCAGCTTATCGAGCTGAAAGGCTGAATCCGGCTGAACCCGGAAGGGAGGGCTACATCCGTCAGTACAGACTGATCCGGCTGAATCCGGGAGGGAAGACTGCACCCGTCAGGAAAGGCTGGCGCTGTCATAAGTACACAGGTTCTTTAACTGCTGCTGTTGTCCGGATTAGCTGAGCCCCGGCTATAATCACGGACTCGTTAATATTTGATTTCGAAAACTTCTTCCTCACCGGTGTCATCCGCCGGATTCAGCTGATTGGCAAGTGCGTAAAATGATTTTGCCTCTCCTTCATTTCCTTCCATCCGGTGGATATCACCCGCTATCCTGTAGAGGCCGGGATGACAGGGAAATTTATTCATAAGATCCGTAAGAAGCCCGACGGAACTGTGCGCTTCCTTTTCCTCTACGGATATGCGCAGCCTGTAAAGATCAAAAAACGGCCCGATGGCCCTCGGTTTTTCCAGATACAGGCGGCAGCGGGAATAGATATTCCTCCTGTAATAATACCGGATCAAATCCTTTAACAAATCCTCCGGCAAGTCAGCGTGGGATATCCTTGACTCGGTTTGCCGGAGAAAATCACGCTTGTCGGCGGCAAGGAGGATTCGTATCAGGTTGAATAGGTTCTTATCCTTAAAGTTCCGTTTCTGTATTTCTGTTTTCACTTCATCCGTGAACAGGGCGTCTATCTGATCAATCCAGTGACCTGAAGGATTGAGCGGATTGACGGGCAGCGGGATCAGTTCAAGTTTGGCAGCGATCTCTCCCTGTTCCGGTATTTTCAGCTCGGGACTTTTATTCCATCTGGCATTGTAGATATCCGTGTTTATCCACCACAGTTCAGGTTCAAGATTCAATCCCATGGCGCGGGTAGTCGTCCGGTAATGGTGAACACCCCGGGCTCTTGTCGTTACCGCAGCATAGTACCCGTGATCCGAAAGACAGTTGCAAAGGTCTTTGTCTTCACAGTAGGCAAGGCCATACGCTTCACTGAAAGTCACGCCGGTCGATAATCTCAGGAGCAGGCAGCAACTGTCAAGGTAATCCACTTTGACAAAGGGTTCGTCCCTGCCTTCTATTTGCCCCGAAAGCTGTTCCTTGTTGTCGCATTTATCTACAGCCGGTCCTGTTGCACCGATATACTGATGGTTGTCAAGCACGGCGGCCATCTCTTCAATAGCTCCTTCGTGAAGGAGCAGATCATTGTGCATGATCAATGCATATTTGCCCGCGGCCGCATGAATTCCCTGATTGACTGATTTTCCAAATCCTGCATTTTGTGCGTTTGTAATAACCCGAATATTTAAAAAATCCTCTTCCTTCAGCTGATTCAGGTAATCGAATGTATCGTCGATACTGGCATTGTCAACAACAATCAGTTCAACCGTGGAGGCATCGCACACCTTGTCAAGCTGGACAAGGCATTCCTGCAGATACGGTTTGCCGTCACCGGTGGTCGGTATTATTATGCTGATTTTTATATCGCCCTTCCCCGGCCCTTCCGGTTTGCCGTCAGAAAGTTCCCGGTCTTTTTTGGTAACACCGTTTTCTTCCGACAGAGACGTGAACAGGGTTGGCTGTATGTTGTTTTTTCCGTTCTTTTGATTTGATCCAACTCTTTTTTTCTGCAGATGATGCTTCAGTTCTGCCGCTTCGACATGCCTGCGCAGTTTTCCCAACAGGTTTATTTTCAGTTTCATGGCTTCCTGATGATCCGGATGTTCTTTCAGGCATGAATTGACCAGGTCAAGTGCAAGTCTGGCATCCCGTTCAATCAGTTCACGTGCCCTGTCAAGTAACGGGCGTTCCCCGCCGGTCTCTTCGGGTGTGAAATCGATCGCTTTTAACTTCTCTATAACGGACTCCCGTTCCTCCGCTTCCGGAATCTCCCGGAGCATTGAAAAAAGAAACTCCTGCAGGACCTGACTGTCCGGCCGGGGTCCCGGTATTTTGTTGATAACAAAAAATGAGTCAACGGTTTGATGTGATTTTCTCTGCATGATCCGCCAGGCAAGCTCAGCCGCCGTATAAGGCCCCAGTTTTTCTCTGAAAAAAAGCTGTCCCGGAGGAATGGCAGTGCGGTTAAAAAGAAAATGATTGTCCGGAGGGAGGGTGCCCCCCTCAAGTTCCTCCAGCCAGCCGTGTATATCCGGAGGCAGCGAACGGTCCAGAATGGAGAATGCAGCAGGATCATCAGACAGCTTCCGGATGCTTTCGCCAAGCAAATGTTTATTCAGCCGGTCCGCTTCCAGCGGAGCCCAGATCAGGGAGCCGCCGGACAGGTACAGGCCCTCATTCAGGGATTGAGCCCGTCCGTGAAAAACAGTGTGTTCTATGCAGGTTGTCCGCACATCGGGATACATGTCAAGAAGCAGCCGAATGGCCCGGCAACAGGCGCTGCCGGCGGCATCATTGATCACCACGATTTCACACCCGTCGAGTCTGAAACCGAGGAGGTCGCCCAGCAACGTCTCAACACGCTCCGGAGGGGCATGAGTGGTAATCAATACGGAAAGGTACGGTTGGGCGGACATGCCGAAGTGGCGGTTTTTCCTGAATATACAAGACGATTATGCCTGAACAAAAGGAAAAATAGGGGCCTGCCTGATTACCCCTTCCGGGGGTCTGAAAAGATCTAACAGCATTTTTTACACAAAATTTCTTCTATTTATGACGTCAGTTTTCACTTCTGGGCAATATTTTTAACAGAGGCAGAACAAGGAGCTCGTTCTGCAGCACTAAAAATCAGGGTTACGTCTAAACCAGCCAGAAATAAACAGCCAGCAGACCATTGGTTGAATCCGGAGCAAAATATCTCATTTTCCCGTTACTGCTTGTCGCGTGTTACGGAACATCCTGCACGGTGAGTCAGCCTGTCACTGAACGCGATCAGAATGTACGGGAGGAGCAGGATGCAATCCCCGATGCACAGAATGAACAGGACGAGCAGGAGAAAATACCTGACCGGGAAAAGAGGGCCATCCTTGAGGCGTTGATCGCGGAAGTGAGTTCCATAGGCACTGTAAACAGTTTTCTGGTACGGAAAGAAAATCAACTGATCACCGAGCAGTATTTTGACCGGATGTCTCCCGGACAGGCAGCCAATATAAAATCCGCTTCCAAAAGCATACTTTCGCTTCTGATAGGTATTGCCATTGACAAAGGCTACCTGGAATCTGTTGAACAGACTCTTGAAACGTTTTTCCCGGATTATTTCAATACCCATCCCGACAGGGGAAAAGCCTCCATTACCATTCAGGATCTTCTTACAATGCGATCCGGTTTGCAGACAACCAGTTTTATATATTACGGGGAATGGATATCAAGTGATGACTGGGTGCGATTCGTGCTTGACCGGCCGCTGATACAGGAACGGGGCGGGCGTATGGTTTACAGTACGGGGTCATCTCACCTTCTGTCTGTTATTCTTACAAAAGCCAGCGGAAAGAATACGTTTGAATTTGCGAATGAATACCTGCTCGGCCCGATGGGCATAGAAATGGATCCGTGGGAACGGGATCCCCAGGGTTATTTCCTGGGAGGAAATGACATGGCATTGACACCCAGGGACATGCTGAAAATAGGCCAGCTGGTTATGGCAGCAGGCAGTTATAACGGAGAACAGCTGGTATCGGAAAAATGGATACGCGACTCCTTTGAAACGTATTCGCGCAGTCCGTTCAGCCACTATGACTACGGCTATTCATGGTGGGCCCACACTGTAGCGGATTATCAGGTTACATTCGCCTGGGGCTATGCGGGCCAGTACATACTGATGTTTCCCGAACTGGATGCCATTGTGGCCATTACATCGGATATCGCAGATAACAATGGGTCCCGGGCCTATCAACCGAGGATTTTCTCTTTTATTGAAACCTCGCTGATACCTTACCTGGAGATGTAAACAGGCGGAAATAGCAAAGGTACAGGAATGTCCATGACGGGGAAATTATTTACATTTTCCGATAAAAGAAAATCACTATTCAATCACAAAAAACAATAACAAAAACGGTACAGGCAAGTTAAACAGTCATTATGAGATGGATGCTGACTCTGATATTACTTCCCCTGTTTTTGATTGAATCCGGTCCCCGGAGCTTGTTGGATAAATACGGGTCCGGGAGCCGACCGGCCGGATCTGAAAACAGCCGCCATACACAAACAGCTGGAAATGAATCCCAAAGCTATGGAAAGGCCGGTGAAGATCTGGTCGAAGCTTTCCGATCCATAGGTTCTGTAAACAGTCTGCTTATTGAAGTGGGCGGGGAGAAGCGCCTTGAGCATTATTTTGGCGGAATGAATGAAAACCGGGCCACAAACATGAAATCGGCTTCGAAAAGCATCCTCTCCCTGCTGGTCGGGATAGCTATTGACCGGGAATACCTCGAAAGTACAGAGCAGACGATTAATGAATTTTTTCCTGAATACTTCGAGTCCAATCCCGATTCGCTGAAAGCCGCTATTACCATTCAGGATCTGCTGACCATGAGAAGCGGGCTGGAAAGCACCAGCCTTGAAAATTACGGAAAGTGGGTTGTCAGTCGCAACTGGACGATTTATACGCTGAACCAGCCGATGGTGGACGTTCCCGGAGGCCGCATGATTTACAGTACGGGAAGCTCACACCTGCTCTCGGTTATCCTTACCAGGGCCACGGGCATGACGACGCGTGAATTTGCGCAGCGCTATCTTTTCAATCCGCTGGGAATTCAGGTCGGCGGATGGGACCGGGATCCCCAGGGGTATTACATGGGAGGGAATAACCTGGCATTAAGTCCGCTTGCACTGCTGAAGATAGGTCGTATGGTTATGGATCTCGGGCAATTTGACGGGAAACGGATTTTGCCGGCAGACTGGATCACCGAATCTTTACAGGTGTATACCCATAGCAGCCTAAACCCCTATGATTATGGTTACATGTGGTGGAGAAGCAACATAGGAGATTATCACGTGGCTTTTGCGTGGGGTTATGGGGGACAATACATCCTGATGGTCCCTGAACTCGACTCCGTCATCGCCATAACCTCGGATCCGGCCCGGAACGACGGGTCAAGAAAGTATCAGAGACAGATTTTTGACTGGCTGGAGGATCTGGTGGTTCCCTATCTGGAAAATCAGGCGGCCATCGGTTAGGAAAAAGGTAGATGGATTGATTTTGTATGAACCGGTTTTTTCGGGATTACAGTTTTTTTACGACCCGCCAGATGATGAATACGCTTGCCAGAATACATCCGGCGAACACGGCAAACGAGCCAAAAAACAGCTGTCCCATTGCATAGAGGAACAATATGATTGACAGGGCGCTGACAACGACCAGCCCTGCTTCATTCCAGAGAGATGGTGCGGTATCCCCCGGCTTCCTGAATCTGCTCCATCCCGGACCTCCGGGTTTTACACGGTTATAAAACGTCCGGAGGGTTTCGTCGTCGTCCGGCCGGGTCAGGTACGTCACAAGCAGCCAGACACCCGTTGTGATAACGGTGGTAAAAATCATTTTGGCGGCAAACCCGTCATAGCCGAACCAGCCGGAAGAAAGGCTGACAACGGCGGCAGTGGTCATTGCGGAAATTTCACTCCATGCATTGATCCGCCACCAGAACCACCGGAGCATATAGACCAGGCCGGTTCCGGCGCCAATGGAAAGGATGGCCTCCCAGCCCCCCCGGACCGTATCAAAAAAGAGGGAAACAACAATCGCGGAAATCATCATCAGAATGGTGGTCCAGCGCGAAGCCCTCACGTAATGGGACTGAGCTTTTTCCCTGGTTTCAAACCCTGTTGAAGGTTTGAGGAAGGGTTTATAGAAATCATTGATTACATAGGAAGCCCCCCAGTTCAGGTGCGTTGATACTGTGGAGACAAAGGCGGAGAGGAACGCAACGGCCAGCAGTCCCAGAAGCCCGGCTGGAAGAACGTCAAGCATCATCAGCGGGTAACCGGTTTCCGGATCGTCCAGCGCCGGATAAGCAATAAGCGCGGCCAGCGCCACAAGTATCCACGGCCACGGGCGCAGAGCGAAATGGGCCACATTAAACAGGAGTGTTCCCCCGACGGCGTGCCGTTCGTCCCTGGCGGAAAACATTCTCTGGGCTATGTATCCGCCACCCCCCGGTTCGGAACCGGGATACCAGGAAGCCCACCACATCATTCCCACCCAGACAAGGGCTGTCGCAAGAGCAATTTCCGGGTTTGTGAATGGATTCATGGATAAAACCCAGGGATCCGGACCGTAAATCGTGATTAACTCCTCTTTCATCCCGGAAAGACCGCCCACGCTGTCCACCGCATACCAGGCAAGCATGACAGAGCCGGCCATCGCTATGATGAACTGGATAAAGTCGGTTACGACAACTCCCCACAGACCCGCTATGGCGATATAGATGCCGATCAGGATATAGAGCAGAATGATAATTTCCCACTGTCCCGCCCCGGTGATCACGGTTAGTATTTTAGCCATCCCCACGGTTACCCAGCCCAGAATGATACAGTTAATCGGGAATGCCAGGTAGAGTGAGCGGAACCCCCGCAGGATGCGTGCCGGTTTGCCGCTGTAGCGGAGGGAAATAAACTCGACATCGGTAATGACGTCAGCCCGTTTCCAGAGTTTGGCATAGAGAAAGACGGTGAACAGACCGGAAAACATGAAATTCCACCAGATCCAGTTTCCTGCAATTCCTTCCGAGGCGATGATGCCGGTTACCGCCAGCGGGGTATCCGCTGCGAATGTAGTCGCCACCATTGAAATCCCGATCAGCCACCAGGGCAGGTCTTTGCCTCCCGCAAAATAATCGTCCAGTGAATCCTGACCGCGCCTGTAGGCTATCCAGCCTGTCAGTATCATCAGGACGATGTAACCAAGTATTACGATGTAGTCCAGCCCGTTAAAAGGCATATAGGTACGGGTTAATCATTGGCGGATGGCTCTGCGGCATCGGGATTGCCTTCATCATGTTATCGCGGAATATAAAATACCCCTGCCTGAATGCAAGTTTGAAACGTCGAAAAGAAGGGCGGGTGATGATCAACCGGCGGTGAGACTGATTGCAGGTTTGAAAATGGCCCTCAAACCATTATTCTTTTTTGGTACCATTCAGCGTCTGTTATTTTGTGCTGCTATTTCAGTGTGTGCATTTCAGCGCTTCAGTGACTCATATTTTAAACACGATGGCCATTGCCAGATATCATATCGGCACCACCCAGTGGGGAGTAAAAGAGTGGGCGGGTGTTTTTTATACAGATGCGGTAAAACCGTCTCAGTACCTGTCGCAGTATGCGTCCGTGTTCAATTCGGTGGAAGGGAATATGACCTCCTATCGGGCGCCGGACCCGGAAACGGTAAAAAAATGGGGAGAAGCGGTACCTGAAGGTTTTCGGTTCTGTTTCAAGTTTCCTCAAAAAATCACTCATTACAGGCGGTTAAATGATGTTTATGATGAA
>JBBDRV010000221.1:0-2887 GCA_040905285.1 Balneolaceae bacterium | reverse complement strand
ATCAACGTTTCAAGCCAGGCAAAGGCATGAGCAGACTCCAGTGCCGGTATGATACCCTCTTTTTCTGAAACCAGCTTCACAGCATCGATCGCCTGCCTGTCGGTGACCGCATAATAGCGAACCCGTTCAAGATCCGACAAGTAGGAATGCTCCGGCCCTATCCCCGGATAATCCAGTCCTGCACTGATGGAATGGGCAAGCTGAATCTGACCCTCCGCGTCCTGGAGGAGATAACTGAGTGAGCCGTGCAGTACACCGGGTGTTCCCTTTGTCAAAGTTGCCGCAGTCTGATCCGTTTCCGTGCCAAGTCCGGCCGCTTCAATGCCGATCATCTTTACATCGTCATTATCCAGAAACGGATAAAAGATGCCGATTGCGTTGGAACCCCCGCCCACGCAGGCAATCAGATAGTCCGGGTCCCTGTTCTCTTTCTCCCTGATCTGCCGGCGGGTTTCCTCTCCGATGACTTTCTGAAAATCCCGGACCATCATCGGGTACGGATGCGGGCCGAGGGCCGAGCCGATTATATAATAGGTATTATCGACATTGGTAACCCAGTCCCGTATCGCCTCATTCGTTGCATCCTTGAGAGTCCTCGATCCGCTCTCGACTTTTCGCACTTCGGTACCGAGCAGACGCATGCGCTCAACATTCAGCTTTTGTCGCGACATGTCTTCCGCCCCCATATAGACAATCCCCTTCAATCCAAACTTGGCACAGGCCGTAGCGGTAGCCACCCCGTGCTGTCCCGCTCCGGTCTCTGCAATTATCCGGGTTTTTCCCATCCGGTTGGCCAACAGGATCTGACCGATTGCATTATTGATTTTATGTGCTCCGGTATGGCAGAGATCTTCCCGTTTCAGGTAGATTTTTGCCCTTCCATAGTAATCTGTCAGCCGGTTGGCGAATGTCAGTTTCGTCGGCCGTCCGACATAGTCCCGCAGCAAGTCCCGGTAAGCCGCACGAAACGAAGGATCCTCTTTTGCCTCAAGGTAGGCGGCTTCCAGTTTTTCGATGACGGGAATTAGAATTTCGGGAACAAATTTACCCCCGAATTTTCCAAAATAGCCGTCCCGGCCCGGTACATTATAATTCATCATCAATAACTAAGGATTTTAAATTCACAAATTTCCTGATTCCTGCAATTCCCAGACATCCCGCATCACGTCAAACAGCTCTTCAACTTTGTCAAAATCCTTGACCCCCGGAACTTTTTCTACCCCACTGCTTAAATCCAGTGAAAAGGGCCTTACGCTTCTGCAGGCATTGCGGACATTGCCGCTGTTCAGGCCACCAGAAAGGAAGAACGGTTTTCCGCGGGACAAATTTTTCAACAGTTCCCAGTCAAAAGTTTCCCCCGTTCCGCCCCACAGGCTTTTGCTTCGCGTATCAAAAAGAAAATAGTCAGCATGATTGAGATAGGGCTCGGTCTGTTTGTTTATTTCATCCGGTGTTGAATTATTCCCGATATGGAATGCCTTGATCACCGGCTTTTCAATCAGCTGGCAGTAGTCGGCGGACTCTGTCCCGTGCAACTGCACCATTCCTATCCCGGTCTGTCTGGAAAGCATGTTGACATCATCCAGGGGCTGGTTAACAAAAACCCCCACCGTTTGCGGGCCCTCTATCCAGTTGATAATGGCTCCGGCTTTGGAAGGCTCTATATACCTGGGGCTGTCTTCAAAAAAAATAAAGCCCAGATAATCGGCAAGTGCGCCGGCTGCAAACCGCGCATCTTTCAGACTTGTCAATCCGCAAATTTTTACTGCTGTACGATTACCTGCCTGTGTGTGCATCTTCTTTACCACTTTCTTTTACTTCAGTGTTCTTTGCCGTGTTCAGGCCTTCAAGCATCTCCGCCAGTGCATGTCCGGGATCGGGCCGGCTCATAAAATGTTCACCGATCAGGGCCGCATCAATACCGTTTTCAGCCAGAAATACCAGGTCAGCCGGCCCGGCCAATCCGCTCTCCGACACCTTTACGGTTTCCGGAGGGGAAAGTTGCAATAATTCCACCCCCCGGTGGAGATCAACCTCAAAAGACCGCAAATCTCTGTTGTTCACACCGAAAAGAGGTACATCGTCCCAATTCAACCGGTCAACCTCCTCCCTGCTGTAACATTCAACCAGGGCATCCAGTCCGTTCTCGGCAGCTGCATTCAGCAATTCGTCAAGCTGATGCCCTTCAGTGATGGAAACGATCAGAAGCACGGCATCCGCACCGTATGCCCTGGCTTCTGTTATCTGATAGGGGTCAATAATGAAATCTTTCTGCAACAAAGGAATATCAAAATTTTTTGATATTTTTTCCAGGTATAAAAGATCCCCTTTAAAGAAAGGCTTGTCAGTCAGAACAGACAACGCAGAGGCCCCGCCATTGATATATGAATCCGCAATCTTCAGTGCGTCAAAGGATTTCCGTATCAGTCCGCGGGAGGGTGACGCTCTTTTAACTTCAGCAATAACGGACAGCGGCGTCCGGGCGAGTGCATTCCTGAAACCGCGCCGCTCGCCTTCAAAGCATTCCATGGATTCAAGGCTCCGGAGGCTCAAGCGCCGCTTGCGTCTGTGAAGATCGCTTCGGGTCTGTTTTACAATACGATCGAGTATGGAACTCATAGTGGACTGTCCGGTTTATGCTTCCTGTGTTGCCTTTACAAAATCATTCAGTTTCTTTCTTCCTGAACCGCTGCCTATCGATTCCCCGGCCAACGCGGAGGCTTCCGCCAGGGTCGATGTCATTCCCGAGGCATGAATCCCGAAAGCCGCATTCAGATGCACTATTTCGCGCTGGGCAGGCGTCGAGTGGCCGTCAAGTACAGAACGTATTATATCAGCATTACGTGCTGCATCCCCTCCTCTCAGCACTGCCATATCAACCAGACTG
>JBBDRV010000220.1:0-2918 GCA_040905285.1 Balneolaceae bacterium | reverse complement strand
TTATCCGAATAATTCCTGAGACCGGCAGCAGCTTCCGCACGGCTTGCGGGATCTTCATCCCGGCGAAGCTGATAGAGCCAGAACCGCAACGGTTTCTCCGGCCGCAGGACAACTTTCACGTCGCCCTCAACGGATAATTTCAGGTTTTCCACGTTCTGATTCACATTAAGAACAACGTCGTCACTTTCTCCCGTAAATGTGATTTCACGGCTTTGGCTGTCATTGAAAGTATCTTCCCGGGCGGTGACCGTCACCAGTTCCTCCACAGCCTGTTCAACGGCCCGGAATTCCAGCCGGAGCCTGTTTTCAGCTTCATCATGGTGGTAGATGACACGATATTCCGGAACCGGTTCGGTCTCGTCCGGCTCTTCCGCAGGGAACTCCGGTCTCTCCATCAGGTTGAGACCTGACCGGCTGTACAGGTACGATGTAAAATCATACCAGTTGATCACTTCCGGCAGATCCTCCAGCAGGACGGAGCCTGTCTGTTCCAGTAAATTGTGAAAAGGTTCTGATTCGGGGCTGTTCATGAACCTGGTCCAGTCGGCCCGGCCGGCAGGACTGAATGCCCTGTAAATCCCCTCTTCCTGTATTCGGTTGCCACTTCGGGGCCGGGACTCTTCCCCTGATGGTGCCCGGGACTGACCGGCAAGCCAGGTTTGAAGCAGCAGGATTGCATCCGGATCCTCCCAGCGTTCTTCGCGAAGCTGAATTCCAATCCACTGGGCAAGGGTTCCGTATGTCAGTTGAGAGGAGAGGTTCCCCTGGTTTTTAAATCCGAAAACGATTCCCGCACCATAATTTTTGGACTCCCACATGTCATCCGCCAGAATAACCAGGTTCAGGCCACGTGACGGATATCCTGTTCCGAGAATTCGTTCAGCCAGGCTGAATGCATTCCCGGACGTTTCAAGAAGATTCTGCTTTTCTTCATCATCCAGTAGCCCCGATTGAGTGTAGAGGGTAAGCTGATGGCGGCCGGATGTTGACTGGCTGAGTTCAAAATCGCCGATTGCAAATCTCATGGAAGAAGCAGGCATGTCCGAATCCGCATGGAATCTGACTCTTTTCAGATCCACCGATTCCACGGATTCATCTCCGCGAACACCACTGAACACCGCTTCTTTCCCGGTCGGAAAGATAAACGTAACATCAGAAGTAAAACTGTTCCGCGGATGATCCACAACCGGAAGCCAGTGCCGGACAGATCCGGGTTTACCGGAAGACCAGATGGTTCCCCTGTCATCTCTGAAAACACCGAAGGAGGGATTGGCGCTGTACCGGATGCGCATACTATGGGTACCGGATCGGGTTGTACCCCCCGGTAGTACGATCAGCAGCCGGTCATCATCTATCAGATAGTCAACAGGCTCATCGTTCCATTCAACTGATTCCATATCCATTCGTATGGCGTCCAGCCGCAGGGTATCGATGTTGCCACGCAAAAGGGAAAGTTCATAGGCCGCATCCCCCCGCAAAACCAGGTCGTCGGTTACCTCCAGCTCAAGCCTGAGGTGATCGTAATCTGCATCCAGCCGGGGAAACTCTTCAAAATCAACACGCTGGGCATTTAAATCTGGCGGCGGAAAAAGAAAAAATGATAAAAACAGAAGAAAAAAATACCTGGTCATAGGGTCCCTTTTTAATTAAAAGCCTCTAATACAGCTGTGTGAATGCCTGCGGCACAGGACAGGGCATTACCGGAATCTATGGTGACTACTCCATGGATGTCCGTGAACAAACCGCCGGCTTCGGTGACAACCGGCAACAATGCTGCAGCATCCCAAATCTTCAGGACGGGATCAAACATGAGGTCTGCCCGTCCTGTTGCAACCATAAGGTGCCCGTAGGCATCCCCCCAGGTTCTGTGTATATTGGTTTCCTGCAGAAGTTCCTCATAGGGAACGCTAAAATTCTGTTCCCGTATATGGTCCACATCCGTGGTAAGAAACGTCGCCTGCTTCAGTTCATTGCAGATACGGGTTCGGCATGGCTCCCCGTTCAGAAAGGCACCCGAGCCTGTCGAAGCCGTGACCATCTCCTTCAGTGCCGGGGCATAGATCACCCCGACCTCCGGAACACCGTGAACAAGAATGCCGATCAGTGTTGTATAAAACGGTACTCCGTGAATGAATGACTGGGTTCCGTCGATTGGGTCGATTACCCAGACGATATCACGTTCCTCTCCTTCCATGCCGTATTCTTCCCCGATGATACCGTGCCCCGGAAACTGCCCGTGTATAGCCTCCCTGATAATCCGCTCGGCCTGTCTGTCTGCCGTGGTTACCGGTGACTGGTCCGGTTTAAATTCCAGGTCATACGTTTTCCTGAAGTAATCCAGAGTGGAATCCCCTCCGGCACGTGCAAAGGTTTCCGCGGCTTTCTGCAACCCCCGGAGAAATTCAGCCGTACTCGTGTCATTCATGCAGATATAATAAAAGATTAAACGATGTTTTCAGGAAGATAGCATTAACAGGCCGTTTCTCAGAATAAAAACAGGCGGCCGACCGACCGGCACAGTTTAATGACTGATTCCTTTATGACTGATTAATGACTGAAATTTTTTCAGCCGGTTCCATAATTTTTTTATTCCGGTAATGTTTTAAGCATGTATCTGTTCCTGCTGCGTAAAGAATATTACAATCAAAAAAGAACCCCCGGAAATTTACAATACTACTGCTGAATCAGGTACAGAAGTATCTATTTAGCACGGAATTTTCAATCTTGTCTGCCTTTAACAGAGGCTGCCAATTACCGGTGTACATGAAAACGTTTTTTCGTCTGGCTTTTTTCCTGCTGATTTTGCTTGTCGGCATAGCCGTACTCGCTTTTTACTGGACTTTTTATAAACCCCTTCCTGATTATTCTGCAACTGTGCAGTTGCCGGGCATAGAAGCTCCTGTCGATATTCACTGGGG
>JBBDRV010000219.1:0-17849 GCA_040905285.1 Balneolaceae bacterium | reverse complement strand
CCTTTACCGTTATGAAACCATTTTACGGTACCTACTTCACGTTCATCACTCATAATAACTATTAACTTTAATTCGCATTTATCTTCACATCAATCAATACTGAAACTGAAACAGATTGAAGTGACTGAGCTGAAAATAGGTTGTAGAATCTATTTTAGCAATCTTTTTAAAAAAATCGGTCTGAACGGTATCAACGGGATATAATTCCCTCTGTTTCATCCCGCTTTCATCTGTCTGTTCCGGCTGCAGGAGGTGGGGCAGACGATCAGAATTGAAGGCTCAGGCCTGCCTGAACATTTCGGCTGCTTCCGGGTTCATAGAAACGGCCACCGAAGGCATTGATAGAGACGGACGTGTTATAGCGTTTGTCCAGAATGTTGTATACAGAAGCAAAAGGTTGCAGTTTCCAGCCGTCAAAATTCAATCCGCTGAACATGTAACGGCTGTTTAAAAGAAAATAGGAGTCGTTTACTGCCGTATTCTGGCTGTCGGCATGGTATTCCCCGACCCATTCGACATCACTGCTGATCACGTGGTTTCCAAGATTAAAAGAAAGTTTTGATCCGATGCGGTGCGGGGCAACACCAGGCAGTTTATTCCCCTCAAAATCCCCCTCACCGAATGTGGCGTCAATCCAGGTATACATCAGTTCCAGAAGAACCCCATCCGCCGGCCGGGACCTCAGATGGATTTCAATTCCGGTATGTCTGGTATCGCCTTCATTCCTATACAGGGTAGGGCCGCCGTCTTCTTCTTCAAACGGAATAATCAGGTTGGTTACCCGCAATCCGAAGAGGGCAACATCATACTCAAGGTTTAGTCCCGGATAATAGCCGCGAATGCCTGTTTCCAGACCCGCGGTCCTTTCCGGATCCAGGTTCGGATTGAATCCGGTTCCGCCGCCGGGCCGGTTTTTAAACTCGGTTGTGGTCGGGGCATCAAACGAGGTGCTGAAGTTGACAAACAGCCTTGCATTCCCCAGATTGTAATTGATCCCGGCACTCGGGTTGATTGTGGCAAATGTCCGCGCCCCCTCTTCATTTTCTATATAATCATCCACCGAGTAGACCATCCGGTCGGCCCGAAGGCCAAAGTTCAGCGAGAGACTCCGGATATCAAACAGGGCCTGGCCAAAGAGGGCCTGGTTGTTGACTCGGTCCAGCTGGTTGATTGTCACATCATCTCCGGGCTGGCCACCGGGAAGGGTGTTTCTCTGGCCCCGGTCATCTCTTTGCCATTTCATTTCACCTCCAACCTGCAGCTGGAAAGGCAGGGTATCGATATCGTACGTTGCCCGGGTTCCACCGGCAAGACGGTCTACTGAAATAAATCCGAAAGGAAGGGGGTTTTCCAGGTCCCTGTGCGTGCCATGCCCGGACAGCGTCAGCAAACCCGTTTCAAAATCATGCCTGTAGGTGAGGGAGGACATTACCTGTTGAAAATTTTTCCTGGCGTTGTTCTCCGCAAAATCCGGGTAGGCACTGTCCGGATCATTCATGGCATTTTCCAGTGTCAGTGAACCGGGGTGCTGGGCATTGGGCATGCCTGCATAGCTGAGTCTTGCTTCGAGGTTCGAATCTTCGGTAATATCAAAACCGGCCGAAATCCCGCCGCGATACAATCGCGCGGAGTTGTGTTCCCTGAACCCGTCAGTATCATAATAGGACCCGTAGGCATTCCAGTTCACACCGCCTATGCGATCATGCCACCTGCCTTCATGCTTCATCGTGTTGAAGGACCCCATATAGCTTCTGAACATGAAATTTGGCGCATCGGCGGGAGGCTGCGTCCGCATATAAAGGACACCTCCGCTGCTGTTTCCCCAGAATGTTGCTGACGGTCCCCGGAGCAGTTCCAGGGATTGCACCATAGCAGGATCAACCATGTTCAGTATCGTTTGACCATCGGCTACAGTAAGCGGAATCCCGTCCAGTATGATTTGGATTCCCCTGACTCCGAATGGTGAGCGCCATCCCATCCCCCGGACAGACATCCGTTCACCGAGAGCGTGATTTTCACGATTGCTTACCCATACGCCGGGCAGGGAAAAAGTCAGTTCATCCAGGGAGGAAGCCCGTCTGGCCGTCATGTCACTCATGGATCTCTGGAGGGTTGTCACGGAAATGGATGCACGGTCAATGGTTATGGAAGAATGGGTTGCCTCCACATTGATCGGCTCCAGAACGACGGACAACGTATCTTCGATTTCCTGGGCCATTAAACCGGCGGATCCGGTGAAAAGGAGAAGAAAAGTTAAAACAGCGGCGTAGATGATTTTCATAGTCAGTCTGTAGAATCGTAGTGTTAAAAAAGAATCGTAGTGTTAAAAAGCCTAAAATATTCATTACTTCACTCATTTTCTATTTAAATCAGGTGCAAAAACAGGGGCCTGTTTCAGCAGTCGAAGTCCACGTCTGAGGGAGCCTGTCAGGGGGGTATAAAAAAATAGCCTCAGACCTTTCATAGCCTGAGGCTGTTCTTTAGGGCATTTGGTGCTTTGCAACACCAAAAAACAATCTCATTATCAAATACGGTTCAAATGCAGAATTGTTGTATTCAGACCTGATTTGAACGGCTCTGCATGATTTTTTTTAACGGCTTTGCGCATATATACCGAACCGGCCGTCCGGTTGTGCCAATATGTTTACAATATTACTTTTACAATATTACCAGGTGAGCCCCATTGTATATTCTATAGCCGGAAGGTGTAAATGATATGACCTGCAATCAGGTCAGATTCAGCATGTTTAAAATAAACGATTCGGTTTATATTCAGTCGTTCACGAATTAATGACAGATTAACCAACCATCTTGTAATGAATCGTCATTCATCTTTCTTTTTTAAAGAGACGGGGAAAACCGTCATGGTTTTTCTGGTTGTTTTTCTTGTTTTCTACCTGTCCAGAGAGACACGGATCAGCAGCAGCCGGGCGATTGTCAGTGAGACCGGAGCGGTTCTCTTCCTTGAAGAGCGGACCGGCATTGATGAATTGATTGGCCATCTCTCGGATTTGGAAGTACAGTTTAACGAAACAGAACTGAGGTGGGTCGCTTCCCTGCTCGGATGGCGCAATTTCAGTCCGGGCAGGTATGAAATACCCGAATCGTCTGCCTATCAGGATCTTCTGTCCAGGATTGCTTTGGGAATTCAGGATCTTGCCGCTGTAACGATTCCGCCCGGCATTGATAAAGGCAGGCTTGCTAGAGTTCTGGGGAATCAATTGGAATCAGACTCCAGTCAGTTTGCTTCTGTATTTACAGACAGCAGCGATCTTGTTCTGGAACTTGGGCATTCACCCCAGACCCTCCTGTCCAGAATGCTGCCGGATACTTACAATATTTACTGGACGAGTCCGCCGGAGAGAGTAATAAGACGCATCTACAACGAATTTAACCGCCGGGTGACAGATCGCAGGCAGGAAGAGATTGACGCTAATGAACTTGATCTGGAAGACCTGGTGACGCTGGCCTCTATCATCGAATGGGAGGCGAGTGCCGGATCTGAAAAACGACGTATCAGCGGGCTTTACTGGAACCGTTTAAGGAGGAACATGCGTTTACAGGCAGATCCAACAGTAATTTATGCACTTGGTGAGCACCGGCGTCTGTTATACGATGACTACAGATTTGATCATCCTTACAATACGTATATCATCAGGGGATTGCCTCCGGGGCCTATTACGAATCCTGATTTAGCTTCAATTGAAGCGGCCATTGATCCCGAAGAACATGACTATCTCTATATGGTTGCCCGCCCGGGAGGCGGACATGCTTTCAGCAGCACGTTTGAAGAACATCAGCTGGCGAGTGCCGAATGGCGCAGGTGGATACGTGAGCAGTTCAGAATCAGAGATGAAAGAGAGAGGCTGCAGGAGATCGAGGAGCAGGAAACATACTGATTCAGCAGGTTTCAGTTATTCAGGATGGTGTTCACCCTGTCTCTATTCCCGGTTTGAATGCTGAATTCAGTATCGGAATTGGATGGATGGGATAACCGGCAGCTAAAGACCCGAATCCCGGTTCACATTTTCCCTGGCACTGTCTTGGGTTCTTTCTTTGGCTCTGCCTGTCAGCGGTTCTACCCGGACAGACCTGTTTATCTGTGATCCCCTGAAGTGAATATGGGTGGCCAGGCCCCTGTATTCTGCAGCTTCGCGCAGGGCCTGTTTAAGCTTTTCAGGATTTCCGGCCTGTTCAAGAGTACGGAACAGGTACCTGCCGGCATCGTACCCCAGCCGGGCAAAGTGATCAGGTTCAATGCCGAACATGTTACTGAAATCCTCATTAAAATAGTTGAGGCTCTCTTCATCTGCTGCAGACGAATGGTTTTGTGTATAATAGACCAGAAAGTTTCTCTCCTGGGCCCTGGTGTATCGTGCCTCTCTCCATTCTTCAGACCCCATCACCACAACATCCGATCCCATTGCCTCCAGATCAGTCATAAGCAGGTTCACCAGGGTGGTTGCGGCCTGTCCTGTAAAAGGGGCGTAGATTCCTTTCACAGGAACATAGCCCAGGGAGTCAATCAGGACGGGATCCCGGGTAAATGTTTCCGTTATGTCTGACAGGTCGTATCCATAGGACGCAAAATCCTCTTCCATATAATAGGCCACATAAGCCCCAAGCCGTTCGGCTTCCCGGCGGAAAGCAAGAGCGGAAGACCGTCCGAGGGAATTTTGCTCAACCATAACTGCCAGCGTATCAAGATTCATTTCATTGACAGCAAAGCGGGCCATCGCTTCCCCGTGAACTGAAAATGTTGGATTCAGCTGGAAAGTATAGTTGTGGCCGGTATTGATTTCATCCGAATTGGCCAGCGGGGTCAGGATCGGAATTTCATAGTTTTCAGCAAGGGAAGACATTCTTTCAGCTGATTCAGAAAACAGGGGGCCCAGAATAGCATCCGTACGTTCATTCCAGATCAGTTCATTCATTACTCCGGGGATCGAGTCAGGGTCTGCATGGGTGTCCCTGAATCGTAAAAAAACCTTTTTTTCTGAATTGTCGGAATTAAACTCCTCGGCAGCCAGCATAATTCCGAAATAAAGGTTTCTGGAAATGGCAAATTCCGGCTTGTCCGTTTCAAAAGAGGGAAGTGCCACACCTATCGGGTAAACGGTTCCTTCCGGTACCGGATAGTGTTTCGGAGAACGTACGTAGGACTCCCTGGACCCGATTTCATCCCGAAGGGATCTGATTTCAGACGACTGACCGGTTATCCCGCTCAACTTTTCAAGCTCTTTCATCATTGCTTCCAGCATGGAATAATCGGTATGCCCTACTGCGGACCGCACAAGGTCATGCCGGATACCTGCATTCGTTGTCTGCCAGAAGAGATCAAATCGCTGATTATCGGTCAGGTATCTCAGCAAGGTGTTATAAAAACCGGTTGCACTGGCCTGAATTCCGGTCCGGTTGTTTCCGGAGGCAATCCTGTGCAGTATCTCAAGAGAGTTTCGAAAGTTTTTTAAACGGAACTCATTGAGTGCAAGTGTATAATAAGCTTCAATTGAAATATTTTCTATATCACTCTCTGCGATATGGCGCAGATAAATACCCGCCTTCATGTACTCTCCCAATGCAAGGTAACTTTTGCCGGTGTACAGAAGAGCCTGTTCACTGTTATCCAGCTGCCTGAATATCTCCAGCGCCTCCTCATACTGTTCCTGCTGATAATACTCAAGGCCTTCATCAAACGATTGCCCCCGGCTTTCAGAAGGAAAAAGCATGGAAGCGACTGCAACAAATAGAAATAGATATTTTAAATGGTCCATAATTGGCTTTAACAGGAGGTAATGGTCACATATAGGTCAATACAACGCATTTGTTCCGGATGAAACTGTCTGGATGTGGAATGCACACTTGCCGGAAGAACCGATCCCGCCGGCATGCCGTTCTCGTTATTTATCTGTTTCATTCCTGTGGCAGATCGTTTATTCCCATTCTATCGTTGACGGTGGTTTGGAGCTGATATCATAGACAACCCTGTTTATTCCGCGTACCTCGTTGATAATCCGGCCTGACACCTCGGAAAGAAAATCATAGGGAAGGTGTGCCCAGTCAGCGGTCATGCCGTCGACACTCGTAACCGCTCTTATGGCTGCCGTATATTCATAAGTGCGCTCGTCACCCATGACGCCCACGGATTGCACCGGCAGAAGCACGACAAAAGCCTGCCAGACCTGGTCATAAAGTCCGTTTTCACGGAGTGCCTGTATAAATATTGAATCGGCTTCTCTCAACAGGTCAAGACGTCCTTTTTTTAATTCACCGATTACGCGAATTCCCAGGCCGGGACCGGGAAACGGGTGCCGGCCTATAAAATGTTCAGGTATGCCGAGTTCCCTTCCCACGGCTCGAACCTCATCCTTGAACAACTCTCTGACAGGTTCAATCAGCGAAAGTTTCATTTTTTCCGGCAGTCCGCCGACATTGTGGTGGGATTTGATTGTGGAAGAGGGGCCTTTGAAAGAGATGCTTTCAATAACGTCGGGATACAGGGTGCCCTGGGCCAGAAACCTGAATTCTTTCTGGTCTTTTATGGCATCGTCAAAAACATCGATAAAGGTATTACCGATAACGACCCGCTTTATTTCGGGGTCCGTGATGCCTTCAAGCCTTTTCAGGAACAGGTCGGAGGCGTCTATTCCACGTACCGGCAACTGCAGAGTATCTGTGTACGTGTTAAGCACCTTCTTAAATTCATTCTTGCGAAGCAGCCCGTTGTCGACAAAAATACACAGAAGCTGGTCTCCTATTGCCCTGTGGAGAAGGGTTGCCACTACGGTTGAATCCACACCACCGGACAAGGCACACAATACTTTGTGGCTGCCGGCTTTCCTGCGTATCTCCCTGATCTCGTCATCTATGAATGACGAGGGGGTCCAGGAACCGGAACAGCTGCAAATTTGCTTTACAAAATTTTCAAAAACGGTATCTCCTTCTTCCGTATGAACTACTTCGGGATGAAATTGCACACCATAAACGGGTTTGGTCTTATGCCGGACGGCTGCCGCTTCAGCATTATCCGTGTGGGCGATGATTTCATAGCGGTCCGGGAGGCTCCTTATATGATCCCCGTGACTCATCCAGACAACAGAACCTTCAGTGATGCCCTTTAATAAATCGTTTGGTTTATCGACAATCAGGTGCGCCCGGCCAAACTCACGTTTTTCAGCCTTTTCAACGCTGCCGGGACGGACGGAATGAGCAAGAGACTGAAGGCCGTAACAGATGCCGAGGACCGGTATTTCCCACGAAAACAGATCCATATTGAGGACGGGGGCATCCATGTCATAGACACTTTTGGGACCGCCGGAAAGAATGACACCCGCGGGTTTGTTGTCACTGAACTCTCCCGGATCCGTGTCAAACGGGTGAATCTCGCAGTAGACATGAAGTTCCCGGACCCTCCGGGCGATTAACTGTGTGTACTGTGAACCAAAATCAAGAATCAGGATCCACTCATCATGGAATGCGTGCATAGACTAAAAATAAGAGGTGTTAATCTACAATCTTTTTGTAATCGCTTACGGAGAGAAGATCATCAAGCTGACCGGGCTCGGCCAGAGATATCTTTACCAGCCACCCGGACCCGTACGGATCCCCGTTCACCAGTTCAGGATCTTCTTCGAGATCCGGATTTATGGCTACAATTTTACCGGATACGGGTGCAAAAAGATCTGAAACGGTTTTTACAGCTTCAACAGTGCCAAAAACATCATTTTTTTCAAAAGTGAACCCTGTTTCTTCCAATTCAACAAAAACAATGTCTCCAAGTTCACCCTGGGCAAAGTCGGTAATGCCGATGGTTGCGGTCCCGTCGCCATTGTCTCGAATCCATTCATGTTCCTGTGTGTATTTCAGCTCATCGGGAAAATTCATAGCATTTACGATTCAGGTGGTTGATATTTAAACTGGGATTCCAGGTAATGCGTGTTAAACGTGCCCGCTCTGAAGTTGTCATCTTCCATTAACTGCAGATGGTAAGGGATTGTTGTTTTGATACCCTCTATGATAAATTCTTCAAGTGCTCTTTTCATCCGTTTGATAGCTTCATTCCGCGTCGGTGCGCTGACGATCACTTTTGCAATCATCGAGTCGTAATAGGGGGGGATTTTATATCCTGAATAGGCATGGGTATCAATCCGTACGCTGTGTCCCCCCGGCGTATGAAAAACAGTGATGGTTCCTGCAGAAGGGCGGAAATTATGCTCCGGGTCTTCCGCATTGATCCTGCATTCTATAGCGTGGCCCCGTATTTTAAGAGGTTTGTTGTCCAGCCTGAGGCCGGCGGCCACCCGGATCTGTTCAGCAACCAGGTCACAGTGAGTCACTTCCTCCGTAACCGGGTGTTCTACCTGGATACGCGTGTTCATCTCCATGAAATAGAAATTATGATCCTTGTCCACCAAAAACTCCACGGTGCCGGCACCTTCATAATTAATCGCCTTCCCCGCATTTACTGCAGCATCGCCCATTCTTTTACGAAGTTCGGCCGTCATAACCGGGGATGGCGCCTCTTCAAGAAGTTTTTGGTTACGGCGCTGAAGGGAGCATTCACGCTCGCCGAGATGCACTACATTCCCGTGCTGATCGCCGACAATCTGAATTTCAATATGGCGCGGCTCCAGAACAAATTTTTCAATATAGACATCCGGATTGCCAAAGGCAGTTGCAGCTTCATTCCTGCAGGTATCGAATGCCTGCTTCAGTTTCGCCTCTTCATGTACTATACGCATCCCCCGCCCGCCGCCTCCGGCTGATGCCTTTATTATAACAGGATAGCCGATCTTTTTGCTGACCTCTTTTGCAGCGGTATGGTCCTCTACAATACCCTCGGATCCGGGGACAACGGGAACATCGCTTTTGATCATCGTGGCCTTGGCAGTGGCTTTGTCCCCCATCTTGGAAATCATGTCGGCGGACGGACCGATGAACTTCAGGTCGTGTTCCGAGCAGATCCTGGAAAATTCTGCGTTTTCCGCAAGAAAACCGTATCCGGGATGGATAGCCTCCGCGTTTGTAATTTCTGCGGCTGACAGTATACAGGGAATCTTCAGATAGCTGTCTTTGCTGGAGGGTGGGCCGATGCAGACGGCCTCGTCCGCAAATTTAACGTGCAAACTATCCTCGTCGGCTGTCGAATATACAGCGACGGTTTTGATGCCCATCTCTTTACAGGTACGAATTATACGGAGTGCAATTTCGCCCCGGTTGGCGATTAGTATTTTTTTAAACATGCAGTTGCCGGATTAATCTTTTTTTATGATGAACAATGGCTGGTCGTAGTCTACCGGTTGTGCATCCTCGGCAATAATTTTTTGAACGGTTCCGCTGAATTCAGCCTCTATCTCATTCATAATTTTCATGGCTTCCACTATGCACAGTGTTTCTCCCTTTTCAACGTGGTCGCCTACCTCTATGAAAGGATCCGTGTCGGGAGATGCGGCCCTGTAAAACGTGCCGACGATGGGGGAGCGCATCAGCTCGTCCTCGTCAGTGTCTCTGTTCGGTTCCTCACCTGAACCGGCGGTCTCTCCGGCGGGTTGAGGCCCCGCCTGTGGTGCTGGAGGTGGATATTGCGGCGGCGGCGGCATCTGGTAATGAAAACCTGCGGAGCCCGGCCCGGAAGCGTCAATCTTTTTCTTCACTTTTATCTTGAAATCCCCCTCTTCAATGGAAACTTCATCAACATCACTTTCACTTATGAGATCAAGTATCTTTTTAACCAGTTTTAAATCCATGTCAGTCAGTTTGTATTCGCTCGTTCTATGTATTCACCTGTTCTGGTATCTACTTTTATTTCATCATCCTGGTTGATGAAAAGAGGTACCTGCACGACAGCTCCCGATGATATGGTTGCAGGCTTGCTTCCACCCTGGGCCGTATCTCCCCGTAATCCCGGATCCGTTTTTTCTACTTTCGATACGATATGGGCGGGCGGTTCGACATAGAGAACCCGCTCATTGTCCACATCAATCATGAGAGTACAAATTTCACCGTCGGTAATAAACTCGGATTTCATCACACGTGATTTCTCAAGAGGAATCTGTTCATATGTTTCCTGATGCATAAAAAAGAAAAGGTCCCCGTCACTGTAAAGAAACTGACAGGCCTGGCTCTCTATCCTGACGGATTCCACGCTTTCACCCGATCTGAAAGTTTTTTCAATATTTTTTTCGTTTTCGATTCCCTTGAGCCGGGTACGGACAAATGCACCGCCCTTGCCAGGTTTTACATGCTGGAAATCAACAATTGAATAGATTTCGCCGTCGATCAGAATACTCAATCCGGGTCGAAAATCCGATGTGTTTATTTTAGGCATATATCTCCGTAATTATGAATAGCCAGGAAAATATGAGTAGCTCTGTTGTTTAACAAACTATTCATGAATTTGGTGTTATTTACGAAAGGATGTTCAGGATCGTCGTGATCAGGACCAGTCCTATTAAAACCGGACAAATGTATTTGATGAAAACAACCCACCATCCGGCAATCCAGTGCTGTTCAACGTCTTCAAAGCCGTTGCTGATTTCCATAAGAGCATTCTCGGTCTTCCAGAAGTAGCCCAGGAAGAGACAAATCATCAGACCGCCAAGGGGCAGGCCGATTTCATTGAAAATGTAAACAAAAAGATCGATCAGGGATGTTTCAAAGGAAATGGCAATGGAAATAAGGGTGACCAGGCCCCCGACCAACCAGGCTGCCTTTTTCCTGCGGATATCAAACTCATCAATTACATAGGAAACGGGAACCTCCAGCAGGGAGATGGATGAGGTCAGTGCCGCCAGTCCGAGAAGGATGAAAAATGTGATACCGATCAGCATGCCCGGAAAGCCGCTGATCTGGTGGAACAGTTCGGGCAGCACGTCGAATACAAGGGTTGCACTTGAATAAAGCGCCCCCGTTTCGGGATCAAAGATTTCGGTGCCGCCGAACTGTGCCACAAACATGGCGGGAATAATCAGCAAACCGGCGATGACTGCGATTGCAATATCCGTAACGGTAACAAGTGCGGCCGATTCTATGAGATTTTGTTCCTTGTTCAAATAGGAACCGTATGTAATCAGCGCTCCCATGCCGAGGGAAAGCGAGAAAAAAGCCTGCCCCAGGGCAGACAATATCAGGCTGCCGTCGATTGTGGAGAAATCCGGCTTCACATACATTGTCAGCCCCTCCATGCTCCCTTCCAGAGTGAATATATAGACGATCAGGGAGATCAACAGAATAAACAGAACGGGCATCAGTGCCTTGGTGGCACGCTCAATACCCTGGCTTACTCCTCCGGTAATGATAGTGACTGTAAAAATCATGAATATGATGGCAAAAAAAGCATTTTTCGGCCCGTGACCCAGATCACCCATGGTGGCTGCAAACGCTTCATAACCGAAGAAATAAAATATCTCCTCCAGTACATATCCCAATGTCCATCCGGATATGACCAGATAAAAAGAGAGAATCATTACTCCGCAAAGAACGCCCCAGTAACCGATAAAAGGGGCAATCCTGCTTCCTCCGCCAAGAGCCTCGAAGGCACCGACCGGATTTTTCTGTGTTTTACGGCCGATTGTGAATTCAGCTATCATCAGGGGGAAACCAACCGTGAGACAGCAGACCAGATAGATGAGGATAAAGGCTGCTCCACCGTTATCGGCAACCTGAGTGGGGAACCCCCATATATTTCCAAGCCCTACAGCGGATCCCGCTGCTGCAAGTATAAAGCCGAGTTTCGTATTCCATGTCCCCCGGGGTTGATTTTCTGTTACTGGCAAGATTTATCCTGTTTTTAGTTTGAAATATCCGTTGATATGTATTGAGCGAATTCTGAATCGGAAATCCAATGATTGCAGAAACCGGAGATTGTGAACTGCCCTGCCTGGGTAAACCGCGACTGCACATGACAGCTGCAAGACTGTAACCGTGCGCCTGTAAAAATATTTTTATTCATCTAATGTCGCAACCTCCTTAACAGAGCGGAACCGCCGGCCGGCAGACCCATCGAACCCGTCAGAAATTCTATCGGGGAGGCGGATGCAATACCATTGTTTACCAGAACCTCCCACAGCCCTTCGGGCGCATGAAATTCCATAGACCGGTCCTGCACTGCGTTGATCGCTATATAATAGTCATATATATCTCCCGAATCGAGACCGCAGACGGTATAGCAGACATGGAGCGGATCGGTGAAGTAATCAAAGCGGATATCCGGCCAACCCGATTTTCTGAGTGCAGGCGATTCTTTGCGTATGTCGATCAATCCCCTGTAATAGCGGTACAGCCTGGTATTTTCAGAAAGATCATCAAAATTAATCCAGTTGGTTTCATTATCCTTGTTATAGCTGTTGTAGTCCATTCTTCCGGTTTCAGAATCTGCATCCCCGGCGTCCACAATTAATTTTGACCTGGCGAACTCCTGGCCTGCATGAATCATGGCAATTCCGGGAGTGACCATAAGGCAGAAAGCCCCCAGCATCGCTGTCCTGAGTTCACCGGCCGTCAGTTTCATGTGCCTGTCCCGATCCTGTATAACCGGATTTTCACCGTTATACCGTGAGCAAATCCGGATGTAATCCCCGAGGGTGTAGCCGTCATGGCTTTCGAGATAGTTGACACAATGTAAATTGCTTCTGAACAGCCCGCCCTCGAGATCCCGGTGCGTTCCGGTAAACCAGTTTTCCAGATGCTTTCTGTTGCTGCCGTGATGCCATCCGGAAAAGATAAAGCCTCTGTCATCGTGGGGACTGGAGCCCTTTATCCCGTTTCTGAAACGGTCATTCCAGGATGCCCATTCATGATTGGAGAAAAGGGCGGGCACATACCTGCCGCCCCACGGTTCAGCAATAAGCAGGGCATCGGGATTAACTGACAAAACACTGTCCCTTATTTTATCCCAGCTTTTTTCATCAATCAGGCCTGCCAGATCGAATCTGAATCCGTCAATATGATATTCATTCATCCAGTGTTTTATGGAATCAGTGATCAGTTTTATGACAGCAGGATGTTCGGTCCGGATCTCATTTCCGGTGCCGCTGCGATTCATCAGTTGACCCTCTTTTGTCTTGCGTAAAAATGTATCCGGCATATGATGGCAGAGAGGATTGACATCAAACAGTGACGTATGGTTGTAGACGACGTCCATTATTACGGCGATGTCATTCCTGTGCAATTCCCTGACGATATCTTTCAACTCGGTAACGGCTGCAATGCTCCTGCCGGTAACGGCACCTTTTTCCAGACCGCCACCGGAAGCGTATGCGGTTTCAGGGGCAAAGAAGAAGGAGGTCATGTATCCCCAGTGGTTTCTGGAATAGGTATTCCACGTATTACGGTAACCTTCCTGTGTGGTTTTGCCGAAGGGTGGTTCAAAAGGGGGAAACTTTTGAAGCGGTAGAAATTCAACCGCGTTTACTCCCAGCTTTTTCAGATAGGGAATGCCGCCTGCCTGATCCGGATCCATCCATTTTTTATAGATGCTCCGCCCTGTGGCCCCGCTGGAAGGGTGGGCGACAAGATCCTTGATATGTGTTTCGTATATAATCAGATCCCTCGGGTCAGGAACGGTTATGAATGTATCGTCTTTCCAGTCATACCTGTCTTCAAATATCAGTGTTTTTGCTTCCTGCCTGTGGTTGTTGCGTACTGTCACATGCCTGCTGCAGGGATCAGCGAACGGTTCATGTGCATTCGGTGCAGCAGGCATTTTATCTTTTTTGTACTCTGCTCTGTACTGATACCAGCTGCCGGAGAGATTGCGGTCCACCGTCAGTTCCCAGATATCATCTGCCGACGGAATCATCGGAAAGGATACAGGCGACTCCTCTTCATACGAAGAGAAAATCAGACATTCCACGGAACCGGCTTCCGGAAAAAACAGGCGAAAGACCGTAGATTCCGGAGTAAGAATGCATCCGAATTGCACACTGGAGTAGGGAGAGTCCATCTGGCCTGGTTAAAAGACGGGGCTGCCGTTATCTGCTTCGGTTGAGAGAAAATGGTACTGTCCATGCTGGTCCTCAGCCATGAGAACCATGCCGCTGCTTTCGATACCCATCATTTTTTTAGGTTCCAGGTTAGCCACTACACATACCTTTTTTCCGGTGATTTCTTCCGGTTTGAACTGTTTTTGAATACCTGAAAGAATCGTTCTGGTTTCGAATCCAAGATCGACAGTCAGCTGAAGCAGTTTGCCGGAACCGGAGACTGGCTCTGCATGAAGGATCTCACCGACCCGGAAATCAAGATTTGCAAAATCACTGAAGGCGGCGGCCTTTTTTAAAGGCACATGCTTCTTTTTTTCGATTATGCCGGATCGCTCGTTTAGCCTTTCAAGCTCTTTCTGTACTTTATCGTCCTCAACCTTGGTAAAAAGTATCTCCCCGGGCTGTATGACGGCTCCTGCCTTCAGCATGGTTTCACTGACATCTCCCCAGCCCATTTTCTCAGGAAGGTTCAGCTGGCCGGACAACACCTCCATTTTATGCGGCATCACAGGAGAAAAAAGAACCGACAGTGCAGCTGAAATCTGAAGAGATACATACAGTGTATTTCCACAGGCTTCCGGGTCTTCGCTGCGTGTACGCCAGGGTTCTGTCTCAGTGAAATATTTATTGCCGGCACGGGCCAGTTTCATTGTTTCGGCAATAGCCTCGCGGAAACGAAAGCTTTCATAGGCTGTTTCAATCTTTTTTCTTGCCTGCAGGATTTCAGAAAGGGCCTTTTTTTCTTTTGCTCCGGGATTCTGAAGCCGGGGAACCCGCCCGTCAAAAAATCGTCCGGTAAAAGAGACCGTCCGGAATATAAAGTTTCCGAGAATATCAGCCAGTTCGCTGTTTACACGCGTTTGAAAGTCTTTCCAGGAAAAATCGGAATCTTTCGTTTCCGGCAGCGTACTTCCCAGTACAAAGCGGAGCATGTCCGCTTCAAATTCCTCCAGGTATTCTTCAAGCCAAACCGCCCAGCCTCTGGAGGTGGAAAGCTTTTTCCCTTCAAGGTTCAGAAATTCATTGGCCGGTATCTTATCGGGGAGGACATAGTCCCCGTGCTTCATCAGCATGAGGGGAAACATAATACAGTGGAAAACAATATTGTCTTTGCCGATAAAATGAACAAGAGAAGCATCTTCATCCTGCCAGTAACGTTTCCAGAGTTCCGGGTCTCCCGATTCGGCGGCCCACTCCTTTGTTGCCGAAATGTAACCGATCGGTGCATCAAACCAGACATAGAGGACTTTGTTCTCGGCTTCTTCAAGGGGTACGGGTACGCCCCACTTCAGATCCCTTGTAACAGCCCGGTCGTTCAGGCCTTCCTTAAGCCAGCTTTTACACTGGCCCAATACATTGGATTTCCAATCGGTTTTCGATTCTATCCAGTGCTCTATATCCGGCTGAAACTTGCCAAGTGGCAGATACCAGTGTTCCGTTTCTTTTGTTACCGGGATGTTACCCGTCAGTGCACTTTTCGGGTTTTTCAATTCAGTGGGAGAGAGAGAGGATCCGCACTTTTCACACTGGTCACCGTGTGCTCCGTCATTTCCGCAAACCGGACAGATACCTGTTACATACCTGTCCGGAAGAAACATTTCGGCATCTTCATCATAGAGCTGTCTTTCTGTCTTCTTTTTAAATACACCCTTGTCGTAAAGGGTCTTGAAAAAAGCCCGGGAGGTTTCATGATGAACCGGAGACGTGGTTCTCCCGTAGTAATCAAAGCTGATGCCGATATCCCTGAATATTTTCTTGTTCCTGTTGTGGAATCTGTCCACGATCTGCTGAGGTGATACACCCTCTTTTTCAGCTGCTATCGTTATCGGAACGCCGTGTTCGTCCGATCCGCAGATATGGATGACGTCATCGCCTCTGAGCCTCCGGTACCGGGTAAACAAATCAGCCGGCAGGTAGGCTCCCGCAAGATGTCCCAGATGAATGGGCCCGTTTGCATAAGGGAGTGCGGATGTTACTAATGTTCGTTTGCTCATTTACTAATGTTCGTTTGCTCATGAAATTGCTTGTTTTTGACTGGACTCAAAGTTACATGCCTGGAAGAAAGAACCCAAAGCTGATTTATCCGCTGCCGGCAGTCTGCCGGCTAACTCATCTTTACAAGAAATGCGTAAAGAGCGATCCCCGCTGCAACAGAAACATTCAGGGAGTGTTTTTCTCCGTACTGGGGGATTTCAACAAACTGGTCGACCAGAGGGATCAGTTCTTCGTCAATTCCCGTTACTTCGTTGCCGAGCAGCAGACAGATCTTGCCCGCCGTCACCCGGTGGCCTGGGAGGAACTCGCCTGTAACCGTCTGTTCCAGTCCGTAAATCCTGTAATCCCGGGTCTTCAGTGCCCGGATCTGCTCAACAGGATTTTCAATTTTTCGCCAGTGTACAGTTTCTTCTGCCCCAAGAGCGGTTTTGCTGATTTCGGCCCGCGGCGGAGCGGGTGTGAACCCTGAAAGGAATACAGAGCGGATACCGAAAACATCCGCTGAACGGAACAGCGAACCCACATTGTAGAGGCTGCGAATATTGTGGGCCATCAGAATAAAATGGGGCGCCAGCGGGGAAACCCTTTTTTTATTGTCCGCCAGTATTTGTCTGGTTGTTTTTTTGGCTTTACCCGCCATCTGCTGGACCGTTATGGACAAATTATTATTGGTTAACACTCTGGAAGATCCTATTTTAGGATCCTGTTTTTCAAGACTTGTTCCACTGTGGGTTCACTGTGGGTTCACTGTGGGTTCACTGTTGGTTCACTGCAGGTTCGCTGTGGGTTCAGCGCGAGTTCAACATGGTTGAATCACAATATGGTTGAATCACAGTGGAAAATATGGTTAAGTACAGCAGTTTAACGACTGCTGTTTTTATTTCCGGAACTTACCAACTCTAAAAGACTTTCTTTAGTCATGAAGAAAAATTATTTATCGAAAGAAGGCTACGAAAAACTGGACGCTGAACTAAGGGATCTGAAAACAAGGGGGCGGAAAGAAATTGCTGAAGAAATTTCTGAAGCAAGGGCGAAAGGCGATCTTAGTGAAAATGCGGAATATGACGCCGCCAAAGAGTCCCAGGGCATGCTTGAAAAACGTATTGCTGAATTGGAAAATACCCTTGCCCATGCAGGTATAATAGACGAAAGGAATATCGACGCTTCAAAAGCCTATCTCCTGTCCACTGTAACGATTTATAATCATACGACCAACAAGGAGACCGCGTATATCCTGGTGAACAAGGAGGAGGCTGATTTTAAAGAAGGAAAAATTTCCATCGATTCGCCCATAGGAAAAGCTCTTCTGGGCAAAGAAGTAGACGATGTTGTTGAAGTGGATGTTCCGGCGGGAAAAATGAAACTTGAAATAAAAAAAATAAAGCGTTCATAAATGAATATAGCAGTTGTTGGAACAGGATATGTCGGTTTGGTCGGGGGTACTTGTTTTGCTGACAGCGGTAACGATGTGGTCTGTGTGGATATCGACGAAAATAAAGTTAACGAGCTGAAAAAGGGAAAAATCCCGATTTATGAACCCGGGTTGAGCCGTGTTTTTGACCGGTCCATACGTGAAAAGAGGCTTCATTTCACAACGAATATGGAAGATGCTGTCAAAAAGGCGGAGATTGTGTTCCTGGCCCTTCCTACACCTCCGGGAGCCAACGGACAGGCCGATCTGTCTGCAGTGATGACGGTTGCAGGTCAGCTGGGGAGTATGATCGAGAAATATGGCAGCTACAAAATCATTGTCAATAAAAGTACGGTCCCGGTCGGCACTGCCTCAAGGGTACGTGAAATAATCGCCTCCAAAACCGACAAGGAGTTTGATGTCGTGTCGAACCCGGAATTTCTTCGTGAAGGAGCGGCAGT
>JBBDRV010000218.1:0-17943 GCA_040905285.1 Balneolaceae bacterium | reverse complement strand
CCTTGACCCTGACGTTTTTTTAGGACACTATGAGTTTTCTTACAAACACTAATTATACCTTCATATTGATGAAATTCATTCCACTGATTGTACTGCTGTCGTTGTTGACTTCTGTTTCTCTTGCCCAGAATATAGAAATAATCCCTGCCGGAAATTCATCCGAAAATGATGTGCGCACTTTTTCTTTCGACCAGTCCAGCCTCCGGATACAGGGAAACAGTTTAATTGTTTCAGGGAGCGGGAATCAGGTACATCTCGACCGAAGTCATTCATATGATATTTCCGGCCGCGGGAGCTTTCTGGGGGTTATTCACTTTGCGGCGGATCTCCGTACAACAGTGATCGACGGCAGAGGGCAGAGCGTTGGTAATACAGAGCTGACTTATTTTGATCCGGATGATGAGACTCTGATGATCAGAATGTTGAATGACGGCAGTTTTGTGACCCGGGATAATGTGGCCAATTTCAGCTTTTTTGACTCTGACGGCACTCTTTCATATCAGGTGTCAAACAGCTCGGGCAGCCTGGGAGGTGAGGCATTGTCCGAAATGGCTGCAGATCCTTCAGGTAAGACGATCCTGCTTTATAACCCGAGGATTAATTTTGATGAAGGGCAGGGTTCGCGGGCGAGAATCATTATGGCAGAGGATGAAACGATTGATGTTTTTTACAGCAGGAGCAGAACGTTGAAATACGCGGATGTTACTGAAAATGGCAGTTTTCTTATCCTTATTACTGAACAGGAAGGCAGGGAAGATGAAGTTCTGATACTGGACCGGTTCGGGAATGAAATAGCAGCAATGACGACAGGGGAAGAGCTTGTCGGAGCCACTCTTTCGGAAGATGCACGGAACCTTACGATTTTTTCCAGCAACAGAGTACAGGTCTACAGGGTGACGGACATGGAAAGATTAGGCAGTAGCAGTTTCAGGACCAGAATCAATTATGCTGTTTATAATGAGCGGGATCAGCAAATACTGGCTTTATCCGGCCAGATCGACGGAAATAACCGGATCAGCAATCCTGAATTCCATGCCGTTCATCTGGGAAAACGAAGCATAGCCCGGACGGAAGTCGGATTTCCCATTTCATTTTTGGATGACAGCCGGATTGAGGTAAAACGCACTGGAACAAACAGGTTTACAGTGGACGGACTAAACCGGGTACTTTCCATACAGACGTATTTTTGACACCGGCTCCGGATTCACCGGGCCGGTACGGCGGAACAACAGACTGCCGGGCTCGTCAGGCTTTTGCCTCTTTTTCAGATTTCGTTTGGTCTGTTTCTCCGGATGACGTTTCCGATCCTTCGTTTTTTGCTTTCTTTTCCGAAAAATCCCATTCGAACGCGAGTCCGTCCCTGGACTTATTCATTTTTATTTTAATAACAGAGCCCTCCGGATGTTCCGCCCCCAGTATCTCTTCGGCAAGAGGATCTTCAACATATTTTTGAAGAGCCCTGCGCAGCGGTCTGGCTCCAAATTTCTGGTCAAAGCCTTTTTCAGATATAAAGTCTTTTGCACCTTTGGTGATATCCAGTTGATACCCCAGCTCGTTTATCCGGTTGAACAGATCTTCACCGAGAATGTCAATGATCCGGAAGATATCTTCCTGTTCAAGAGGACGGAAGGTAATTACATCGTCAATCCGGTTGAGGAATTCTGGATTGAACACCTTTTTCAAGGCATCCTGAATTGTAGATTTCATCTGTGCATAGTCGAAGGTGTTGCCGCCGGTATCAAATCCAATGCCTTTACCCAGATTCCTGATATCCCTGGCGCCGATATTGGAAGTCATGATAATTATTGTATTCCGAAAATCAACCTTGCGACCGAGACTGTCGGTCAGAATGCCGTCATCAAGCACCTGCAACAGGATATTAAACACATCCGGGTGAGCTTTCTCTATTTCATCCAGAAGTACAACACTGTACGGTTTGCGGCGAACTTTCTCAGTGAGTATACCGCCTTCTTCATAGCCTACATATCCCGGAGGAGCTCCGACAAGACGTGAAACACTGAATTTCTCCATGTATTCACTCATATCGACCCGGACCAGGGTATCTTCCTTGTCAAAAAGGTATTCAGCCAGCACTTTGGCCATTTCGGTTTTACCGACACCGGTGGGTCCGAGAAAGATAAACGAACCGATTGGCCGGGTGGGATCTTTCAAACCTGCCCGTGTACGCTGGATGGCTTTTGTCAGCTTGACTATCGCCTCATCCTGCCCCACGATCTTTGTAGAGAGGGCTTCCTTCATCTTGAGGAGCTTTTTCCCTTCGCTTTGAGTGATTTTGTTCACCGGCACGCCACTCATCATGGCTACGACAGCGGCAACATCTTCTTCTTCCACATCATAGACGATGGTTTCAGATTCTTTTTCCCAGTCCCTCTGTGCCTGTTCCAGATCCTCGAGTAAACGCTTTTCCGTATCCCGCAGCCTCGCCGCCTCCTCGAATCGCTGCTTTTTCACCATGGCATTTTTTTCATTGCCGGTATTTTCAATTTCACTTTCAAGGTCGAGGATCTTCTGGGGTACGGTAATATTGGAGAGGTGCACTCTTGCACCGGCTTCGTCAAGAGCGTCAATCGCCTTGTCCGGAAGAAAGTGATCGGTGACATACCGGTTCGGAAGTTTAACACAGGCTTCCAGCGCTTCATCCGAATACCGGACACTGTGATGATTTTCGTATTTACCTTTAATCTGCTTGAGTATGTCCAGTGTTTGCTCCGGAGTGGTCGGCTCCACCATTATTTTTTGGAATCTGCGTTCCAGGGCACCGTCTTTCTCAATGTGCTGACGGTATTCATTTAGTGTAGTGGCCCCTATTGCCTGAATTTCGCCCCGCGCAAGAGCCGGCTTAAGCATATTCGATGCGTCGAGGGAACCACTCGCACCCCCGGCCCCGACAATGGTATGAAGTTCATCTATGAACAGGATAACATTGTCGGTTTTTTCCAGCTCACCCATGACCGCCTTCATTCTCTCTTCAAACTGCCCCCGGTATTTGGTTCCGGCTACAAGAGCGGCCAGGTCAAGGGCGATTACCCGTTTGTCATATAATACGCGCGAAACTTTTCTTTCTATAATCCTTGATGCCAGACCTTCCGCGATGGCGGTTTTGCCGACACCGGCTTCACCGATCAGGACAGGGTTGTTTTTTTTACGCCGGCTGAGAACCTGTGCCACCCGCTCGATCTCTTTCTCACGACCGATAATCGGGTCCAGTCGTCCTTCTTCCGCCATTTGGGTAAGATCCCGTCCAAAATTGTCTAATACAGGAGTTTTTGATTTTTCCATCTTCTTCTCGCGTGAACTACCAGATTGTTTAGATCCTTTGGGCGATGAGATACCAGCTTTAATGTCACGTGCACCCTTCGGGTCATCTTCGCGGGATTTCCCGGAGATAATCAAGTCGAGTTCCTCCCGGACTGCATCGTATGAAACATTAAATTGCTGAAGTATCTGGGCCGCTATATTCTCTTCGTCTCTTAACAAGGACAAAAGCAGATGTTCAGTTCCAATCGTATCACTTTTATATAGTTTGGCTTCCAGATAGGTGATACGAAGCACTTTTTCAGCCTGCTTGGTAAGCGGAATATTGCCGACGGTAACCGACCCGCCTGTTCCCCTCACTGTGTCCTCTATTGTTTTCTTTAGCTTGTAGAGATCGCAATCGAGATTCTTTAAAATTCGTATGGCCACGCCGTCACCCAGCCGCACTATTCCAAGGATCAGATGTTCGGTTCCGATATAATCATGACCGAGTCGTAAAGCCTCTTCCCGGCTGAATTGAATAACGTCGCGTACTTTACTTGAAAAATTGCCCTCCATGAGTACCTGCAGAGATTTTAATAGTGATTGAGTCTGTCGAATCCTTTAACGACTGTAGCGGAATTTTAGTTCATATCTGTTATCAAAGTAGTGTTGCGGCTATGCAAAAGCAAACCGTAACAGAGGCTGAAAGGGATAAAAAAGGTGCCGGATAAGGAGCTAAAAAAGAGGTGTGCCGGTCATTTCATCAGGTTTGGAAAGCCCCATCATTTTCAGTAAAGTCGGGGCCACATCGGCAAGTGTACCGTTATGCATGACGGCATTCTCCTCTCCTATGAGAATAGCCGGAACCGGTGCTTTTGTATGTGCCGTATGGCTGCTGCCGTCGGCCTTTATCATACAGTCTGCATTTCCATGATCGGAAATGATCAGGATCTTGTATTCCCGGCCTGTTGCAGATTCAACTACATTCTTCAACTCCGCATCGACCGTTTCCACGGCTTTCACGGCGGCTTCCATCACTCCGGTGTGGCCCACCATGTCAGCATTGGCGAAATTGACGACAATCAGGCCAAAATCTCCGGTCTTGATCTGTTCACGAAGTTTGACGGACAGCCGGTGGGCGCTCATTTCCGGTTGCAGGTCATAGGTGGCCACATCGGGACTGGGAATCATGATCCGCTCTTCCGCTTCATTCGGCGTTTCCAGACCGCCGTTAAAGAAATAAGTGACATGCGGGTATTTTTCAGTTTCTGCAATTCTCAGTTGCGGTATCTTCTGCCGGCTGACCCAGTATCCCAGTGTATTCTTCAGTTCGACAGGAGGATAAGCGACATCAACATGCCTGCTGAAGGTTTCATCATACGATGTGAACGTAGTCAGGTGAAGGTCCAGCGGGGCCGTCTCAAACGGCACTTCATCAAAACGCAGCAAGGCTTTGGTTATCTGTCGTGCGCGGTCTCCGCGGAGATTAAAAAATATGACTGCGTCCCCGGGACGTATTCTGCTGTCCCCGGCGGTTGATACGGAATGGGGAAGAAGAAATTCATCCGTCGTTCCATTGCTGTACGATTTTTTAAAAACCTCCTCTGCATCTGCTTCATGCTCCCCCTCTCCACTGACGAGCATGCGATAGGCTTTTTCCGTGCGTTCCCACCGGTTGTCACGATCCATGGCAAAATAGCGGCCGGTTATGGACGCCAGCTCGCCCGTTCCCGTCTCTTCAGTTTTCTCCCTGAATTCGTAGTAATAGTCCAGTCCGCCGTGCGGGGATGTATCGCGGCCATCTGTGAAAGCGTGAATGTACACATGCTCGATGTCAAACATCTTTGCCATTTTCAGGAGTGCGAACAGATGGCTGTTGTGGCTGTGGACGCCGCCGTCAGAAAAGAGACCCATCAGGTGGATCCTGCCTTTCTCAGCTGCATGCCGGAACGCACCGGCCAGGGCCCTGTTCTCAAAAAACCCCTTGTCATCAATGTCTTTGTTGATGCGGGATAACTCCTGCCAGACGACGCGCCCGGCGCCGATGTTCAGGTGGCCGACTTCGGAATTCCCGAACTGCCCGTCCGGCAGCCCTACATCCGGTCCGCTGGCGGAGAGTTGAGAACTGGGATAATTTTTAAGGAGGGAATCCAGACAGGGTGTTTCAGCTCTCTCGATTGCGCTGACTTCAGGTACGTCGGCTATTCCAAATCCGTCTATTACTATAAGAAGCGCTTTGGATGAACTGCGGGGCAAACCGGTCAGAGGTTATTAATGTGTCTGGACAGCTGGGCTTTTTTTCGCGCAGCATTGTTTTGATGCAGGATTCCCCTGGAAGACAAACGATCAATATGGGAAACGGCCTGTCTGAAAAGGTTTTCGGCCTCTGTTTTATCAGTTTCAGCCAATACGCTCTTTGTCAGGTTACGCATTCGCGAGCGTCTTTCACGGTTATGCTTGCGCCGCTTTGCGTTCTGGCGCATTCTTTTTACTGCTGATTTATGTTGTGGCATAATTTGGTTGTGTCAATTTAATAGGCGTATTTTTACAGATCTCAAATTTACAGGTTATCCAATCATTATCCAAGAATAGGATTGATAATTACCTTATTAAAATTTAATTTAACCGTTCTCTTACTAATATGATCATTGTAATTGATGGCCTCTCCGGTTCCGGAAAAAGTTCAACAGCAAAAGCTGTTTCCGAATCCCTCGATATTCAGTATCTCGATTCGGGTGCTTTATACAGGGCGGCAACATGGATCTGGCTGGAGGAGAACAAGCCTGATCATAAGTTCCTTGAAATCCTGACATCAAAAGATATTCAGTTTGAATATAAGAACAGACATTTCAACATTTATGTAGACTCCGTTGATGTGAGTGCGGATATCCGTAAACAGCGGATATTTGATTATGTAAGCAATGTTGCAGCGATGCCTGTTGTTAGAAAGTTTGTCAATCACCTTATGAGAAATGCGGTGAAAAACAGAGAGTTTATTGCCGATGGCCGGGATCTGGGCAGTGCGGTTTTTCCGGATGCCGACCTGAAGTTTTTCATGGAAGCGTCGCTTGAGGTCCGGGCCAGACGCCGGTACGATGAATTCAAATCCGGCGGCGAAACGATTTCGTTTGAAGACGTAAAAAATAATCTTCGGGAACGTGATGCCGCCGACCAGTCCCGGGATCTCGATCCGCTGGTCAAGCCGGCGGACGCTCTGGTCATTGACACAACGAATAAAACATTTGATGAACAGGTAAAGGAAATCAATACCGTTATACAGGATAAATTACATTTATAAACTTAATTTTAACCCCAATCCCGTTCAGCGATGAACGCGGCATTTTTAACCGGAAACCATAAATGACAGAAGATCTGAAACAGGAACAGGAACAGGAAACAGAAAAAAAAGAAGAGCAGAATCCGGAGACATCCGGAAAGGAAACCTCAGGGCCTGCCCAAACCGGGGAAACAGGCACGGAGACCGGAGAATCAAATCAGGATAAAGAGGAAAAAGAAGAGACTGCGGCAAATGCGCCCCTGGAATCAGAAGCTGGGGAAGCGGCGGAAAACGATGCGGAAGCAACGGCTCCGGCTGTGAAGGAAGCACCCGGAGAGGTACCTACATTTACAGGCGATCTGGCAGATGAAGTTTATACCTTTGACCAGCTGCAGGCAGCATCTGATGATTATTCGGATGACGAGTTCAACCAGCTTGCCAGCATGTATGAAGACACCCTCAATGAAATTGAGGAGAAAGAAATTGTAACAGGTATCGTCGTCTCCGTCGATGAGAAATATGTGGTCGTCGATATCGGATTTAAATCGGAAGGTATTGTTCCGGTTAACGAGTTTTCAAACAAGATTGTGGAAAACCTGCGCCCGGGAGATGAAGTTGAGGTATTCCTGGACCGGGTTGAAGACAGGGAAGGCCAGCTGATCCTCTCCCGGCGCAAGGCGGATATTCTGCAAGCCTGGGAAACAATTGAAAAATCTCATGAAACCGGTGAAGTCATTGAAGGGTTTATTCAGCGGCGGATAAAAGGGGGAATGGTTGTCGATATTTTTGGTATTGATGCCTTTTTACCCGGATCGCAAATTGATGTGCGGCCTGTCAGGGATTTCGACGCTTATGTCGGGAAAACCATGGAATTCCAGGTTGTAAAACTCAACATGCAGGCTGAAAATGTGGTGGTTTCCCACCGGGCCCTGATTGAATCAGATCTCGAGGAGCAGCGAGAAGAAATTCTCGAGTCGATTGAAGCCGGTCAGGTACTGGAGGGAATTGTGAAGAACATCACGGATTTCGGTGTCTTTATTGATCTCGGCGGAGTAGACGGACTTCTTCATATTACCGATCTCTCGTGGGGACGTGTAGAGCATCCCGAAGAGATTGTGAGACTTGATCAGCGGATGAATGTTGCGGTGATCGACTTTGATGAAAAGTCCAAACGTGTGTCACTGGGTCTCAAGCAGCTGCAGCCGCATCCCTGGAATGCCATTCACGAAAAATTTCCTGAAGGCATGAGAGTACAGGGGCGTGTGGTGTCCATCGCCGATTACGGAGCGTTTATCGAACTTGAAAAAGGAGTTGAAGGCTTGATCCATATCAGTGAAATGTCGTGGACCCAGCATATCAAGCACCCCTCCCAGCTGGTGGACAAGAATGATATCATCGAGTGTGTCGTATTGAATATCAACGAAGATGAGAAGAAGATATCACTCGGTGTCAAACAGCTGGAAAAAGATCCCTGGGAAGACTTGCTTGAGCGTTATCCAATTGGTTCACGGCATAAGGGAACCGTAAGAAACCTGACCAATTTTGGAGTTTTTGTTGAGCTCGAGCCGGGGATTGACGGCCTTATCCATGTTTCCGACCTTAGCTGGACCGATAAAGTAGAGCATCCCAACGAGATTGTAAACAAAGGTCAGGAGATCGAGATTGTTGTTCTGGCCGTTGACTTTGACAATCGGAGAATCACGCTTGGCCACAAACAGGTCGAAGATAATCCTTGGGAAAAATATGCTGAAAACTACGGTCCGGGCTCAAAGGCAAGCGGCAAGATTTCTAAAATCACCGACAAGGGTCTGTTTGTTGAGCTCGAGCTTGGTGTGGACTCTTTCCTGCCAAAAGACAGGCTCAAGGAACCGGTAGAGGACCTGAGTGAGTCTTACAGTGAGGGTGATGAGATAGAAGGCTTTGTTGTTGAATTTGATGAGCCGAGCAAAACCATTGAACTGTCACAGAAAGAAAAGGATACTTCAAAACCAAAAGCGAAAACGAGGAAGAAACCCGGCAAACAGACAGCTGTTGAAACCGGAACCCCGACACTGGGTGAAGTATCAGGTTTGGCTGAAAAGCTCGCTGAGGCTGAGAAGGAAAAGAAAAATGATGATGAAGACGAGTCGTCTGAAGAAACTTCATGACAGGCCCGATTTGTTATCAGATAAAATTAAAAAAGCGTCTCCATGCGGGGACGCTTTTTTTTTACCTGCTATTCCAGATAAAAGAAGACGGTTTTATTATGGGAGTCTTTGTTACTCTTGATTTTTTTCCCCTCATCTCTGTTGGCGGTGTACACAATGTTTCGCATCGAATTCAACTCCCGCTCATCCGAATATTTGACTTTCAGCACTTCTCCATCCGGTTTTAATTTTTTTAAAGCATCTATCAAAGGCTGATACTTGGAAGAACTGTTTCTCGATACTTTAACTTCTGATTTAGGGACTATTTTTACCTTCATATCTATTAGTTTTATTAAACTGTAATCTAAAGAAGTTAATTAAAAATTATCAATCAATTCAAATTCAGTAAATCAATTCAATTTTCAAGGCACTTGTATGGAAGAAAGTATGGTTTGAACTATATTTTCGGATGATATATCCTCTGCTTCAGCTTCAAATGTCGGTATAATACGATGTCGCAAGACGTCCATGGCAATTGTTCGCACATCTTCAGGGGTAACATACGCGCGATGCTCCATAAAGGCATGGGCTTTCGAAGCAAGATTCAGATTAATTGTCGCTCTCGGAGATGCTCCAAAGTCAATCAGTCCGGACAAATTGTCCAGTCCGAATTTTTCCGGGTCTCTCGTGGCAAAAACAAGGTTGATGATATACTGCTCCACTTTCTCATCTATATAAATTTCGTTAACCACTTCCCGGGCAGCCAGTACCTGGCCCGGATCAATGATGGGCTTCAATTCGGTCTTTGTTCCTGTTCTGGACATCCGGCGCATGATTTCCAGCTCTTCACTTTCGGTGGGATAGTTGATTTTTATTTTCAGCATGAACCTGTCTACCTGTGCTTCCGGAAGGGGATAGGTGCCTTCCTGTTCCACCGGGTTCTGCGTTGCCAGTACCAGAAAAGGCTCATCCAGCTTGTAGGTTGATTCCCCGATTGTGACCTGAAGTTCCTGCATGGCTTCAAGCAGGGCACTCTGCACTTTTGCAGGTGAGCGGTTAATTTCGTCCGCAAGGATAATATTGGAAAATATCGGTCCCTTCTTTACGGTGAATTCCCCGTCCTTCTGATTGTAGATCAGTGTACCGACCAGGTCGGCCGGAAGCAGATCAGGTGTAAACTGTATACGCTGAAAACCGGTACTGATCACCCGGGCAAGTGATGAAACCGTGAGGGTTTTAGCCAGTCCCGGAACCCCCTCCAGCAACACATGGCCTTCGGCCAGGAGCCCGATCAGCAGCCGGTCTATCATATATCTCTGTCCGACAATAACCTTTTCAAGTTCCCTGTTGATCTCATCGATAAATACACTGTGCTCTTTTATTTTTTCACCGAGCATCTGCATATCAGCATGGTTCGTCATATCCGTCCGGTTAATTCAATATTGAATATAGTTTCTGTATCTTCATGCGGTTTGAGAAAGAGGATCTAAAAGAACAAATTATACCTAAAATGTGCAATCCCATTTATAAAGATAGTGCCTGTTAAATAATAGGTTGTAAAACATATGTTAAGTGATATGTTTGGCGGGAACTGATGCAGCCGTGCAGGTGGTGAAATTCAAAAGCAGGATCCGGCGGCAACCTCTGTTTCTGCCGGTACACGCGGTTTTCGGCCCCCCGGCTTATTTTTTCATGATTCGTCTGTTTTCGGTGAAATACCCTTGATGGCATTTTTAAATTTCTCTACCTTTAACGCTTTCAAATCAATAGTAATTTAATGGTGACATACGCTTTTGTACTGCTCTCGGTACTTGCCATAGCTTCTGCCCTGGCACTTGTTCTGAATAAAAATACAGTGAACAGCGCATTGTTCCTGGTACTGAACCTCTTGTCCGTGGCCGGCATTTATCTGCTCCTGCAGGCACAGTTTCTTGCAATGATTCAGCTGGTGGTATATGCCGGCGCAATCATGGTGCTTTTCCTTTTTGTAATCATGCTGCTTAATATCGATGAGGAAGAAAGCCTGTTTGATAAGTTCAGGATAAAATACCTGGTGGCTTTTCTGCTTGGCGTCGTGGTGTTCGGACAGCTGCTGTACAGTCTCGGGGGCGTGGCGGATCTGCTACCGGAGATATCTGCAGACATGGAACATATCGGTACGGTAGAGGCCATAGGTGACGTCATGTATACGGAATACCTTATGCCGTTTGAAATGACGGCGATACTGCTTACGGCAGCCGTGGTCGGTGCCCTGATGATTGCACAATACAAAATTAACAAAACAGGTCCGAAAGCATGATTGGAATAGACTGGTATCTTGCACTGAGTGCAGTTCTGTTCACGATCGGGGTCACGGGGGTATTGGTCCGCCGTAACGCTGTCGTAGTCTTTATGAGCGTCGAACTGATGCTTAATGCGGTCAATGTCTCGCTGATCTCCTTTGCCAGTTACCATGGTGATATTGGCGGACAGGTACTTGTATTTTTTGTTCTGGCTGTTGCCGCCGCAGAAGCTGTTGTCGGGCTTGCCATTATTATTGCCATTTTCAGAAACAACCTCTCCATAGATATCACAAAGGTAAATGTGATGCGATGGTAAAACCGGTTTTACAGAACCGTAAAGATCCCCAATACCACGAATGCCAGGAGCACAAATGCCATGAGTACATTCAGTGTAGGAGTGTAGGTCCTGGCATCCGGCGCTGTTTTTGAAAACGGATTCAACCATTCAGTGGGATTAACGAACTTGCCGGTTACCATCTGTACAGAGCTGTTTACCATGTTTTCAGCCCGGCCGAAGAAGTTGTCTGTATAGCTTACAAAAGCTTTGCTGAAAAACGGAGCCGGTTTTCGGTAGAACCAGTCAGTGTCGAGAGCGATTTTTGATTTCGGCAGAAGTTTTTTGCGGAACATCCAGAAGGCCAGAAAGGTGAAAATCATGAGCTGTGTAACCTCTACGAGGTGGTAAACCGAATAGGGGTCATATTCAATGGGATACGGCAAATGTCTGTACAGGAGTGACGGGAATATTCCGAAAAGCGTACAGAAAAATGCAGCGGCTCCCATTGCAACCAGCATATTCTTCGGCAGCGGTCTGACTGTTATCTCGCTCTTTTGTTTGTCGAACCAGGTAAAATAGGGCAGCTTCAATCCTGTATAGAGAAAAGTTCCTGCTGATGTCAGTATCAGCAGCAGCGCGGCCGTTTCGTAGTGGGACGTACCTGCCGCATCAATGATGACGGATTTACTGATAAATCCGTTGAAAAATGGAAATCCGGAAATAGAGAGGGCGCCGATCAGATAGAGGAAGAGAACCGCTTTCATTCTGCCCGCCAGCCCGCCCAGTTCGGTCAGCTTGCTTTTTCCAGTGGAATAGATAACAGCCCCGGCGGCCATAAAGAGCAGGGACTTGTATAATATATGGCTAAATGCGTGAACAGCGGCTCCATTCAGGGCCATCTCGGTTCCGATGCCGGCCGCAGTGACCATATAACCTATTTGGCTGATAATGGAATAGGCGAGAATCACTCTGATGTCATTGGCGAGTATGGCGTAAATCACTCCGTAGAGAGCCATGATTACACCAAGCCAGATCAGTATTTCCCAGCCCGGAAAAATCCGAAGCAAAACATAGACGGCAGCTTTTGTCGTAAATGCACACATAAATACGGCACCGGTAATCGTTGCATTCGGATAAGCGTCGGTCAGCCATGCATGAAGAGGGGGGATGGCCGCATTGATTCCTATTCCAAGTAAAATCAGCATGGAGGAGAGGGAAAAGGACTCAGGTATCGCAGTGATCAGGAGGCTTCCGGTTTCGTTCAGATGCATCAGAACACCGCTCATGAGAATAACCCCTCCGAACGCATGAACGAGCAGGTAGCGCATGCCGGAACGATGGGCCGTTTCCGTCCGTCTCGCCCATACCAGATAGGTGGAACTGACAGCCATCAGCTCCCAGAAAACGATCAGGGTGAAAAAGTCACCCGCAAAGGCCACACCAATAGCGCTCCCTCCATAGACCAGGGCGGATGTCTGCTGGCCGAGCTCTTTGTTGTGATAGGCATAAATACCACCGATCACAGCAATCAGGGCGAAGATTGTTCCGAAAATTTTACTTAATGAATCTGTCTGGAGGGGGATCAGATCATAACCTGTAAATGAAACCTGAAGGGAATGGTTTTCCGGGAGCATCCAGATTATAACCAGGGCTGCCAGCGGGAATAACATAAAAGCAGCCGGACGCAGGCGCTGGTTGAGCAGCGGCAAAATGAATGCTCCGGCAATAACCACAACTGCCGGAAAAAATAACAACTCAGTCATAATATGATTCGTCTTTAAAAAGGAAAAGTTTACTTAACCATTCAGATACATATATGATCAGGACACAGCTTGTAAATCCCCAAATAATGTAGAAAGCCGGAACCAGATTCCACCAGTGTTCATCATAGTCGACAAGCATTGTAAACTCGAGAACGAGGCTGATCAGTGTCAATAAACCAAGAGTTATCCAGTACCGGTTTTTCATTCTAACCTCCTGAAAACAGGGTAATAGCTATAGAGTTTGCCAATTCATAAAAATGGAAGAAGAGGTCGGGGAACAGGCCGAAAACAACAGACAGCGCTGCAGTCACCATAATCGGGACAACCATAAAGGGTGAAGCCTCTCCATATCCGGAGAGGCTTTCGTCACCCTTGCGAAAATAGGCCCGGTGGATGATGGGGAAAAAATAACCCACATTTAAAAGACCGCTGATGACAAGAATGACGACCGGCAGGATCATGTCTCCCTCCAGGGATCCAAGTATTAAATACCACTTGCTGACAAATCCGTTCAACGGCGGTATGCCCGCCAGTCCCATGGATCCAATGACAAATGCGGCCATTGTCCAGGGCATCGCTTTTGCAATGCCGTTCAGTTCACTGATATTCTGCTTATGCAGGTTTACATAGATAGCGCCGGCACAAAAGAAAAGAGTAATCTTCATTGTCGCATGGGCTGCAATATGCATAATACTGCCGGTCATCCCCAGTGGGGTAAGCAAAGCGGCACCCAGTACGATGTACGACAAATGCCCTACCGTAGAATACGCCAGCCGCCGTTTCAGGTTATCCTGGGCGAAAGCCAGCAGTGAAGCCAGGATGACGGTCGTCCCGGCAAGCACAAGAATGATATCGTTCAGGCCAAAAGAGCCCATTGTGTCTGTACCGATTACATATCCGATCACGCGGATAACGGCGAATACACCCGATTTCACAACGGCAACAGCATGGAGCAGGGCACTGACCGGTGTAGGGGCAGCCATGGCTGCGGGCAGCCAGCTGTGAAGAGGCATAATACCAGCCTTGACCCCGACACCTCCGAGAAACAGCAACAGGATCGTCAGCATCATCGGGGCGGGGATATCGAGTCCCCCAAACAGCCCGCCGGGCCTGAAATCCATGCTTCCGGTCAGGTAATATGTAAGGGCCGATGCCGCAATCAGCAAAAGGCCTGCAGTCAGTGTATAAGACAGGTACTTTCGTCCGGCACTGATCGCTTCCCTGTTTTCCTTGTGAATTACCAGCGGATACGTTGCCAGCGTCAGCATTTCATAAAAGATAACAAAGGTCAGCAGGTTTCCGGAAAAGGCGATGCCTATTGTCGCCGAAAGACAGACAGCAAAACTTGCAAAGTACCGTGTCTGCTTTTTCTCGCCGGCTCCCCGCATATATCCTATCGAGTAGAATGAAGTAAAGATCCACAGGCCTGAAGCGATGACGGCAAAGAAAACGCCCAGCGGATCGGCTTTCAGCAGGAGGGGGATGCCGGGAGCGATTTCAATCAGGCTTAATTCAACCGATTCACCCCGGAGAGCCAGGGGGAGAAGCGTCAAAACCAGTCCGAATTTTATAGCGGCAGCCAGTATGGTCCAGAATTCCCGCAAATTGGGTCTTGAGGAGCTGACAAGAATCAGCGGCACTGCAAGAAGCGATACGAGAACTGCTAAAAGTGGTACGGAAGTAAGTTCCATCTGTGTCGGTACTATTAATTACAACCCTGCCGGGAACATGTTTATGATTACGGCGACGATCGCCACGTTAAACAGACCTATGAGAATCAATCCAACTGCAAATATCAGAGTCGGGGAAAGCATCGACGGCTGTACCTCATCCCGGGTGATATTTTCATCCGGGACAGGCTTTTCGGCATCCGGATTTTTCATGTACACTTTTTCGAGAATCCGGAAGAAATAGACGGCATTCAGCAGGGAACTGGCCAGAATAACAGTGAGAAAAAGCCAGTTTCCGGCATCAATCGTGCCGAGAGCCAGATACCATTTGCTGAAAAAGCCGGCCAGGGGTGGAAGACCTACCATGGATAAGGCTGCCGCCGAAAAGGAAAACATCGTCCAGGGGTATTTTTTCCTGTATGTGTGGTCAAATCGGCTGATATCCGAATGGCCTTCCTTCAGCCGGAGATTTGCCGAAACCATAAAAAGGGCGGCTTTCATGATGGCATGATTCAATATGTGAAGGACGGCACCTATGAATCCGAATGGATTCGCCAGGCTGATTCCCATTATGATGTAGCCGATCTGGGAGATGCTGGAATAAGCCAGCATCCGTTTCAGTTCTGTCTGTGCAATAGCCATGGCGGATCCGTACAAAATGCCGAGGCAGGCCAGCAGGCCGACGAAATAGGCGATTGGCGCCATCAGGTCGAGGAGCTCAACCCCGAACAGAAAGAGCATGACGCGGATTAAAATATAGGCGGCCACTTTGGTGCCGATGGGGGCTATAAGGGCTGATGAGGTCGACGAGGCAAACGTATACGAATCCGGCAGCCATCCGTGCATCGGGAACAGGGCAGCCTTTATTCCTATACCGGTCAATATGAACAGGGAAGCTGTAATTACCGCCTTGTTTCCGACAAACTCCGGCAGCATTGCGGCCATATCTATCAGGTTTAATGTTCCGGTCACAGCATAGAGGAAACCGACTCCCAGCAGGTAGAATGAACCGCCGATCGTGCCCACGATCAAATATCGAAACGCTGAAAAGGAGGCTGCTCTTCCGCCGATGGAAAGCAGTGCATAGGAAGAGAGTGAAGAGATCTCAAGAAAAACAAAGAGATTAAAGAGATCTCCCGTCAGGACCATGCCGTTAAAGCCGAGCATCATCAGCATGGCAAGGCTGTAATAGGCCAGTTGTTTGTGGGGGAATTCGCGAACAGCCACTGCACGGGAGTGAATCAATACAAAAAAGGCAACGACATTGATCACCATCACCACAAATGCCGAAAGACCGTCATAAACAAATTCAATTCCGATCGGTGCCTGCCAGCCCCCGAAAAGATATCGGACAGGATCTTCATTCAGGTAAAGCAGAAATCCGTATACAGAAAGCCCTGCGGATATGGCCGCACCCAGTGTCGCCAGCGGCTGGCACAGCTTTCGCCTCCATGCACCGAAAAGCGGGATAATTACAGCAAAGGCGAGAAAATTGAGGGCGATAAAAGCCGGCAAATGAGTGTCAATCATTGAATCTGCTCCAGAATTTCATCTTCTTCGAGGGTGCCGAAGCGGTTGTAGATAGAAATAAGCAGGGCAAATGCAGCACCGAGCGTGGCCACTCCGACGACAATCGCCGTAAGCATCAGTGTATGGGGCAGCGGATTCAGGTAGTTGGCTGCTTCTGTTACCGGCAGGTCAGGATCCAGTACGGGAACAGTGGCATTCCACTTGGAACCCAGAGACACCCAGAACAGGACAATAGATGCCTGAAGAATAGTGAGGCTTATTGTTTTCTTGACAAGGTTTTTTTTAAAAAGGATGCCATAGAGTCCGATGCACAACAATACAATCGTCAGCCAGTAGGAATAATGTCCAAGTAAAAAATCAGTCATAGTCTTCACCTTCTATCAGATGGTCATAAATCATTACCAGGACCGCCATTACCGCAATACCGATCCCCACTTCAATAACCAAAATCCCATAGTAGCGTAACTGATCGGGATCCAGCCCGCCCGGAAATGGCAGGGCGCCGTAATCAAGGAAATAGCCGCCATAGAGTACGGATACTATTCCCGTCAGGAAATAGATAAGGACCCCTGCCGCTGCCAGGGGAGTCGTCATAAATACCTTCAGCTGGAGGTTTGAAAGGACCCGTCCGGCAGAAAGCCGCATAAGAATGAATGAGGCGGCCAGCAGAGTCCCTCCCTGAAAACCGCCGCCGGGGCTGTAATGGCCGTGAAAAATAACATAGAATCCGAAAAGCATGATGTAGGGACTCAGCAGCCTTGACCCCAAAAGTACAATCGGACTTTCCAATTCCGTTTTCATTCTGACCGGTCCCTCCTCAGTACAAGCAGGCATATCAGTCCCGCTGTAAAGACCACAATCTGTTCACCCAGCGTGTCAATACTCCTGTAGTCGCCCAGAATAACCGTTACCATGTTGGGCGTGTGGGCATCGTTATAGGCTTCCTGGATATATACGCTGCCCGCCACTTCTGTCCCGGTTATGCTTTGTTCCCGGTTCATACGATTGTCCGGGTCACCCCGTTCAGGGAGATCGATCGAGCCGTAAATTAACACGCCCGCGAAAGCAGCAAGTAGCAATATCGTTCTGTATTTCAATCTTTTGTCCGTATGGTTGTATGATAAAGCGCAAGAATCAACAGGATTCCGGTAATGCCTGCTCCAACTACCGCTTCAGTAAATCCAACATCAACAGCCCCCATCGTGGTAAACAGCAGAGCCATCGTAAAACTGAAGATCGTGAGAGTCACGGCGGCGGTCAGCAGATCGTGCGCCTGAATGGACACAACTGCTGCAAATATCAGGAAAAGGTAGAGAACCAGTTCAACTTCCCATATCATTTCTGTCCTCCTTTCTTTTATCAGGTCGGTCCAGCATTGGACGTACATTCTGCCTGTAAGCGGCTCTGGTAAGTGCATGTGTACCGATCGGATTTGACAGGGCAACAAACAAAACGATAAACGCAAGCTTCAGGCTGCTTAAGGAAAAACCCGTATAGACGATCAGTCCGGTGATCACAAAGATGATCCCCAGTGTATCGGATGTACTGACTGCGTGAGTCCTGGAGTAGAAATCCGGCAGCCGGACCACTCCTGTACTTCCGACGAACATGAAGAAGATCCCCGAGACGATAAAGAGTACAGTAAAGATATTCTGGACCTCGGTCATTGGTCGTCAAGCTTTTTCGTATTAATAAATTTCGCGATGGCTATTACTCCAATGAATCCCAGTGTGGCATAGGCAAGGGTAATATCAAGGAAC
>JBBDRV010000217.1:0-18014 GCA_040905285.1 Balneolaceae bacterium | reverse complement strand
CTGCGATTTGCGATTCGTGAAGGCGGCCGGACGGTCGGTGCCGGTGTTGTAGCAAGAATTCTGGATTAATAATCCGGACCATAGGGTAAAGACGATTTATTTCGTCTTTGTGCTATAAACGGGTGTAGCTCAATTGGCAGAGCAGCGGTCTCCAAAACCGCAGGTTGGGAGTTCGAGTCTCTCCACCCGTGCATTATCAGTTTAAATGTCCGGGTTGGATGGCAGTCTTCCGGCTGCAGGCGGTTGAAGTGCCGGATGTTTGTTACCCGCACGGATTTTATTCTTGAAAGCCTGTGTCGGATTTAATGTCACAACGATTGATTCACGGCTGAATAGTCAAGGCCCATAAATGGTAATCCTGTATTGATATGAGAAAAATTAAAGAATTTATTGAAGGGGTCCAGAACGAATTTAAAAAGGTAACCTGGCCAACCCAGCAGGAATTGATCGACAATACCGTCATTGTGGTGGTATTTACTATTGTTATATCTGTATTTATTTTTGGTGTCGACCAGGTATACAGTACAATTTTAGATGTGATATATAGATGACAACTGAAAAAACCCATGACTGGTATGTCGTTCGATGTTTCTCCAGTCATGAAAAAAAAGTAAAAGAATATCTTGAGCGAGAGATAGAAGAGGAAGGGCTCGAAGACAAAATCAGGGAGATACTTATACCCACTGAGACTGTTATCGAGATCCGTTCAGGTAAAAAACGTACGAGGGAAAAAAACTTCTTTCCCGGATATATACTTGTCGAAACCGCTTATGATGAAGAGGTAAATAATTTTATACAAAGCGCACCGTCCTGCCTGGGCTTTCTTAAAGCCGGCAAGAACGATACCATTCCGACTCCGCTGAAGAAAACCGAAGTAGACAGGATACTTGGCCGGGTCCACGATAACCAGGAGCTGATGGAAAAGGGCGGAGTAGTGGAGATTCCCTACAATGAGGGTGACCTGGTCAAAGTGACTGATGGTCCATTTAAAGATTTTGACGGTACGGTTCAGGAAGTAAATGCCGATAAACTGAAGCTTCGGGTACTTGTGAGCATTTTTGGTCGCAAGACGCCGGTTGAGGTAGATGTAAACCAGGTTGAACCTGCCACCTAACAATGATGCAGAAATGCGCTATTACGCGGTAAACTAACAGGTGTGAATCACTTAATTGATTCTATTATATGGCTAAAAAAATAGAAAATGTACTGAAGCTTCAGATTGTTGGCGGGCAGGCCAATCCTGCTCCGCCGGTAGGGCCCGCACTGGGTCAGGCCGGAATCAACATTATGGAGTTTTGTAAATCATTTAACGCGCAGACCCAGGACAAGACGGGCACGATTATCCCGGTTGAGATTACGGTTTTTGCAGACAAGTCTTTTACTTTTAAAACGAAGACCCCTCCGGCAGCCGTACTTCTTAAAAAAGCCGCAAAAATCAAATCCGGTTCAGGTGAACCCAACCGTAATAAAGTTGGTAAAATTACCCTGGCGCAATGCAGGGAAATCGCCGAGCAAAAGATGGAGGATCTGAATGCATTTGATCTAGATCATGCTGCTGAGATGATAGCCGGAACTGCCCGGAGCATGGGTCTGAGAGTAATTCGAGATAAATAACAGGATTTACAGATATGGCAAAACGAGGCAAGAATTACCGGCAGGCTGCAGAGTTGATCGACCGGGAGAATGAGTATACGATAGAAGAGGCGTGTGACCTGATTAAAAAGACCGCAAAAACCAAATTTGATGAATCCGTCGATATGGACATCAGGCTGGGCGTGGATCCACGGCATGCAGATCAGATGGTGCGTGGCACTGTAGCTCTTCCACACGGATCAGGTAAATCTATTCGTGTACTTGCACTGGTCAATGAGGCCAAACAGCAGGAGGCAGAAGAGGCAGGAGCCGATTTTGCCGGGCTCGACGAGTATATCACCAAAATTGAAGAAGGATGGGCTGATGTGGATGTTATTATCGCCACTCCGGACGTAATGGGAAAAATAGGTAAACTTGGCCGGGTACTGGGTCCGCGCGGTCTGATGCCGAATCCTAAAAGCGGAACCGTTACCATGGATGTGGCCGGCGCCGTAAAAGAGTTCAAGGCAGGGAAGGTGGATTTCCGGGTTGATAAATTCGGTATTTTGCATACATCGATAGGCAAGGCGGGTTTTGCCGCCGGTGAGTTGCGGGAGAATGCACAGGCATTTCTTCAGACAGTCAACAAGCTGCGCCCGGCATCCGCCAAAGGGCACTATATCCGAAGTGCATATATGAGTACTACGATGGGTCCGAGTATACCTGTCAGTCGTTCATCTATCGCATCTATTTAGAACGCAAAGAGGAACCAGCAATGCCAACAACATTAGCAGAAAAGAAGGCAGTAGTTGAGGAGATTACTGAAAATCTGAACAGTTCGGACGCTCTGTACATAACAGATTATAAAGGTCTGTCTGTTGCGGAAATAAATGAACTGCGGTCAAAGTTCAGGCAAGGTAAAGTGCACTTCAAAGTTTACAAAAATACGTTGATTAAACGGGCGATGGAGGAGGTCGGAGGGTTTGATGAGCTCTATCCGCATCTGAATAATCAAAACGGGTTTGCATTTGTAAGTGAAGAGCTGGCGGCGCCCGCAAAAATTCTGAAGGAATTTAACAGGGAGCATCAAAAGCCGAAATTTGTAGCTGCACTTGTTGACGGAGACTATTACAGCGAGGCCAAACTTGACTCTCTGGCTTCCATGAAATCGAAGAACGAGATATTAGGAGATATTCTGGGACTGTTAATGTCACCTGTGAAAAATGTAATCAGCGGATTGCAATCACAAGGCAAGACCATTGCCGGTGCTGTCCAGACCATCGCCGAAAAAAACGAAGAATAAATAACAAACAGATTTTTAATCTAATACCAACGGAGATATAACAATGGCTGATGTTAAAGAAATAGCAGAACAACTGGTTAATTTGACTATTAAGGAAGCCAATGAGCTTGCAAAAGTTCTGGAAGAAGAATATGATATCAAACCTGCTGCTGCAGCTGTAGCTGTAGCCGGTGGCGCTGCTGGAGGCGGTGAGGCCGCAGCCGAAGAGCAGAGTGAGTTTGATGTTGTACTCACAAATGCCGGTGCGAAAAAAATCGCAGTGATTAAAGAAGTTCGCGGCATTACCGGTCTGGGACTGAAAGAAGCCAAAGAACTGGTTGACAGTGCTCCCAGTGCTGTTAAGGAAGGCATTTCCAAAGAGGAAGCTGAACAGTTAAAGTCTCAGCTGGAAGAAGCCGGTGCAGAAGTAGAGCTGAAATAACAGCTTTTATTTTTCCCACAATTTGCCTTAGCCAATATCGTTATTCGGTATTGGCTATTGGCGTCTTATCCAAGTGAGGGTCTGCTTGAAGACAAGAGTCGTTTCACCAAGACTGATTTTAACACATCTTTATTTTTAACTAAAGGAGAACATCCTTTTGAGTAATACTATGGAGAAAATTCCGTTTACCGAGCGTTTAACCTTTGGCCGCACTACACAAGTAATCGATTATCCGGACTTCCTGGATATCCAGCTCGCCTCTTTCGAGTATTTCACACAACTTGACATAGCGCCGAAAGACAGGCTGGATCAGGGACTTCAGAGAATCTTCAATGATAATTTTCCCATTGTCGATTCCAGGGAAACGCACATTCTGGAGTTCATCTATTATGCGGTGGATACCCCCAAGTACAATATTGCCGAGTGTCAGGAACGCGGACTCACGTATGCTGTTCCACTGAAGGCAAAGCTCAGGCTGTCTGCCGTTGATGAAACGGACGAGGCCTCCGAGACTATTGAACAGGAAGTATTTCTGGGGGATCTGCCCTGGATGACCAATCGGGGGACATTTGTTATTAATGGTGCCGAACGGGTGATCGTAAGTCAGTTGCACCGGTCGCCGGGTGTATTTTTCGGCCAGTCCGTGCATCCGAACGGTACCCAGCTCTATTCTGCAAGGGTTATACCGTTCAAGGGCTCCTGGATCGAGTTTACAACCGATATCCGTGATGTCCTGTGGGCCTATATAGACAGGAAGAAAAAAGTGCCTGCGTCAACTCTGCTGCGTGCTCTCGGCTTTAGTACGGATCTGGATATTCTGACTCTTTTTGATTTATCGGAAGAGGTTAAATTCGGAACCAAGAAAGCGTACAACGATAAGCTGGCCGGCAGGAGACTGGCTACTGATATCGTAGTCGAGGAAACCGAAGAGGTTGTTAACGAGGAAACCGGTGAGGTGACGGAAGCACTGAACAGAAATGTAGTGCTGGAGAGGGATCACGAGCTGACTGAGGATGATTACGGCCTCCTGAAAGAGGCGGATCTGAAGAACATTCTTCTGCAGAAGATTACCACAGAGGAATCTGAGCGTTCTGTCATGATGAACACTTTGCGGAAGGATTCGACCCATGACGATATTTCCGCTCTGGGTGAAATCTATCAGCAGATAAGAACAGGTGAAATGCCGGATCCTGAAACAGCCCGATCTGTACTTGAGCGGCTCTTTTTCAGTGACAAGAAATATGACCTGGGTGAAGTGGGCCGTTATCGTTTAAACAAAAGGCTCAAGCTGGATGTGGACCTGGATGTCCGTTATCTGACGAAAGAGGACATTGTGGCTATCGTAAAAGAAGTCATACGGCTTAAAGAGCTGAAATCCCAGGTGGATGATATCGATCACCTGAGCAACCGCCGGGTCAGAACGGTGGGTGAACAGCTCGGACAGCAGTTTGCCATCGGTCTGGCACGGATGAGCCGTACGATCCGGGAGCGAATGAACTCACGTGATGCCGAGCAGCTTACTCCACAGGATCTGGTGAATGCACGGACGATTTCCAGTGTCATCAATACGTTTTTCGGGACAAATCAGCTTTCCCAGTTTATGGATCAGACCAATCCGATTGCCGAGCTGACGCACAAGAGAAGGATGTCAGCTCTGGGTCCCGGCGGTCTGACCCGTGAGCGGGCAGGTTTTGAAGTTCGTGACGTTCATTACACGCATTACGGCCGGCTCTGTCCCATTGAAACTCCCGAGGGTCCGAATATTGGCCTGATTTCATCACTTTGTGTTCATGCAAAAGTGAATGACTTCGGGTTTATAGAGACACCCTACCGGAAAGTGAATGATGGAGTCGTCTCAAAGGACATTGAGTATCTTGCAGCGGAACAGGAAGATGAAACGGTAATAGCACAGGCCAACGCGCCTCTTTCCCCGGAGTCAACATTTTTAAACGATGCGATATTCTCACGTTTCCGGGACAGCAATGTCGGACTGGCCAAACCGGATGAGGTACGGTATATGGATGTTTCCACCAACCAGATCACGTCGCTGGCAGCGGCATTGATACCATTCATCGAGCACGATGATGCCAACCGGGCTCTTATGGGGTCCAACATGCAGCGTCAGGCCGTGCCATTGCTTAGACCGGAATCGCCTGTCGTTGGCACCGGGCTTGAGCACCGTGCGGCAAAGGACTCCCGCGCCATTATGACCGCTGAAAATGACGGTGAGGTGGTGTATGTGAGTGGTACTGAAATCCGTGTAAAATATAACCGGAATGAGATTGAACAGAGCTGTTATTTCGATGATGGGGTGAAGAGCTACACGCTCCAGAAATTTGAGCGAAGCAATCAGGATACCACAGTCAATCAGCGTCCTATCGTGAATGTGGGGGATAAAGTTAAAAAGGGGGACACCCTTGCTGACGGATGCTCCACCGACCAGGGCGAACTCGCTCTCGGCAGGAATCTGCTGGTGGCATTCATGCCATGGCGCGGGTATAACTTTGAGGATGCCATTGTTGTCAGTGAACGGATCGTTCAGGATGATATTTACACGTCCATTCATATTCAGGAATTCGAGCAGCAGGTGCGCGATACCAAACGCGGGGAAGAAGAACTGACCCGTGAGATACCCAACGTCAGTGAGGAAGCGACCCGTAATCTTGACGAAGAGGGTATGATCCGTATCGGTGCAAAAGTGGCCCATGGTGATATCCTTGTCGGGAAAATCACCCCCAAGGGAGAAACCGATCCCACCCCTGAAGAGAAACTGCTTCGGGCGATTTTCGGGGACAAGGCCGGTGACGTGAAAGATGCTTCCATGAAGACACCTCCCGGTGTATCCGGTACGGTGATTAATACCAAGCTTTTCAGCCGCAAACGGGATGAACAGATATCCCGCAAGGAAGAAAAGAAAATGATTGAGCAGGAAAATGAACGACATTCCTCCCTGTTGACCGATCTGAACAGCAAATGGGCCGACAAGATGTATGCGTTGTTGAGGGACAAGACCTCTCCGGGCGTAGAGGATTTCAGCGGCCATGAACTGATTCCAAAAGGTGAGAAGTATAAGAAATCGGTATTTGAGCAACTTGACCCGATTGACATGAATGAAAATATTGACTGGGCGACCGATGAAAATCTGGTCAACCATGTCAAATTGCTCTTCAAGAATTACCGGGAAGAGCGTCGCCGTATCGATTCCGAAGCCAAACGGCGCAAATACCAGATTCAGGTGGGCGATGAACTGCCGCCGGGAATCATCCAGAAAGCAAAGGTATATGTTGCCAAAAAACGCAAGCTCCAGGTAGGTGACAAGATGGCCGGCCGGCACGGTAACAAAGGTGTTATTGCCAAGGTCGTACCGGCTGAAGATATGCCTTACATGGAAGACGGAACCCCCGTTGATATACTGTTGAATCCCCTGGGAGTCCCTTCAAGGATGAATTTGGGACAAATTTATGAAACCATCCTGGGCTGGGCCGCGAAGAAACTGGGTGTGAAGTTTGCATCACCCATTTTTGACGGTGCCACCTATGCCCAGGTTCAGGAAAAACTTGAAGAGGCCGGTTTGCCGAAAGATGGGCGAGTCATGCTCTATGACGGTAAAACCGGAATGAAGCTCGACCAGAAAACAACGGTCGGCTATATCTATATGTTGAAACTCAATCACCTGATTGAAGATAAAATGCATGCCAGATCCATCGGTCCTTATTCGTTGATTACACAGCAGCCCCTGGGAGGTAAAGCACAATTCGGAGGGCAGAGACTTGGTGAGATGGAAGTCTGGGCATTGTATGCATATGGTGCGTCCAGCATACTGAAAGAGATGCTGACCGTGAAAAGTGACGATGTGAAAGGCCGCTCCAAGGTGTATGAAGCCATTGTAAAAGGCGAAAATCTGCCTGAAGGGGAAGTGCCCGAATCATTCAAGGTGCTGTTGCGCGAGCTGATGGGTCTCGGTCTCGAAATTCATATAGACTAATTTAGTTAATCCAAGATTAATCGGAGGTAATCCCTTGCCGACTACGAAAACATTAACTGTTACCAAGGATTTTAATAATATCGGTGTCTCCCTGGCTTCTGCAGAGACTATTTTATCCCGTTCTCATGGGGAAGTATTGACACCGGAAACGATCAACTACCGTACATTCAAGCCGGAAATGGACGGTCTTTTCTGTGAAAAGATTTTTGGTCCGGTCAAGGATTATGAATGTCACTGCGGGAAGTACAAGAGAATCCGGTACAAAGGCATTATCTGTGACCGTTGTGGTGTTGAAGTGACCAGGAAAGCTGTGAGGCGCGAACGCATGGGTCATCTGACCCTGACCGTCCCGGTGGTCCATATCTGGTATTTCAAATCACTGCCGAACAAGATTGCCTATCTGATCGGGCTCTCCTCCAAGAACCTGGAGCGGATTGTTTACTATGAGACTTTTGTGGTCGTAAATCCGGGCCTCGCGAAGGATCTGGGATACAAGAGAGGTGATCTGATCAGTGAAGAGGAGAAATTTGACATATTCGACCAGCTGCCGGAAGACAATTTCGATCTGGACGATGATGACGAAGACAAGTTTATCGTCAAGGAGGGTGCGGACGCAATCGAATCTCTCCTTATGAATATGGATCTTGCAGAGACCGCATACAGGCTGAGGGAAGAGGTCAGGAATGAAACCTCCCAGATGCGGAAGAAGAAAAAACTGAAGCGCCTGCAGGTGATCGAATCATTCCGGGCTGCAAATCAGCATACGGAAAACCGGCCCGAATGGATGGTCCAGCGTGTGATCCCAGTGATCCCGCCTGAACTGCGACCTCTTGTGCCTCTGGAAGGCGGCCGTTTTGCCACCTCGGATCTGAATGACCTGTATCGCCGTGTCATCATCCGGAACAATCGTCTGAAGCGGTTGATTGATATCAAGGCTCCGGACGTTATTCTGCGGAATGAAAAGCGAATGCTTCAGGAAGCCGTTGATTCCCTCTATGACAATTCAAGAAAATCAAACGCAGTAAGAAATAATAATCGCCCTCTCAAGTCACTGAGTGACATGTTGAAGGGGAAAAGCGGCCGTTTCCGTCAAAACCTGCTCGGGAAACGTGTTGATTATTCCGGCCGGTCTGTTATTGTGGTCGGACCCGAACAGAAGATGCATGAGTGCGGGCTTCCGAAAGAGATGGCTATCGAGCTTTATAAACCGTTTGTCATACGGAGACTGATCGAGCGTGGGTATGTCAAAACTGTCAAAAGCGCGAAAAAAGTGGTCGACCGCCGTGACCAGGTTGTCTGGGAGGTTCTCGAAAATGTAATTGACGGACATCCTGTACTGCTTAATCGTGCGCCTACATTGCACAGGCTGGGGATTCAGGCATATCAGCCGGTCCTTATTGAAGACAAGGCTATCCGCCTGCATCCGCTTTCGTGTACAGCCTTCAATGCTGATTTTGACGGTGACCAGATGGCGGTCCACCTGCCCCTGAGTCATGATGCCGTACTGGAGGCATCGGTGCTGATGCTGGGCTCGCATAATATACTGAGTCCTGCCAACGGGGGGCCGATTGCCGTGCCGTCCCAGGATATGGTTCTGGGTATTTATTACCTGACCAAAATGGGAAGCGGCAAGAGAGGGGAAGGGAAGACATTCTCTTCTACTGATGAAGTGCTGATCGCATACGACCAGAACAAACTGGAGACACACGCCAAAATCAATGTGCGCGTTCCTTTTACCGGTGAGGATGGCGAGGTAACCTATGAAATCATCAAGACGACTACCGGACGGGTTCTGTTTAACGAGATTGTACCCGACGGAGTGCCTTTTACAAACAAGACGCTTGGCAAAAAGGAGCTGCGTATACTGATCGGTGATATTCATGCTACCGTAGGTACCGCAAAGACAGCCAGTTTTCTTGACAAGATGAAAACAGCAGGGTTTGAAAAAGCGACAACCGGTGGTCTTTCATTCAGCCTTGAGGATATTATCATACCTGACGCCAAACGTCAGCTGATCGAAAAAGCCCAGAGCGAAGTGGCCGAAATACAGGATCGCTATGAGATGGGCTTTATTACTGACAATGAGCGGTATAATCAGGTAATAGATAAATGGACAAGCACGACGAACCGGGTTTCCGAAACCCTGTTTCAAAGTCTGGCTGATGATCTTGAAGGTTTTAACCCGGTGTTTATGATGGCCGATTCAGGCGCGCGGGGTTCAAAAGAACAGATACGGCAGCTTGGCGGAATGCGGGGCCTGATGGCAAAACCGCAGAAAAGTTCCCTGCAGCAGGGAAATGAGGTTATTGAGAATCCCATTCTTTCAAGTTTCCGTGAAGGACTGACCGTACTGGAATATTTTATTTCCACTCACGGGGCGCGTAAAGGCCTGGCCGATACAGCGCTTAAGACAGCGGATGCCGGGTATCTTACACGCAGGCTCGTAGATGTGTCCCAGGATATCATCATCAATGAGCATGACTGCGGAACCCTTCGCGGTATCAAGATGCAGGCCCTGAAAGATAATGAGGATGTTATCGAAGGCCTTGAAGATCGTATTCTCGGTCGGGTATCGATGCATGAAATTCATGACCCCATCAGTGATGAACTTATTTGTGAGTCAAACCAGCTGATTGATGAGGTTGTTGCCCAGAAGATTGCCGAAACCTCTATTGAAGACGTAGAAATCAGGTCGGTCCTTACCTGTGAAACGGAGCGTGGTGTATGTGCCAAATGCTATGGACGTGATCTCGCCCGCAATACAATGGTTCAGGTGGGTGAAGCTGTGGGTGTTATTGCCGCACAGTCGATCGGGGAACCCGGAACTCAGTTGACGCTGAGAACATTTCACGTGGGTGGAACCGCATCCCGTCTGGAGGCAGATTCACAGCATAAAGCCAAGTTTGACGGTAAGGTGCAACTGGACAATGTCCGTGTGGTCGATTATGATGACGGTGAGGAATCACACAGTGTTGTGCTGAGTCGTGCAGGCGAAATCAAGCTGGTGGATGACGACGACAAGGTCCTGTCTACATACAATGTACCCTATGGATCGGAAATAATGGTCGAAGAGGGTGAAAAAGTGCCGAAAGGCGTCCCGCTTTGCAAGTGGGACCCGTACAACGCCCTGATCTTCAGTGAAATCAACGGGGTTATTGAATACAAGGACATTATTCATGAAATAACCTATACGGAAGATACCGATACCCAAACCGGCCACAGGGAGAAAGTGATCATCGATTCCAAGGACAGGTCACTGATACCGACGATAATGGTGAAAGGGGATAGTGACCGGATCCGTGAAAGCACACTGCCGGTAGATACACACATTGTGGTGGATGACCAGGAGGATGTCCAGGCCGGTCAGGTTCTGGCCAAGATTCCGAGAGCTGCATCCAAATCCAAGGATATCACTGCCGGTCTTCCCCGGATTACGGAACTGTTTGAAGCACGGTCTCCGACCGAACCTGCTGCCGTTACCGAGATTGACGGTGTTGTCAAAATGGGTGGCAGAAAGCGTGGTTCCCAGGAAGTGATTGTGGAGAGTAAAGACGGTACAGATGAAAAGAAATATCTTATCCCGCTTTCCAAGCATATCCTTGTGCAGGAAAATGATTATATCAGGGCGGGTCAGCCACTGTCTGACGGTACGATACCGGCACAGGATATTCTCAATATCCTCGGCCCGTTTGCTGTACAGTCCTACCTGGTAAATGAGATTCAGGAGGTATACCGGCTCCAGGGGGTTAAAATCAATGACAAGCATATCGAGGTGATTGTTCGCACGATGATGCAGAAAGTTGAGGTAACCGACCCGGGCGATACGATGTATCTCGAAGGCGACAAAGTTGACCGGTTTGAACTGAACAACAGAAATGACGAGTTGATCGGCAAATTTGTTGTTACTGATACCGGAGACAGCGAGCTTAAGCCGGGACACATTCTGGACAGGCGGGAAGTTCGTGAGTACAATAACGAACTGATTAAGGAAGGCAAGGATGAGCTTCAGACACGTGAAGCTGAACCGGCCATTTCCAAACCGATCCTTCTTGGTATTACGCGTGCAGCGTTAAGTACCGAGAGCTGGTTGTCTGCCGCTTCTTTTCAGGAAACGACAAAGGTATTGACCCAGGCGTCAATCGAAGCTAAAAAAGATTTCCTTCGGGGTTTGAAGGAAAACGTTGTTGTCGGACACAAAGTACCGGCCGGTACAGGTCTGCGTACATACGACGACATCATTGTCGGTTCAAAAGCAGAAATGGAAGATGGGGACGTCGAAGTTCAGAAAGTGTTCGAAGCCCTCAGTGCCGACGAGTCGGACGAAAAGAGCGAGTAGTCTTTTTGAACATATAAAGAAAAAACACAAAAGCCCCGGTCTCAACAAGGCCGGGGCTTTTGCATTTGTTCGAACAGCATGAACCGGAACGTGCAGGTATTTATTTCGTTTTTTCGATATTGTCCAGAAGATTTTCAGCTTCCCGGATTAAGTCGTCGGCACGCTGTTTGGCATTCAATACAACTTCATCCCCTTTTTTCTTTGCATCGGAAACCAGATTCTCCTTTTCCTTTTTAAGCTGGCTGATAATCTTCTTCAGGTCGTCCTTGTATTTGACAAGGCGATAGGAAAGAATATCACGTGTATGGCTGCCTTTATCCGGTGCATACAAAAGTGCCAGGCCGGCACCAAAAATCGCACCACTGAATAATCCGAATGTAAAACTTCTGGTTGACTTGCTCATGTTCTGTCCGTTTGTATTGATATAATCCTGCTATTGATTAGCCCATGCGGGCCGGTTAGTTGCCTGAAGACTGATATTCCATCTGGTAATTCCATCTGACATCTATCCCTGAAATCCGATCGTATTTGCTACCGGGAATCCTGCCGCTTGATTCAATATATAAAACGTCTTTGTCGTTATAAACCAAATGCGGCATATTAATTACAGCAAGAGCTTGAAGGGTGCTGTGTTTCGTATAGTTCCCGCCGGTATTGAAATACTCGTATTTGGTGTATAAGTTGTGCCGTCCGGCGGCACTGCACATTCTACCGGAGAAATATTTTATTTTATAGAACAGGAAAAAGTTTTTTCAAAGCATCGACAGCTTAATATCAACGTGTAGGTTACCCATATGAAATTTTTTATTGATACCGCCGATCTAAATGAAATAAAAGAGGCTAATGCACTGGGAGTCCTGGATGGGGTTACAACCAATCCCAGTCTCTGTGCCAAAATAGGAGTTGAGGATTTCGAAGCGCACATAGCCAAAATATGCTCCATGGTTGAAGGGGATATTTCTGCTGAAGTTGTTGCCACCGATTATGCGGATATGGTGGCGGAAGGCAGGAAACTGGCGGCTATTGCTGACAACGTAGTAGTTAAAATTCCGCTGATCAAAGAAGGAATAAAAGCCATTAAAACCCTGGCAGAGGAAGGAATACGAACAAATTGCACCCTCTGTTTTTCCGCCACTCAGGCGTTGATTGCCGCAAAAGCGGGTGCGTCATACATATCACCATTCGTCGGCCGTCTGGATGATATTTCGAGTGAAGGAATGGACCTGATTGCCGATATAGTGACTATTTATGGCAATTACGGATATGAAACAGAAGTACTTGCAGCAAGTATACGTCATCCGATGCATGTGATGGAAGCAGCCCGCTATGGAGCCGATGTCGCCACGATGCCGCTGAGTGTGATCGAAGCATTGCTAAAGCATCCGCTTACAGATATCGGACTGGAGAGATTTTTGAATGACTGGGATTCCCTCCAGCAAAAAATCGGGAAAAAATGAATGTTCACCCTCAGGGCTGAATAGCCCGGAACACGTTAGTGGGATTTCCCTTTACAATGACCTGTAGAGGGAAGGAACGCCAGGCAACTATGCCCGGCCGATCAAATCCCCGGTTATCTTTGCAGATGAAAGCACGCCGGGCAGCCCTGCCCCCGGATGGGTTCCTGCGCCTACAAAATAAAGCTCTTCTACGTCCTCGCTCCTGTTATGGGGTCGGAACCAGGCAGACTGGGTAAGGATGGGCTCAAAAGAAAAAGCGGCTCCCTTATAGCTGTTCAGTGTATCCCGGAAGTGCAGGGGACTGATGATATGTTCAGCGATAATGTTTTTCCGGAGGTCCGGAAGATAGTTGTCCTCGAGAAATTTCATGATCGCATCCCTGTAGGGCTGTGCCTGTCTTTTCCAGTCGGTTTTGCTGTCCAGGTGGGGTACCGGCGACAGAACATAAAAGGATTCACAACCGTCCGGAGCGATTGACGGGTCGGTTTTCGTAGGAACATGCAGGTAAAGGGAGAAATCATCTGACAGTGTTTTATGATGAAATATGTCATCCAGCAGACCCCTGAAACGTTTACCCAATATGATATTGTGATGGGACAGGTTGGAATCGGGGTATCGCCTGTTGGTTCCGAAATAGATAACAAACAGCGACATGCTGTATTTCATGCTGTCCAGCTTCTTGTCCGTATATGTCAGCCGATGTTCCGGTGCAACCAGACGCTTGTAGGTAAATGCCACATCTGCATTTGAAACGACTGTGTCAGCCCGATGAATGCCACCGCCTTTCATCCTGATACCGGTTGCACGACCGTCCTCAACCAGAATTTTATCAATTTCCGTATCCAGATAAATATCCCCGCCCTGTTCCCGGATAAGGGTTACAAGAGCATCCACGACAGTATTGGTGCCTCCCTCGGGATAATGAACACCCCAGTTTCGTTCAAGATAATGGATCAGTGAATAGACAGATGTCGTATCAAAGGGATTCCCGCCGACTAATAAAGGGTGAAAGGAAAAGCAGCGTTGAAGGAATTCATCATCTATAAAACGGGAGACGTGGGTATATACGGACTGATGGGAGCGCAGACGGAGCAGATCAGGGACCACCCTTACCATATCACCTACGGACAGGAAAGGCTTGTCAGAAAGTTCGGTAAAAGCCTTGTCAAAAATCGCTTTTGTGGATTTTAGGAAGGTGCTATACCCCTGCCTGTCCGCCGGACTGCGTTTTCCAATCTCGGCCAGCATCTCTTCGTGGCTGCTTCTGTAATCAAAGCTCTCCCCGTTATGATCAAAGATTCTGTAATAGGGGTCGAGGGGAATAAATCTGATATAATCTTCACGATTCCTGCCGGCCCGGGTGAAGAGATCATCGAACATAAACGGGGCTGTAATGACAGTAGGCCCTCCGTCGAATTTGAAACCGCCTGTTTCATACAGGTATGCCCGTCCGCCTGCTTTATCCCTTTTTTCAAACAGTGAGACATGATGACCCTGCGAAAGCAGTCTCGAAGCAGCTGCAAGTCCTCCAAACCCGGAACCGATTACAATGATGTTTTTTTTCATGGTGTTCTTTTGGCAGCTGTCCGCCCCGCGGTCGATAATTCTTGCGGCTTGTGAGCTTTGCGCTAATTTTCCCGTTGTTTTACAAAGCCGACAATGCCCCGTCTTCTCATCTCCCTCATTTTCTTCTCCGCATCAGCGGCAGAGGTGTACGTTCCATAATACACCCGGTAGATGTTCCGGCCGCCCACCGGTATCTGAACAACTTCCGATCCGCTGATTTTTCCTGATTCCTCAACAGCCCGCTGTTCTGTATCAAAAGAAGCGAGCTGGACGGTAAAAGATTCTCTGCTGCTGCTATTGGAACTGGTGATCGGCCGGTCTCCTTCGTTCAGCAAGTTAATAGTAATGTTGCCGACGCCGGCATCCATCATGTCGATTTCCCTGGCAGCCTGGCGTGAAAGGTCGATTATCCGGTTTCCAACATACGGTCCGCGGTCATTGATTCTAACGTCGACGCTTTTACCGTTTGCCTTGTTCGTTACCCTGACTTTTGTATTGAATGGCAGCGTCCGGTGTGCAGCGGTAAGATCATCCATGTCATATATTTCTCCATTGGCGGTAAGCTTTCCATGAAACTTAGGCCCGTACCAGCTGGCCTGCCCTTCCTGGATCAGGGAACCTGTTTCAGCAAAATTTTCTTCCGGCCTCTCTGTAACTGTACCGTTTTTTACCACACCGCAAGAGGAAAAAACAAACCCGGTAAAAATAAGAAACAGGATTAAAGCAACAGGTTTTTGTAAACCAGGCATCAGCGGACAATTTAATTGTAGATGATTTGATGCTGTCAATAATAATAAAAAACTGCAGAAATTTCGCAATGTAGAATCATGCTTGCCTGCCGTGCGGGATTACTCCTCTCCGGTTTCCCGGCTTCATCCCTGCCGTTGATGTCACGAGGCATTGATTTCCATGGGGTAGCATCTTAATGAAATCACTTCTGAATGGTTGAAATCAGCCCTGCCTTTGTATATAAGAAGATTCAACAGTAAGTTGGATACAATCCGTATGCAGTCCATTCAAGCTGACTGCAAAGCAGGTATCAATATCCTCCACTAAATACAATCGAAGTATGGTCAAGAAAACCTCATCTCTGGTTTATAATACAGTGTTTATTCTGTCCTGTCTGTTTGCCGGTCCCGCGATGGCCAGTGTGGGGCTTTATGTCGGAAGCGATCTTACCGAAGACGGAAGTGTTCTCCTGGGCGGCTACGGAGACGAACCGTCCAGTCACTGGATTGAAGTTGTTCCGGGGGTAAAACATGAACCGGGTGCGACCCTGTGTGTGGGTATTACTGAAGACGCCAGATTTCCCGGTGTGAGATTCGGGATACCACAGTCTTCGGAGACCTTTAAATATATTGCTGTAAAATATTCTTCCTACGCCGGCTACCCCGCCCCTCTGGAAAATGGAGGACTGAATGAACATAATGTTGCGGCAAGAGACATTTGGTCTCCGTCGCGTTCCGAGCTGGTTGACATGACCCCGGATCCGCAAAAAGGTCTTTCCTACAGTGATTTATCACGAATTGCGATGGAGCGGGCATCATCTGCACGTGAGGCCGCAGAAATAGTTGGTCGGCTGGTCGATGAGCATGGATATGCCACCTATGGCGGCAATTCTCACCTGTTTGCCGATGTCACTGAAGGGTGGGTGCTTATCGAATTTGCGGGCGGACAGGGGTTGTGGGTCGCGGAAAGACTCGGATCAGACGAAGTTCGTGTATCGCGTCCCGGCTATATAGGAGAAATTCCTGATAACTACCAGGAGCACCCTGATTTTATGGGGTCGGATAACCTGATCTCGTTTGCTGTTGAGCGGGGCTGGTATGATCCGGACAGGGATGGCCCTTTTAACGTGAACAGGGTGTACGGGACGGACAGGCAGCCCGAAGTACCCGGAATCCAGATGAGGGACGATATTGTTGAAAAAATGGAAGAGTGGCTGAGCCAAAAGGCGCCGGTGAGTCTTGAAGATATGAAGGAAGCTGTTCGAAGTACGATTATCACCGGGCAAACCGCAGGATACGGTACTGTCGCCCATCTGAGGGATGATGTCCCGGCGGAGCTGAGAACCCTGTGGGCGACAGTATCTCCGGCATTGACAAGTCCGTTTGTGCCTTATTACATCGGGATGGAAGATGTGCCGGTCGAATTCAAATGGGGGAGATATCTGAGTGTTGATGAATCAGATGGTTTCCTGCCACAGCAGCTTCAGGTTCAGGAAGCAACCCGCTATGCTTATCATACGTTCAAGCGGCTATTTTACGCTGTGGATGCCCCCCGGGAGGCGGCCGGCACAGAGTGGCCCGATGAAGAAGCTTTCAGTGAGCGTTTCAACATGTTCTATCCGGAGGTTCACAGAACGCTGAATGCATTTGAGCAGATGATGAGAGAGGACCAGAAAGAAAAGGTTGAAAAAACCGCCGGGACTCTGCTTCAGGCGGGGGAGCGTGAGCTTGCGAATGCCTATTTGACCGATTACAGCAATACCCATTCTTTGCGGGCTCTGGAGATAGTCAGTACACTGACCCGCAGTATCGAACTGAGGTCGTCATTGCTGTTTGAAAGACCGGAGTATTCCGCGGACGAAATCTACAGGGATCTCCGCTGACAGGAGAAGGAATTTACAGAAGCTGTCCAGCGTGCATGCGGTTATTCAACGGTTGCGCGCCTGGGTGGTGCGGCCGGTTCTTTTACTGTCAGAAGGGCAGCGGCCATTCCAGCCAATCCCACGATAAGATGCGGAACGTAGACAATATTGGCAAAACCAAACAGCCAGGGGGAAACTGCAAGGAAAACTCCGGCAAGTCCGTCGAGGCACAGGTTTGTCTTTACGCATATATCGGGTATTACTCCCCGTTCGTAATCAGTAAAAAAACTGTAAATGATCACAAACAGACCCAGCAGGATGGGAACCCACATGGCGGAATCATACCTGGCAAAACCAAACAGCCAGGGAGAAACTATCATGGTTAGTGCAAATAAATAATCGAAGGTCCCATGAATGCGAGTGGAAATTAGTTTCATGATTCCTCCCCTTTGGATATATCTTTTTTTCTTCTCATCGTCATTTCTCTCTTATCTGCTATATATATTATATATGTAAAATGGGCAGAAAAGGTTCCCGCTCAATAAAAAAGTCCGGCAGGAAAAGACAGCCAGCAGATGCATATAAGCTTGAATTCTCATCCCCCCGTAACCGAAAACTGCCGGCACCTGGGTTGAAATCCTACACCGGATTGCGCCAACCCCGCTGCTGTCCCGCTGCTGACATAAGTACTGAGGAGAAACCGATAACATACGTCTACTGAAGAGAGACTGGAGCCGGTGAGCGGATTTGAACCGCTGGCCTACGCTTTACGAGAGCGTTCATC